>DASXVK010000484.1:0-19864 GCA_036504295.1 Polyangia bacterium
CGCTGTCGCCCTTCTCCTCCATCCAGGCGCGGCGGCCGGAGGCCTCGCCTTTGCCCATGAGCAGCGTGAACGTCTTCAGCGTCTCCTCGAGCGCGCCGCCGCGCACGTGCACCGGGAGCACGCGGCGGGTGGCCGGGGCCATCGTGGTCTCGCGCAGCTGGTCGGGGTTCATCTCGCCCAGGCCCTTGAAGCGGCCGATCTCGATCGCGTCGGGCTTGAAGCCTTCCTTGACCAGGCGCTCGCGCATCGCCGCGAGCTCGCCCTCGTCGAGGGCGTAGAGGCGGCGGGCGGGGCGCTTCTTGGCCTGCGCCGGCACGTCGATGCGGTAGAGCGGCGGCTGCGCCACGTAGACGTGGCCGCGGTCGATCAGCTTCGGAAAGTGCCGGAAGAAGAGCGTCAGCAGCAGGGTCTGGATGTGGGCGCCGTCGACGTCCGCGTCCGACATGATGATGACCTTGCCGTAGCGCAGGCTGGACAGGTCGGGCTCGCTGTCGGCGGCGTGCGCGTCCACGCCGAGCGCCACCGCGATGTCGTGGATCTCGGCGTTGGCGAAGAGGCGGTCGGCGTCGATCTCCCACGCGTTCTGCACCTTGCCGCGCAGCGGCAGGATCGCCTGGGTCTCCTTGTTGCGGGCCATCTTGGCCGAGCCGCCGGCCGAGTCGCCTTCGACGAGGAAGAGCTCGTTCTCGGCGAGGTCCTCCGATTCGCAGTCCGACAGCTTGCCGGGCAGCACCGCCACGCCCGAGGTCTTCCGCTTCTCGACCTTCTGCGCGTTCTTCTGCCGCGCGAGCGCCTGCTTGATCGTCAGCTCGGCGATGGCCTTGCCGGCGTCCACGTGGTTGTTGAGCCAGATCTCGAACGGGTCGCGGAGCTGCGCCGCGACCAGCTTGAAGCCATCGCGCGAGCTCAGCTTCTCCTTCACCTGGCCCTGGAACTGCGGATCCAGGAGGCGCGCCGACAGCACGAAGGTCATCTTGCCGCAGACGTCCTCCTGCTGCAGCTTCACCCCGCGCGGCAGCAGGGTGTGGAGGTCGATGAAGGATTTCATCGCCTCGAAGACGCCGGCGCGCAGGCCCGACTCGTGGCTGCCGCCGTTCACCGTGGGGATCAGGTTGACGTAGGACTCGCTCGGCAGCGCCGCGTCGTACCACGCCAGCGCCCAGGCGGCGCCCTCCCCCGGGACGAAGCTCGGGTCGTCGTTGCCGGCGTACTTCTCGGCCGTGAAGATCGGCGCCACCGCCTCGAGGTCGCCGGCGAGCTCCTTCAGGTACCCGGCGAGCCCTTCCGGGTACGCCCAGGTCTTGGTCAGCGTCCCGCCGTCGGGCTGCTCGGTGTCGAGGCGCACCTTCACGCCGGGCAGCAGCACCGCCTTCGAGCGCAGCAGGCGCTCCAGCTCGTGCAGCGGTACGCGCGGCGACTCGAAGTACTTCGGATCGGGCCAGACGCGGACGCAGGTCCCGGTCTGGCGGCCGCACTCGCCCTCGATGCGGACCTCACCGATGGTCTCGCCGCCGTCGGCGAAGTCGATGCGGTGGATCCGGCCGTCGCGCTTGACCTCGACCTCGACGCGCGTCGAGAGCGCGTTCGTCACCGACACGCCGACGCCGTGCAGGCCGCCGGAGAAGGCGTACGCCGAGTTGCCCTCGCGCTTGTCGAACTTGCCCCCGGCGTGCAGCCGGGTGTAGGCCAGCACCAGGACCGGCACGCCCTCCTCGGGGTGGAGGCCGACCGGGATGCCGCGGCCGTCGTCGGCGACCGTGATGGAGCCGTCCAGGTGCAGCGTGACGTGCAGCTTCTTCGCGAACCCGGCCAGCGCCTCGTCGGCCGCGTTGTCGATCACCTCGTGGATGATGTGCGCGGGGCTGTCGGTGCGGGTGTACATGCCAGGGCGCTCGCGCACCGGCTCGAGCCCCTTGAGGACGCGGAAGGAGGATTCGTCGTACTGTTTGCCTGCCATGGGGAGGACCTGATCGCCTGCGCGACGCGCGGAAGGATAGCACGTGCGACCGGCGCCGTCGGGCCGACGCGCGCGACCCCTACCGGCGGTCGGCCACCGACGACGACATGGGGGTGCCACTCGGAGCTTCACCGTCCGGCCCGTGAGCCTGCGGGCATGCGCGGTCATCTTCGTGTTCGCGCTCGCCCTCGTCGTGCCGGGCGTCATCAAGTCGGTCGACTACTCAGCGCGCACAACTGGCGGCCCGCGGCCACGCGCGTGGTACAACCCCGGCATCATGGAAGACGAACTGATCGCCGCGAAGGTCCAGCACCTATCCCCCGCGGAGCTGGAGCTCTACCGGATCCGCCATTCGCTCGCGCACGTGATGGCCGCGGCCGTGCTCGAGCTGCACCCGGGCACGGCGCTGGGCTTCGGCCCCCCGGTCGAGGACGGGTTCTACTACGACTTCGACCTGGAGCAGAAGCTGACGCCGGAGGATCTGCCGGCGATCGAGAAGCGCATGCGCAAGCTGCTGGCGCGCAAGATCGCGTTCGTGCGCGAGGACCTCCCCATCGGGGCGGCCGGGGAGCGCGTCGAGCAGCTCCAGCAGCCGTACAAGCGCGAGCTGCTCGCGGATCTCGAGCAGCGCGGAGTCGCCACCGTGAGCTTCTACACGTCGGGGCCGTTCACCGACGTCTGCGAGGGGCCGCACGTGGAGCACACGGGCCAGATTCCGATCGACGGCTTCGCGCTCGACAGCGTGGCCGGCGCGTACTGGAAGGGCTCGGAGAAGAACCGGATGCTCACGCGCATCTACGGGCTGGCGTTCCGCACGCGCGACGAGCTGAAGAGCTTCAAGCACCGGCGCGAGGAGGCGCTCAAGCGCGACCACCGCAAGCTGGGCGCGCAGCTCGACCTCTTCCACATCGACGAGCTCGTCGGGAAGGGGCTGCCGCTCTGGCTGCCGGCGGGCACCGTGATCCGCGACGAGCTCGAGAAGCTGGCGCGCGAGTACGAGTTCCTCGACGGCTACCAGCGGGTCGCCACGCCCGAGATCACGCGCGAGGAGCTGTTCATCAAGTCGGGCCACCTGCCCTACTACAAGGACGGCATGTTCCCGCCGATGACGGTGACCGAGCAGGACGAAGGCGGCGCGCAGGTCTCGCGCGAGACCTTCTACCTCAAGCCGATGAACTGCCCGATGCACCACCAGATCTTCAACGCGCGGCCGCGGTCCTACCGCGAGCTGCCCCTGCGGCTGGCCGAGTACGGCCACGACTACCGCTTCGAGAAGTCGGGGCAGCTCTCGGGTCTGCTGCGGGTGCGCGGCATGTGCATGAACGACGCGCACCTGTACTGCCCGCGCGAGCTGGTCAAGGAGGAGTTCATCAAGGTGATGCAGCTCCACCTGCGGTACTACGAGCTGCTCAAGTTCGACGGCTGGCACATGCGCCTGAGCCTCTCCGACGACAACTCGGCCAAGTTCATCCCGCGGCCGGACCTCTGGCGCGAGGCCGAGAGCCTGTGCGTCGAGGCCATGCAGGACCTCGGCCTCGACTACGAGGCGGTGCGCGGCGAGGCGGCGTTCTACGGGCCCAAGATCGACGTGCAGGTGCGCAACGTCGTCGGCCGCGAGGAGACCGCGAGCACGAACCAGGTCGACCCCATGGCCGCGCTCGAGGATCGGTTCGACATGACGTTCGTGGGCCAGGACGGCCAGCCGCACCGGCCCTGGGTGCTGCACCGCGCCCCGCTCGGCACCCACGAGCGCTTCATCGCGTTCCTCATCGAGCACTTCGCCGGCGCCTTCCCCCTGTGGCTGGCCCCGATGCAGGTGCGCGTCCTGCCCATCGGCGACGAGGCGCTGCCCTACGCCCACACCCTCCGCGACCAGCTGTTCCGTGCTTTCGTGCGCGTGGAGATCGACGACTCCTCGGACAGCTTCAACAAGAAGATCCGCAACGGCACGACGCGCAAGATCCCGGTGCTGGCGATCATCGGCCGCGACGAGGTCGCCGCCAACACGGTGACCCTGCGGCGCTACCACGATCAGCAGCGCAAGGAGACGCTGCCGCTCGACGTGTTCGTCGCCACCGTGCTCCAGGAGATCCGCGAGCGGGTCACGCCGAAGCCCCAGCTGTGAGCACGAGGGCGACGTCGGCGTATAATCGCGCCACCATGCGATGGGCCATGTTGATCGCCTCCGCCGCGCTGGTCTTCGGGTGCGGCGGCAACGAGAGTGGGCCGGTCGACGCGGCCCTTGGCGCCGACGCGACCGCCACCTCGGGCTCGACGCCCGTCGGCGACGGCTGCGCGACCGCGCTCGACCGGCTCGCGCTCGACTCGCTGCTGGCGCTCGAGTGACGCGGTGAGCGGCGCGGAGCGCGGACACGCGCGCGCGCGGCTCTCGTGGCCGCGCCTGCAGCTCTTCGAGTTCAACGACCAGGCGTGGGCGCCGGCCGCGGTGCGCGACACGGTGGTGGAGTCGCTGAGCCGCGCGCTGGAGTGGGGGCGCGTGCTCGAGGGGCTGGTGGCGCCCTTCGAGCGCTTCCTCGACGCCGCCGGCGCGAAGGAGGTCCTCGATCTGGGGGCGGGAGGCGGTGGGCCGGCGCGGGTGCTGGCCCGCGAGATCGCGCGCGCCGGTCGCCGGCCGCCCCGCTTCCTGCTCACCGACCTGCACCCGCGCGTGGCGGCGTGGGCGGCGCTGCGCGAGGAGAGCGCCGGCGCGATCGACTTCGTCCCCGAGCCGGTGGACGCCGCGCGCATCCCGCCCGCGCTCGCCGCGGGGCGCGCGCGTACGATCATCAACGTGCTGCACCAGTTTCCGCCCGCGCTGGCCACCGCGGCGCTGGCCGATGCGGTGCGCCGCGGCGCGGGGATCTTCGTGGCCGAGGCGTTCGAGCGCAGCCCGCTGCAGTTCGCGAACTTCGCGCCCGCGGGGCTGCCTGCGCTCTTGCTGAACCCGCTGCTCTCGCCGCGCGATCGCCTGGCCAAGGCGGCGCTCACGTGGCTCACGCCGGCCGCGCTGGCGATCAGCGTGTGGGACGGGCTGGTGAGCACGCTGCGCGTCTACTCCGAGGACGAGCTGCGCCAGATGGTGGCGCCGTTCGGCGGCGCGTGGCGCTGGGAGTACGGCACGTGGGCGTACCCGCCGCGCGGGCGCGGGTACTACTTCCGCGGCGTGCCGGGCTGACGGCGCGGGCTGGCGGCGGACCGGGGGGACGGGCTTTCGCGGCCTGCGCCGGCGTGATACTTCTGGTCTCGTGGTGCGCGAGCGCCGTCTCCTCGTCTACGCCCGCCTGGGGCTGTTCGTTGCGGTCGCGGCCGCCAGCGTCGCCGCCTGCGAGAGCCACGCCGGGTCTGCCGCGACGGACGCGGGACCGCAGGACGCGGCCGCGCTCGACGCCGCGGCGCCGGACGCGGACGTCCGGGACGCACCCGCGGCCGGGGACGCCGGGCCGGCCGCGTGGTTCTACGGCACCGACTGTCCCCCGGCCGCGCCCGCGTCCGTGCCGCCTGCCTCGCCGCGCATCCTGGTCCTGGGCCCCGGGGACATCGCGCTCCCGCTCGCGGCCTACCTGCAGGGGATGCTCGCCGCCGACGCGGCGTACACGGCGCCCGCGGTCGAGGCCGCCAGCACGAGCGACGGCGGCGGCGGCGTCTCCCTCATGAACTTCTTCTACCAGCCGGACGGGCGTGACGCGCGCCTGGCCTGGCTCGCCGAGCCCTGGTCGTACGTGGTCCTGCTCGAGGACGCCGCGGCCGCGCTCTACTATCCGGAGCTCTACTTCGAGGGGGTGCGAGCGCTGGGCTGCAACGCGCGGGCGGCCGGCGCGCAGCCGATCGTGCTCGTCAGCTGGTCGTGTCATGACGCGCCAGGGGTCCCCTCGCCGGACACGGCCCTGCGAGGCGAGCTGGCCTACCGGGTCGCGAACGGGACGAGCGCGGTCGTCGCCCCGGCGGGCTACGCTCGGGCGGCGATCCCCGTACCCGCGGCGCCCGGCGCCGACGGCGGATTCGTGCCGGTGAGGCCGTGCAGCCCCGTCGACAGTTTCGTGGCGGCGGCGACCCTCTACAGCACGCTCACCGGCCGGGACGCGGCCGCGACGAGCTATCGCCCGCTGGACATCGCGGCGGACGAGGTGGCGCCGCTGGCTGCGACCGCCCGCGACACGGTCGCGACCGAGGCGGCGCGCGTCCACTACCAGGAGCCGTTCCACGGCGTGGTGGAGCTGCGGACGGCCCCGGCCGGCGGCGACTTCTGGTTCATGGACTCCGGCTCGAGCTCCGAGCAGATCTGGTTCGATCGCATGACCGAGATCCTGCCGCAGGCGGGCTACACCCCCCAGGGGACGCAGATCGGCTACACGAACCCATACAAGTCGTTCGACGCCGCGTGCCTCGACAACGCCGTCCCGTACTTCCAGCAGCAGCAGTACCGGGTCCTGCTGGCCCGGAGCTACGCGATCGACGCCGCGACGATCGCGGCCACCGGCGCCCAGACCGACCTGCAGGTCCAGATCTGGGATCGCCACGCCGACGCCGATCCCTCGGACGGCCTCGCCGCGGTCGCGATGCTGGAGAGCATGTCGCAGGGGACGTACGCGCAGGCCCGGTCGTGGGGCGCCGCGATGGTCCCGTACCACCTCATGTTCGCGAAGCTCAAGACCATGCGGCCGTCCGTGCAGCTCCTGAGCGACGGCACGCACGCGACCTACCCCGTCGGCTACGGCCTCGCCACCATGTCCATCGTCGCGCGGACGGGCCGGCACCCGCAGACCGACGGCCTCGACGCCGACACCGCGCTCGCGGCGCAGCTCGCCGAGGAGACGATCCGGCAGCTCGCGAACCTGTCGGTCACGGGGGGGTTCGTGGCGGATGACCCGGGCGCACGGCCGCGGCCGGCCTGCGCTTCCGCAAGGCGTTGGACTGAGCAACCTCGCTGACGTACCCGTCGCCGTCGATCGTGACGGCCCCATCCTTGAAGAGGCGACCGACCGCGCGCTTGAACGCCTTCTTGCTGAGGCCGAACAGCGCGCGGATGTCCGCCGGCGAGGACTTGTCGCCGATGCGGGGTGCGTCTGGCTGCCGCAGCGCCTGGAGGATGCGCGCCGCGTCCGTCGCGAGCTCCTCGTGCGCGTGACCGCGGAGGGAGAGCTCGATCTTCCCGTCCGGGAGCACGGTCGTCACGCGAAAGCGCGCCGCCTCGCCGCGCGGGAGGTCATGCGGCGCGCTCGCAGGGACGAGACCGACGAAGCGCCGCTTCACGATCACGAACAGACCGATCGCGGGATCGTCGCGCCAGGCCTCGCCCAGGACCCATTCGTCGCGCTTGAAGGGAGCCCTCGTGAGGTCGAGCATCTCGGCGACCCGCATCGTTCCCGCGAGCCGTCCGGTGGCGTCGATATAGAGCCCGATCGGGTAGCGCGAGCCGACGCGCAGGTCGGCGGTCTGCTCCTTGAATGGAACGAGGAGCTCCTTCGCGAGCCCCCAGTCGACGAACGCGCCGTACGCGCTCGTCGCCGTCACCTCGAGGAAGGCGACTTCGCCGAGCTGGAGCTTCGCCCTGCGCGTGGTCGCGATCGGACGCCGCTCGGAGTCGCGGTAGACGAAGACCTCGATCTCGTCGCCCTCCGTCGCTCCTGCGGGGATCTCGCGGCGGATGAGAGGGATGGTCTCCTCGGCACCGACCGCGAGGAACGCCCCCGGCGGGGCGAAGCGCTGGATCTTCAGCCGGGCGCAGCGGCCGAGAAGGTCATCGAGCTTCATCGCCGGCATCTTGGCACAAACGGGAGGCGCTCGCGGCTGCGGTCGTCGGACATCCAGGGCGCCGCCGGCCCCATGTGCTACGAGTATCGGATGCCCGCGCCGTGGATCCGCACCACCGAGGAGCTCGCCGAGCTCATCGGCACCCTCGCCGGATGCCGTGCGCTGGCGCTCGACACCGAGTCGGACAGCCTCTACCACCACCGCGAGAAGGTCTGCCTGATCCAGCTCGCGGCCAGAGGCGGGCCGGGGCGACTCATCGATACCCTCGCCCTGCGCGACCTCGCGCCCCTGGGCCGCGTGCTCGCCGACTCCCAGGTGGTCAAGGTGCTCCACGGCGCCGACTACGACGTGACGACCCTGAAGCGGGACTTCGGCTTCACCTTCGCCGGCGTCTTCGACACGATGATCGCGGCGCGCTTCCTCGGCATGCAGGAGCTCGGCCTGCAGGCGGCGGTCCGGGCCGAGCTGGGCGTCGAGCTCTCGAAGGGCGGGCAGAAGGACGACTGGTCGCGTCGACCCTTGGATCCGGCGCAGGAGCGCTACGCGCTCGCCGACGTCGAGCACCTGGTGACCCTCGGAGAGCGCCTCGGTGCGCGCCTCCTCGCCGCCGGGCGCATGACCTGGGCGCGCGAGGAGTGCGATGCGGTCGCCGCGCTGCCGCCCGCCCGTCGCCGCCAGGATCCCGAGGCCTACCAGCGCCTCGCGGGCGCCGCCGCGCTCCCGCCGCGCGCGCTGGCGGTGCTCCGGGAGCTGCACGCCTGGCGCGAGGGACGCGCGGAGGCGACGGACCTCCCGCCGTTCAGGGTGCTGCAGAGCGCGACCCTGCTCGCGCTCGCGGCGACCCCGCCCCGGACCCCCGCGGAGCTGTCGCAGGCGCCCGAGGCGCACCGGGTGGGACGCCACGCCCGCGCGCTTCTCGAAGCCGTTGCCCGCGGGCTCGCGGTGCCCGAGGCCGAGCTGCCGCAGCTCGCGCCGAGGCCCCGGGTCCCCGTCCACCTGCGGGCCCGCATCGCCGCGCTCAAGGCCGTGCGCGCCCGCGAGGCCGAGCGGTTGCACCTCGATCCTGCGCTCGTCCTGCCGCAGCGGCTGATCGTTCGCCTCGCCGAGGCGGCGCCCCGGACGCTCGAGGCCCTGCTCGACATCGGGGAGCTGCGGCGGTGGCGGATCGAGGCGTTCGGCCCCTCGCTCCTCGACGCGCTCGATCCGCGGTGAGTCGGGCGCCGCTAGCCTCGCCGCCGGGTGCGCCGGCGCGTTCGCCTCAAGGCGATGCCGAGCAGCGCCAGCGCGACCGCCCATCCCGGCCGGCCGCCCGCGCCGGTCTTGCAGGAGCAGGCGCCGGCGACGTGGGTGTCGGGCGTGGGCGGCGGTGCGGCGTCGGCGGCGGCGTCACCGCCGGCGGCCGCGTCGGGCGGTGCGGCGTCGGCGGCGGCGTCGCCGGCGGCGGCCGCGTCCTGCCCGCTCGCGTCGGCCGCCGGCCCGTCGGGGGCTGACGCGTCGGCCGGCACGCCGCCGTCGTCGGCGCAGCGGGCCGGGATGCCGATGCCGAAGCCGCGCTGCAGCATCGCGGCCGCTTCGATGCGCGTGATGACGCGCGCCGGGCAGAACCGCCCCGGCGCACACCCGCCCGCGATGCACTCGGCGTGGAGGCGCTCGATCCAGCCGTAGGCCGGGTCCGTGGCCGGGACGTCGCTGAAGGTGGGCGCGCCGGGGGTGAGCGGGGCCAGCCCGAGGGCGCGCGCGAGCAGGATCGCCACCTGCGCGCGCGTGGCGCTCTCCTCGGGACAGAAGAGCGGCGGGTTCGCCGAGCACCCCTGGGTGATGCCCAGGCTCCTGAGCCGCTCGATGAAGCCGAAGGCCCAGTGCGACGGCGGCACGTCGTCGAACGACGGCGCGGCCGGCCGGAGCTCGCTCTCGCCGAGCGCCCGGACCAGCAAGGCCGCGAGCTGCGCGCGGCTGAGCCGGCAGTCGGGGCAGAAGAGCGGCGGCGAGGTGGAGCAGCCCGCGGTGATGCCCGCCGCGTGCAGCGCCACGGCCGCCCCGTACCCCCAGTGCGTCGGCGACACGTCTTTGAACTCCGCGCTCTCGGCGCCCGGGACCGGCGCGGGCGTGCAGCAGAGCGACGGCTGGTCGCCCGCGTCCACGGCGAAGACGCCGAGGTGGTTGGCCACCGCCCGCTCGGTCCCGTCGGAGGGGACGTTGAGGACGCCCGGCCCGTCCAGCCACATCGTGGTCGAGCCGCCGCCGTCGAGGTTGAGCGCGTCCCACGCGCCGAGATCGAGCAGCAGCTGCCCGAGCTGGGCGGTCGTGACGCCGATCGAGTCGGCGCTGCGGCCGTCGACGACGATGAGCCAGAACGTGCGCCGGTCCGCCGACAGGCCGAGCGCGGTACGCGGCTGGCGCGTCGGGAAGTGGTCGATGAGCGTGTCGTAGACCACCTGGCCGCCGCGCAGGAGCACCCCCATCGTGGACACCGCGTCGCGCACGAAGGGCGCCGGGGAGGAGACCACCTCCTCCGGGAACGAGAGGAGCAGCTGGTTCTCGCGGCCGAAGCCGACGAGCCCCGTCGTGTCCCCGTCGGCGATGCCGGGCCAGCGCGCGCCGTCGCCCATCGCGAGGCCGATCGGGACGTGGGTGGCGGTGTTGTAGAAGCCGGCGTTGACCGCGGCCTGCACGCCCTGCGCGGCGGCGAAGTCGCTCGTGTGTTGCCCCGCGTAGCTGCCGAGGTCGGGCGGCGGCGGAGTCGCGCGGAAGCTCACGCCGGGCTGGCACAGGTCGATCTCGAGCGCGTGGACCTCGAGCGGATCGGCCGTGGTCCGGTGCAGGTGCCGCACGCCCGGAAACGGCGCGTCCCACGTGTCGCCGGCGTGGCCGGCGGCGGGCGCGAGGAGCCCGCAAACGGAGCACAGGAGGGCGACGCGGAGCGCCATGGGGGAAATGGACCGCGCCGCCGCGGCGCTGTCAACAGGGGGACACGTCAGGACGCCAGCAGCGCCCGCACTACGCGGAGCTCTACGACCCGGCGACGGGGACCTGGTCCGCGACCGGCACGATGATCGGCGCGCGCCCCGTGCACTCGGCGACGCTCCTGCCGGGCGGCAAGGTGCTGGTCGCCGCGGGGCTCGCCGGCGGCGCCGGCCTCATCGGCCGCTCGACGGCGTGCGGTCGTACGACTCGATCCGCCCGTCGCGGCCGCGCGTGCAGGTGGCGGAGCGGCGTCCTGCGCGGCGGCGGCGTCGTGCGCGGCGGCGTCGTCCCGCGCAGCCGCCTCTTTGCCAGCGTCCTCCTCGAGCGACGCGTCGGATTCTTGCGACCCCAGCGGGATTCGAACCCGCGTTACCGGCGTGAAAGGCCAGCGTCCTGGGCCAACTAGACGATGGGGTCGGAGTGCGTCGTGAGCGCAGAGGGACTCGAACCCTCGACCAGCGGATTAAAAGTCCGCTGCTCTACCAGCTGAGCTATGCGCCCCGCGCATTCCTGGTAGCAGCACCGTCGCGAGGTGTCAAGGATCGACGACGGGGGGCGTTCCTGGTTGACACCCCGATCCGAGGAAGTATGATGGATCCAGGGTTTTTAGGCCTGCAGCGCGGAGGACCGAAAGGGACGTGAAGCGCTCGGTAGGCGTCGAGATTGCGGGCCAGCGGTACGCGATCCGGAGTGACGCCGACGAAGAGTACGTCAACGCGCTGGCCCGGTATGTGGACGAGAAGATCGCCGACGCCAGGCGGTCGACGCGGACCGTGTCGACGCATCAGGTCGTGATCCTGGCGGCCCTGACCATCGCGGATGAGCTCTTTCGCGAGCAGGGGTCGCATGCGGAGATGAAGCAGAAGATCCGCGAGCGCGTGCATCGCGCGCTCGAGCGCTTGGAACAGGAGGCCAAGGCTCCGGGATACGCGTGAACATACGATTCCCCTGCCGGGCGCGTGATGGGCGTTGACCGAACCCAACGCGCGATTTTCGGGGGTCAGGTCAGGCCGACGGTGTGCGCGCCTGTTGCCGGGCGTGCCTAACTCGTCCTCCCGGCCCCCACTTCCGAGGACCAACGGTTCTTTGGTTCGAGGAAACGCCTCACACGGCTCCGGCGGGGGGTTTGCTTCCGAGTGAATCATTTGCCCGCCGGGCAGATGTTGAGATAGCAGCACCAACGACACCTTCCGCCGGGGCTGACCCCCGGTAGACATAGCGTCCCACCGTCGCCGCATCACGTTGAAGCGACGCAGGACGCTGCCTGTCCGAGGCGCTGCCCTCACGCTGGCCGGTCCCTGAGCTGGGCGCTGTACGTGCAATCACCCGAGATCGTGCTATGTTCGAGCCATTACGCGGGCCTGTCGTCGCGCTGAGCTGCGCGGCGGCCGCAGAAACCCCGACGCGTTGGGGCATGTACGCGCGCCGGGGTGGGCCCGTTCACATACAAGGAGGCTGAGCGATGGCGGGCATCGTCATCGCTGCCGTGGTCGCGCTGGTGGTGGGATTCGGAGTGGGCCTGGCAATCAACCGGGCCCGCCAGAAGTCCCAGAAGGACCAGTCACGCGACCAGGCAGAGAGCATCATGAACGCGGCCCGGACCGAGGCCGAGACGATCAAGCGGGACGCCGCGATCGAGGCCAAGGAGCTGGTGTTCCGCGCCCGCAGCGACATCGAGCGCGAGACCAAGGAGCGCCGCACCGAGGTGCTGCGCAAGGAGGACGCTCTCGCGAAGCGGGAGGAGAACGCCGACCGCAAGACCTCGGCCCTCACCGCCAAGGAGGACGAGCTCGGGCACAAGGAGAAGTCCCTCTCCGGCCGCGAGCAGGCCGCCGAGGCCGCGGCGCGCAAGGCCGACGAGCTGGTGGGCGAGGCCAAGCAGCGCCTCGAGCGCCTCGCCGGCATGAGCGCCGAGCAGGCGCGCCAGAAGCTGGTCGAGCAGGTCACCGAGGAGGCGAAGAAGGCCGCCGCGGTCGAGATCAAGAAGATCGAGGACGCGACCCGCGAAGAGGCGGAGCTGCGCGCCAAGAAGATCATCGGTACGGCCGTCCAGCGCTACGCCGGCGAGTATGTGGCCGAGCGGACCGTGGCCGTCGTGCCCCTGCCGAATGACGACATGAAGGGCCGCATCATCGGCCGCGAAGGACGCAACATCCGCGCCCTCGAGGCCGCGACCGGCATCGACCTCATCATCGACGACACCCCCGAGGCGGTCATCATCTCCTGCTTCAACCCGGTGCGCCGCGAGATCGCGCGCCTGGCCCTGACGCGCCTCATCGCCGACGGCCGCATTCACCCGACCCGCATCGAAGAGGTCGTGGCGAAGTGCACCGAGGAGGTCGAGCAGCAGTGCAAGGAGGCGGGCGAGCAGGCGGTCTTCGACCTCGGCCTGAACCGCGTCCACCCCGAGCTGGTCAAGCTCCTCGGCCGCCTCAAGTACCGCTCGAGCTACGCCCAGAACCTGCTGCTGCACTCCATCGAGGTCGGCTTCCTCGCCGGCGTGATGGCGAGCGAGCTGGGCGTCAACGTGAAGCTGGCGCGCCGCGCCGGCCTCCTGCACGACATCGGCAAGGCCATCGACCACGAGATCGAGGGGCCCCACGCCGTCGTCGGCGCGGGCGTCGCGAAGAAGTACGGCGAGGCGCCCAAGGTCGTCGAGGCCATCGGCGCGCACCACGCCGACGAGCCCCAGCAGACGGTGCTCGACCACATCGTGGACGCCGCGAACCGGCTCTCGTCCCAGCGTCCGGGCGCGCGGCGCGAGCTGCTGCAGTCGTACGTGACGCGGCTCAACGACCTCGAGAAGATCTGCCTGAGCTACACCGGCGTCGAGCGCGCCTACGCGATCCAGGCCGGGCGCGAGGTCCGCGTGCTGGTCGAGAACTCGCAGGTGAACGACGACCAGGCGGTCGTCCTGTCCAAGGACATCGCCCACCGCGTCGAGACCGAGCTCAGCTACCCGGGCCAGATCCGCATCGCCGTCATCCGCGAGACCCGCGCGGTCGACTACGCCAAGTAGCCCGGCGCACGCCGCGGCCCGAGGTGCCCCCATGGAGACCAACGTCTTCGCCGAGCTCAAGTGGCGCGGCCTGATCGAGCAGCACACCCCCGACCTCGACGCGAAGCTCGCGGCCGAGAAGATCACGCTCTACTGCGGCTTCGACCCGACCGCGCGCAGCCTGCACGTCGGCAGCCTGCGGCCGATGATCGGCCTGGCATGGTTCCAGCGCTTCGGCCATCGCCCCGTCGCCCTCGTCGGCGGCGGCACCGGCCGCATCGGCGACCCGAGCGGCAAGACCATCGAGCGGCAGCTCCTCTCGCTCGAGGACATCGCCCGCAACGTGGCGGGGATCCGCGGTCAGCTCGCCCGCTTCCTCGACTTCACGCCGGGGCCGAGCGGCGCGCTGCTCGCCGACAACGCCGAGTGGCTCGCGCCGTGGCCGCTCACCGACTTCCTGCGCGACATCGGCAAGCACTTCCGCGTCGGCCAGATGCTCGCCAAGGAGTCGGTGCGCATGCGCATGGGCGGGGACGAGAACGAGGGGATGTCCTTCACCGAGTTCAGCTACATGCTGCTGCAGGCCGCCGACTACCTGCACCTCTTCCGCGCCCACGGCTGCGCCCTCCAGATCGGCGGCAGCGACCAGTGGGGCAACATCACCGCGGGCATCGAGCTGATCCGCCGCCTCGAGAGCAAGCCCGCCCACGCCCTCACCTTCCCGCTCGTGACGACCGCGGCGGGCGTCAAGTTCGGCAAGACCGAGGCCGGCGCCGTGTGGCTCGACGCCGAGCTCACGCCGCCCTACGACTTCTACCAGTTCTGGGTCCGCACCGACGACCGCGACGTGGTCGCGCTGCTCAAGAGCATGACGTTCCTCCCGCACGAGGAGATCGAGGACCTCGCGCGGCAGCACTACGCGGCGCCCGAGAACCGCGCCGCGCACGCCCGGCTCGCCTACGAGATGACCCGCCTGGTGCACGGCGCCGAGGCCGCCGACGCGGCGCGCGACGCCGCGCAGCGCCTCTTCAGCGGCGGCGGTGACACGACCGGCGCGCCGTCCTCCGACGTCCCCCGCGCGGAGCTCGAGGCCGGGCTGCCGCTCGTCGACCTGCTCGTGCGCTGCGGCCTCGCCAAGTCCAAGGGCGAGGCGCGCCGGCTGATCGGCGGCGGCGGCGTCTACGTCAACGACGCGCGCGCGACCGACTCCGCCCGCGTCCTCCTCGCCGGCGACCTGCGTCCGGACGGCACGCTCCTGCTGCGCACCGGCAAGAAGACCTACCACGTCGTCCGCGCCGCCTGAGGCGAGCCCCCGCGAGCCTCGTTGTTGCTGAGGCGCCGCCCCCGCGAGCCACGCTCGTCAGCGCCGCCCGCCGACCGCCGGGCGCGCCCCGGGTGGCGCGTCGAGGTCGATGGTCTTGACGGGCTGCTCGTCCAGCTCGCGGAGGTAGACCGTCAGGATCGTGCCGCGACTCACCTCCCCGCGCCTGAGCTGGAGCAGGGGGCGTGAGAGGCACGCCCACCGACGCCCGCGGACCACGACGCTGACCTCGTCGGGGACCTGATCGGCATCGTGCGCCGCGACCGCCGCGCCCAGCGCCGCGAGCACTTCGTCTTCGAGCGTGGGGCGCGGCGCCGGCGCCGCCGCCTCCGGCCCCGGCGCCGCCGCGGGCGGGCCCGCGGCGCGAGTCGCCGCCCCGCACCCCGACAGGAGCCACCCCAATGCGACCACGCAAACGACCTCGCAACGCATGGAACCCCCTCCTGCGGCCGGTCGTCGCTCCCGGCGTGCGCGCCGCCCCCTGCGCTGACCCACCGACCGTGCCGACGTGACCCAGCATGGCGCGAGGGTCTGACATGCCGGCGAGCGCCGCGGGATCCGGTCCAGCGCACGTGCCCGCGCTTCGCCGCGCCGCACGCTCGCCGTAGAGGCGCTCCACCAATCGTCGAATCGCGGCGGCCGGGAGCCCGCGCATCCACGCGGCGGCGCAGTGATGTCCACCCTCGCTCGCCTGGTGCGACAGTTGCAGGGCCCTCCATGACGGCACCACCGGTTTCGGAGGTCGTCACATGGGACGATGGCTCACCCTGTCCATCCTGCTGCTGCCGCTCGCCGCCCTCGGCTGGCCGCGCCCGCGCTACGAGGACGTCACGGTCGTCGAGCGGGCCGAGCTCATCGTGGTGGGCCGGCTCGCCCCCGGCTCGGTCCGCTACGTCCCGCACGCGCGCCGGCCACAGCAGGGCCGGAGCTGGGAGCATCACGCCACGCTGCGGGTCACCCGCGTGCTCAAGGGGGCGCTGACCCGACCCGAGATCCCCGTCGTGATCCACTACGGGCTCGATCCCGTGGTCGGCGGCCGCATCGAGCGGGATGGCTTCATGCTCGACGTGCGGCGGGGCCGCCTGGACTACCCCCAGGACCGCATCGCGATCGTCGACACCGGCAGCGGCACCGACAGCGTCGAGCCGCTCGTCGCGGACGCGGCCGCGGACAACCTGTGGTTCCTGCGGCATCACCGGGACGCTCGCGACCTCGGCATCGTGGACCCGCAGGACCTGCAGCCCCTCGGGTGGGAGGCGTACTTTCGCGCCTATCTCACGAAGGAGCCCGAGCCCGCGGTGAGCGCGGCGCTGCAGGGCCGCGCCGCCCCCGTCGAGCGGGCGCAACGCTACCTCGATCACCGGCAGATCCTGCGGATCCAGCGCATCCCCGATCCGGCGGTCCGGGCGCAGCGCCTGGCGTCCTACTTCGTACGGCGAGTCCGCTTCGGCTCGTCGCCGGAGGCCGAGCAGGCCCTCATCGCCTGCGGGCCACCGGCCGGGCCGGCCCTGCTGCCCCTGTTCACGCAGCCGCCGGACGCGGCGGCGCGCACGGACATCATCCGCGTGTGGGGCGCCATCCACTACGGCGACGCCGTGCCACTGCTGATCCAGCTCCTGGCCGAGCACGACCGGTTCTGGGCCAGTCAGCGCCTGCCGCACGGCTGGTGGAACCGCGAGCCCGACGCGGCGGCCACGCAGCTGCGGCGCCGGGTCTACGGCGAAATCCACCAGGCGGTGACGGCGCTGGGCGCGATCGGCGATCCGCGGGCGCGCGCGGTCCTCGAGCTCACGCGGCGGCGCTGGCGCGGCCTGGACCGCGAGGATCCTCGGATCGCGCGCGAGTGCGAGCGCGCGCTCAGGCGCCTGAAGTCCCGCTGAGCGCGCCGCGCGGCGGCCCCCGGCGGGCGGGCGGGCCTACGGCGGCGGCGCGGGCGCGCCCGGCGGAGGCCCTGACGGCGGAGCTCCCGGAGCGGGCTGCCCGTGGCCCACCATCGGCGGGCCGAGGTGCTCGTCGCGCGGAGGGATCGCCGGCAGCCCCGCCTTCACGCGCGCCTCGTTCAGGGCCTGCTCGAAGCCCACGAAGACCCCCGCGTTCTCGAGGCGGGCCATGTCGTCGTCCGTGATCTGCTGGCGATCGAGCACCTGCTGGGCGACCTGGATCTTGGCGGCGAGCACCGGGTCCGCCAGGCGGACGCCGCTGCCGCGCTTGAGCGGCGGGCGCGGCTGGAAGATCGTGAAGCTGCCCTCGGCGGGCTTGCCGTCCTCGGTGTGGCCGTAGATCTCGTACGTGATGAAGTTGACCTTGGGCTGGGCCTTGTAGTCGAGCGCGACCTGGGTCTCGACGCCGGCGGCCGGCACGCGGTCGAGACGCAGGATGGCCATGGGGTCGTGCGTCTCCTCCCGCCGCGGGGGTTCCTCCGGCACGAGCTCCTTGCCCCCCTCGACGGGCGGCTTGTCCGGGAACCCGTCCTGGATCGACGCGACCACCCGGTCGATGATGACCGCGGCCGCGGTGTAGTGATGGAACAGCAGCACCTGGTGCCGCGCCTTGCCGTCGGGGGAGGGCTCGGAGTAGCGGGGGGTGAGCCGGGCCTGGATCAGGATCACGCCGCGGCGCAGCTCCTCGGCCACCCCGTGGTTCATCATGGTGAGCACCTTGCGCCCCACCACCCGCTCGCCGCTCGCGCTCACCGCCTCGACGCGCAGGAGGAACCAGCTGTAGAGCGTGGTCTGCGGTCGCAGGGTGTAGTCGTGCCGCACCCACTCGCTCTCGCTCTCGAACCGGGTCCCGTCGCCGAACTCCCAGAGATAGCGGACGGGCTTGAAGCGATCCCCGGCCGTGACGTTGCGCACGAGCGCCTGGATCTCGTACTCGGCGACCGTGTTCGGGAGCAGGCGCGCGGTGACGTGCAAGCGCCGCGACGGCTGGCACGGCTTGACCTCGTAGGGCGGCACCGGCGCCGTGGTCATCGACTCGTTGGGGCCGTAGACCACGACCATCTTGGGGGGGCGCGGTTCGGTGCCGTGCGGGAGCCAGGCGAACACCGGCACGCTCTGCCCGGGCTCGCCGCCGACGAGGTAGTTGAGCTGCGCGTCGCCGACGCCGCCCGGCATGTGGGCGCGCACCGAGACGAGGTTCTCCTCGCCCTCGCACACCTCCGACTTCTCGAGGGTGATCTCGTCGATGATCGGGACGCCCGCGAGCGCGCCCGCCGGCGCGCTGCCGCCGCGCGACGCGGTGCCGCGCGTAGGATGCGCCGCGGCGGCGGGCGTCTCGCTGGCGACGGCCGGCGGCGGCTTGCGGCGCGGGAAGAGGAGCAGCGCGAGCAGGAGCAGCGCGAGGACGGCCAGCCCCCACAGGAGCGCCCGCCTTCGCCGGCGCGGTTGAGCGTCAGGCATGTATGGAGATCGCTAGTATGCGCAGTTCGCGGCCCAGGGCGAGCTCATGTAGAGCGTGTTGTAGGAGCCGGTGTGCCAGGTGGTCGGGGCGCCGTACCAGTCGTTGCCCCAGATGAGGGTGTTGGGGCTGATCGAGCGCGGCTGGCTGCAGGAGCCGCCGGGGCAGTTCGCCTCGTCGCAGGTGTACAGGTTCCAGGTGCTGGTCCAGGGGCCGCTCGTGTCGTTGTTGCAGTAGCTGCCGCCGTAGGTGAAGCAGTTGATGATCTGGTTCTCCGCGCGCTTGCAGGCGTTCACCTTCGCCGCCGGATCGAAGATGGCCGAGCCGATCGACTCCCAGAATCCGAGCTGGGTCCCCATGCACTCCTCGTAGACGCGCGCCCCGAGCCCGCCCGCGGCGGTGCAGCCTTGGCGATAGGAGTAGTACTTGTACATGACGGGCGTGAAGCCGCGCGAGGCCCAGGAGTAGGCGAGGTACGTCGAGCAGACCTGGCCCCCGTAGTTCCCGTAGATCCCCCCCAGCTCGACCCAGTTATCGTACATGAAGCCGGAGGGGTCGTACTTGATCCAGCTGACCGGGTTCTCGACGGTGCCCATCTTGTAGAACCAGGTGTTGTAGGGGAACCCCGGGTGCCAGTTGGAGTAGTAGGAGTAGGGCTCGGTCCACCACATCCAGTCGGCCATGTCCGCGGCCTTGTTCTCTTGCCACGTCACGCAGTTCAGCGACCACCAGGGCCAGTAGGTGCAGACGCAGTTGGGACAGCCGGTGTTGTTGGAGCGCGAGCCAGACAGCGAGCCCTTGTAGTACGCCGAGTCGGCCAGGTTGCTGAACACGGACATCCACCAGCCGGCGACGTTCTGCCCCTGGCCGCCGGGCCAGCCCCCGGCGAGCTGGACCGAGTCGATCGGCGGCATGCTGGTGGGACTGTCGGAAGACGACGGCTTGGCGGCGGTGTTCTGCAGCGCGTAGCTGCTGCTGAACGCGGTCGATGAATGGCTCCAGTGCTCACCGACGGCGTAGAACACCGGGGAGAGGACCGAGCTCGTGCCCGCCCTGGTCGCGATGACGGACCCCTTGGCGGCGCTCCAGCTGTTGTAGGTGTTCTCGCAGTCGTAGGCGCACGAGATGCGGTAGGGCCCGCCATAGGGCGTATTGAGCACGAGCTCGCAGCTGGCCCGAGCCGGCGCGGGCACGAACAGAATTCCAACCGCCGCGACGATGGTCGGCCACAGGATACGGTTCATGCCCATCCTCCCGTCCCCAAAGCTACATGGATCGGCCGAGCAGAACAAGGATTCTTTCGCGCGGGCGGCCGGGCCCCGGACAAGCGAAAGCCCCCAGGGGTGATACCCTGGGGGCCTTCATTAACTCCGGCGGCGTCCTACTCTCCCACACGATTTCTCGTGCAGTACCATCGGCCCTGGAGGGCTTAACTTCCGAGTTCGGGATGGGATCGGGTGTGGCCCCTCCGGAA
>DASXVK010000485.1:0-9189 GCA_036504295.1 Polyangia bacterium
CTCGCCTGGGACTTCTACGTCGCCATGGACGCGCACACCCGGATGCAGTGGCTGCGGCTCGAGCTCTGCCCGTGACCGCCGGCCCCGGCTTCGCCGGGCGCTACGGCCCGTGGGCGCTCGTCGCCGGCGCCTCCGAGGGGCTCGGCGCCGAGTTCGGGCGGCAGCTCGCCGCCCGCGGCCTCAACGTGGTCCTCGCGGCGCGGCGCGCGGCCGAGCTCGAGGCCGTGGCGGCCGAGATCCGGGCCGCGAGCCCGGTCCTCGTGCGGCCGCTCGTCCTCGACCTCGCGCGCCCCGACCTCGCGGCCGCGGTCGCCGCGGCGACGGACGGCCTCGCGATCGGCCTCTACGTGCACAACGCCGCCTTCGCGCCGATGGGGCCGTTCCTCGACCGGCCGCTCGCCGACCACGAGCGGGTCCTGGCCGTCAACTGCCGCGCCCCGGCCGTGCTCGCGCACGCGCTCGGCCGCGCGATGCGCGCCCGCGGCCGCGGCGGCATCGTCCTCATGTCCTCGCTCGCCGGCCTGCAGGGCGGCCCGCTGCTGGCCCACTACACGGCCACCAAGGCCTACAACCTCGTCCTCGCGGAGGGGCTGTGGGACGAGCTGCGCGCCGCCGGCGTCGACGTGCTCGCCTCGTGCGCCGGCGCCACCCGCACCCCCGGCTACCTCGCGACGACGAAGGTGGAGTCGAAGCTCGCGCCGGTGATGGACCCGGGGCCGGTGGTGACGGCGACCCTCGCCGCGCTCGGCCGCCGCCCGAGCGTGATCCCGGGGTTCGGCAACCGCGTGGCGGCGTTCTTCATGCAGCGGCTGCTGCCGCGCCGCGCCGCGGTGCGCCTCATGGGGGCGACGACGCGCACGATGTACTCGCAGAGGCCGGGCGAGGCATGAGCGCCGCCGGACGCGAGCCGCCCGCGGCGGCACCGCCGACGGACGAGGACCGCCGCCTCATCCAGCGCGTCGTGACGGAGGCGGCCAACCGCGCCCTGCAGCGCGGGGCGATGGTCGCGGCCATCCTGGGCGTCGCCTCCGGCCTGCTCGTCTTCTTGCTGATGGCGCTGCGGATCCTGCGCGACGTCCAGGTGGCCGCCCTCTTCGCCCTCGTCGCCGGCGGCTACTCGGCGCTGCTCTACCTCGCCGCGCGGGCGCGCCGGCTCGAGGGCGGGCTCATCCACGCCCTGATGCTGCCGTTCGTGTCGCTGCCCACGCTCTTCTTCCTCGCGGCCCACGCCGTCATGCCCTGGGGCGCGGCGACCTTCATCACCGGGCCCTTCTCGTTCCTCTACTTCGTCGTCATCGTCGTCACCGGCTTCTTCTTCGACCAGCGGCTGCCCCGCCTCGCGGGCTTCGTCGCCGCGGCCGAGTACTTCGGCTGCTACCTGCTCGCGGCGCCGAAGCTCGCCCTCGTCGGCGCGCCGGACGCGGCGGCCCTGCAGGACCTGACCAGCGGCTCGATCTACGCCCTCAAGACGACCATGATGATCGCCTGCGGCTACCTCGTCGGGGCGCTGGCCACCACCGCCCGCGGCCTGGTCGTGCGCGCGCTGCAGGAGGAGCGCGAGAAGCAGGGCCTGAGCCGGCTCTTCGGCCAGTTCGTCAGCCCCGAGGTGAAGGAGCGGATCATCCGCGACAAGCTCGGGGTCATCGCCGAGCGCCGGCAGGTGGCGGTGCTGTTCTCCGACATCCGCTCCTTCACGACCCGCGCCGAGGAGGCGGACGCCGAGGCGCTCGTGGCCCAGCTCAACGAGTACTTCGACGCGATGGTGACCGCGATCACCGGGAACGGCGGCGTGGTCGACAAGTTCGTGGGCGACGCGATCATGGCCGTCTTCGGCGGCGTCATCGACCTGCCGAACCCGGCGACCGCGGCCCTCGACGCGGCGGGCGAGATGCAGCGCCGCCTCGCCGACCTCAACGCCGGCTGGGCGCGGCGGGGCATCCCGCCCATCGCCGTGGGCATCGGCATCCACCACGGCGAGGTGGTGCAGGGGACGATCGGCAGCGCCGAGCGCAAGGACTTCACGGTCATCGGGGACGCCGTCAACACCGCGGCGCGCCTGGAGACCCTGACGAAGGAGAAGGGGTTTCCCGTGATCGTGAGCCGCGCGGTCGTTGACCTGCTGCCGGAGCCGCGGCGCGCCGGGTGCGAGCCGCTGGGCGCGGCCCGGCTCAAGGGCAAGCAGCGCGAGGTCGAGGTCTTCGGGGTGCGGTAGGTACGGCCTAACGCAGCTCGCTCAGGTCCAGCGGCTGCAGGTCGGGCGGCACCGCGTGGATGTAGGCCGTCAGCAGCTCGACCTCGTCCGCCCGGTCAGCGGCCTCGAGGATGAGCAGGTCGCGCATCGAGACCACGCCCGCGAGGCGCGCACCATCGACGACCAGGAGGTGGCGCACGCGGTGGCGCTTCATGCGGCCGAGCGCGTCCTCGTAGGTGTCCTCGGGCGAGGCGTAGACCAGGCCGCGGCTCATGATCTCCGCCACCGGCGTCCGCTCCGCGTCCAGGCGGCGCGCCAGCGCGCGCTGGACCAGGTCGCGCTCGGTGATGATGCCGACGAGCCGCTCGCCGCTGACGACCGGCAGCGAGCTGATCCCGTGCTCGGTCATGAGGCGGGCGGCGTCGAGGATCGTGGTCTCGACCCCGATCCGGTGAATCTCGCGCCCGTCGATCACGTGCTTCAGCACCCGCATCACGCACCTCCCGCCACCCAGCGGGTTGGATGCCGGCGGCGGGCAGACGGAGCTCCGCCGTCGCGACGATGGCGCGGGGCAGGGGACCGTAATGCAGTGCGTCGGGGAACGATGCGGTGCGGCGCGGGGGGAGAGGTTGGCTACTCGAGCTTGCCGAGGACGAGGGCGAGGAGCGCCATGCGGCACACGACGCCGTTGAACGCCTCGATCCAGTAGCGGGCGTGGCGCGTGCTGTCGACGTCCATCGGCAGCTCGTCCATGCGCGGCAGCGAGTGGAGGACGACGAAGTCGCTCTTCGCCTTCTTCGCGAGCAGCTCGCAGGTGACCTTGTACTCGACCGGGGTCAGGCCCTTCTTGGCGTCGGCCTCCTGGCGCGCCTTCGTGTAGTCGGCCTGGACGACCGGCTCGATGACGCAGCAGTCGGCCTTGTCGATGCAGTCCTCGACCGACTTCCACTTGTTGATGCGGCCGCCGCGCTTGGTGATGAACTCCTCCCACTCGGCGCTCGGGCCCATGTCGGGCGGGAAGACGAGATCGAGCGTCATGTCGAACTGCGTCGCGGCGTAGCCGATCGAGTGCATCGTGCGCATGCGCATGTCGCCGACGCACATGACGCGGATGCCGTTGAGCGTGCCGAGCTCGTTCTTCAGCGTGTAGAGGTCGGTGAGGATCTGGGTCGGGTGCTCGCCCCAGCCGTCGCCGCAGTTGATCACCGGCACCGACGAGAACGACGCGGCCTCGGCCGGCGCGCCCATCTGGAAGTGGCGCATCGCGATGACGTCGCCGTAGTACTCCAGCATGTGCACCGTGTCCTTGATCGACTCCTGGTAGAAGTCGCCGGCGCGGGTCATCTTGGGGTCGGCGAAGCCGGTGACGTGGCCGCCGAGGCGGTGCATGGCGGCCTCGGTGGCGAGGCGCGTGCGCGTCGACGGCTGGTAGAACGCCGTCACCAGCGTCTTGTCCTTGCACATGTCGACGTTGCGGCGGCTCTTGGCGATGGGGGCCAGCTCGTCGCACGCCTCGAACACACGGTAGTACTCGTCGCGCTCGAAGTCCTTGAGCGACAGGATGTCACGACCGGCGAAGCTTCTCATGGCTCTCTCCTCGATAGGGTCGGTATGAATAGGCGGCGGCGGCCCGGGGCGCTACGCCGCGAACAGTGTGTCCAGCACCTCGGGATCGGGCGCGATCAGGCGCGGCTCGCCGGCGACCTTCATGGCCGAGGCCACGTCCTTGAGGCCGTTGCCGGTGTTGAGCATGACGATGCGCCACGCCGGATCGACGAGCTTCTGGCGCACGGCCTCCTTGAGGCCGGCCCAGGCGGTGACTGCCGCGGGCTCGCCGAAGACGCCGGCGCCGCGCGCGACCTCCTGGATGGCCGCGAGGATCGCGGTGTCGGGGACGGCGACGCCGAACCCG
This sequence comes from Polyangia bacterium, assembly GCA_036504295.1. Taxonomy (GTDB): domain Bacteria; phylum Myxococcota_A; class Polyangia; order JACRCY01; family JACRCY01; genus DASXVK01. Next base: position 4,104 of record DASXVK010000485.1, read on the forward strand.
TGCGACTCGCGGATGGCCTGCACCGCCGCCTCGCCGTCGCGCGGGATGCTGACGGAGATCGAGTCGGCGACGGTGTCGCCCGAGACCTCGCGGATGACGCCGTCGCCGGCCGCGGCCTGCACGATGGCGTTCGAGTGCTCGGCCTGGGCGGCGAGCAGCCGCGGCAGGCGCGGGATGAGCCCCAGCGCGTGCAGCTCGACGAAGCCCTTCCACACGCCCGAGATGATGTTGCCGTCGCCGACCGGGACGACGACGAGGTCGGGCACCTCCCAGTGCAGCTGCTCGCAGAGCTCGAACGACACGGTCTTCTTGCCCTCGCGGGTGTAGGGGTTGAAGCCCGTGTTGCGGTTGTACCAGCCGAACTTGCGCGTGGCCGCCAGGCACAGGTCGAAGGCCTGGTCGTAGGTCCCCTCGACGGCGAGGACCTCGGCCCCGAACGTCAGGAGCTGAGCGATCTTCGCCCGCGGCGCGGTCTTGGGCACGAAGATGCGGGTCTTCATGCCCATCGCCGCCGCCAGGACCGCGGTGGCCGAGGCGGCGTTGCCGGTCGAGGCGCCGGTGACGAGGTCCTTGCCGGTCTCGCGGGCGCGCAGCAGCGCCACGCTCGAGGCGCGGTCCTTGAACGACGCGCTCGGGTTGCGGCCGTCGTCCTTGACGAGGAGCTGGGCCAGGCCGAGCGCCTGGGCCAGCTTCGGCGCGGGGACGAGCGGCGTCCAGCCCACCGGCGGGCCCTCGAGCCGCGCCGCCACCGGCAGCAGCGGGAGGTAGCGCCAGATGGTCCGGTCGTCGTTCTTCGCCAGCGCCTCACGCGTGAGGGTGCGCTTGACGGCGTCCAGGTCGTACTGCACCTGGTGGTTGCCGCCGCAGGCGCTGCAGACGTAGACGCCGTCCGCGATCGGGTCCTCGTGGCCGCAGTGCACGCAGCGCAGCGAGGTGGCGTTGCCGGCGACCGTCATTTCACGATCCGCGTGCCGGTCCGGCCCTCGACGGCGTCGACGAGGTGCGGCGGGTCGGTGATGATGGCCTCCTGGCCGCCGCCCTCGAGGAACTCGATCACGGCCTCGATCTTCGGCTTCATGCTGCCCGGCGCGAAGTGGCCCTCGGCGAGGTACTTCTTGGCCTCGGCGAGCGTGATCGTGTCGAGCGCCTTCTGGTCGGGCTTCTTGAAGTTGATGTAGACCTTCTCGACGGCGGTCGAGACGATGAAGACGTTGGCCTCGAGCTGCTGGGCCAGCAGGCTCGTCGCGAGGTCCTTGTCGATGACCGCGTCGGCGCCCATGAGGGTGCCGTCCGCGCGCTCGATGACGGGGATGCCGCCGCCGCCGACGGCGACGACGACGATGTTCGCCTCGAGCAGGCGCTTGATGGCCTCGAGCTCCACGATCTTCTTGGGGCGCGGGGAGGCGACCACGCGGCGGTAGCCGCGGCCGGCGTCCTCGACGACGTTCCAGCCGTCCTTGTCGCGGTGCGACTCGGCCAGCTCCTTCGGCATGAACGAGCCGATGGGCTTCGACGGCTTCTGGAACGACGGGTCCGCGCGGTCGACGAGGACCTGGGTGACGACGGTCGCGACGGTCGGGTGCTTCGGCCAGCCGCGGGTCACGTTGTACATGGCGCGCTGGATCTGGTAGCCGATGGCGCCCTGCGAATCGGCGCCGCAGGAGTCGAGCGGCACCTCGTGCAGCTCGTTGCGCGCGAGCTCGCTGCGCCGCAGGATGAAGCCGACCTGCGGGCCGTTGCCGTGGGTGATGACGACGCGGAAGCCGCGCTCGATGAGGCCCGCGATGTGCTTGCAGGTCTGCTCGGCGGCGTCGTACTGGTCCTGGACCGACTTGTGCTTCTCGTCGAGGATGAGGGAGTTGCCGCCGACCGCGAGGATGGCGAGTTTGTTCTGGCCGAGTGACATGAGGTTTCTCCTCGTCGTCGTTGGAGGCTAGGCGAGCGTCTTGAGGACGCCCGTGCGCTCGTTGAACTGCTTGATGAGGTTGTCCCACTCCTCGACCTGGGCGAAGCTCTCGGTCCAGAAGTCGGGGTCCCACAGCCGATCGAGCTCGCGCGAGTCCTTGCCCTGCTGCTCGACCCAGGTGAAGTACTTGAGGTTGTGGAGGGCCTTGCGGTCCCAGTAGCCGAGCTCGCGCAGACCGTCCTCGCGCGTGCCCTCGAGGTAGCGGGCGAAGTGCTGCGCCGCCTTCTCGGCGGTGTAGGGGCCGTGCTCCTGGCGCAGCTCCTCGATGCGGGAGCCGTAGAGCGCCATCGAGTCCGTCAGCGGCGCGAGGATCACGTCCTGCGGGCCCATCTCGTAGAACTTCGCCGCCTTGATGCCGGCGATGACGTTGCAGATGCCGGAGATGCCGACGAGCGGGAGCTGCGCCACGAGGTCCGAGCTGATGCCGTGCTGCGCGAGCCAGGCGTGGCCGGCCGGCTCGTTGAAGAGGCGCAGGATCTGCATGCACTGCTCGTCGTCGATGGCGGCGACCATGTCGGTGTTGCGGACGTTGTGCACCCACGGCACGTGCTTGTCGCCGATGCCCTCGATGCGGTGCGCGCCCCAGCCGTTGCGCAGCAGCGTCGGGCACTGCAGCGCCTCGGTGGCGAGGACCTTGAGGTGCGGGTACCTCGTGCGCAGGTAGTCGCCCGCGGCGATGGTGCCGGCCGAGCCCGTGGCCGAGACGTAGGCCGCGAGGCGGCTGTTCGGCTGCTTGACCTGCTCGAAGATCTCCTCGACGATCCCGCCGGTGACCGTGTAGTGCCAGGCGGCGTTCCCCATCTCCTCGAACTGATTGAAGATGAAGACGTCGCCGCGCTTCCGCAGCTCCCAGCACTTGTCGTAGATCTCCTTGACGTTCGACTCGGTGCCGTGCGTCGCGATGATCTCGTCGGTGCCGATGGCGCGCAGCCAGTCGAAGCGCTCCTTCGACATGCCCTCGGGCAGGATGGCGATGGCCTTGCAGCCGAGCAGCGCGCTGTCGAAGGCGCCGCCGCGGCAGAAGTTGCCCGTCGACGGCCAGGCGGCCTTGTTGACCTCGGGGTCGAACTCGCCCGACATGAGGCGCGGCACGAGGCAGCCGAACGCGGCGCCGACCTTGTGGGCGCCGATGGGGAAGTGCTTGCCGACGAGCCCGATGATGCGGGCCGAGACGCCCGTCAGCGACGACGGGAACTCGATCCAGTTGCCGCGATTGAAGAGGCCGCCCTGGTCCTTGGGCTCGTTCTTCCAGGAGATGCGGAAGAGGTTGAGCGGGTTGACGTCGGTCATCCCGATGCCCTTGAGCTTCCGCTTGACCGGCTCCGGGACCTTGCTGGGATCGCGCTGCTCGGCGAAGGTGGGGATGAGCACGCCGCGCTCGCGGCAGCGGCGGACGGTCTTCTCCAGGACTGCCTCGTTGACGACCCGCGTCTTGGACTCCATGGGGGGCTCCTTTGGTGAGGCCGCGACTATACTGAGGCTGCGCGCGCGAAGTCAAACCGCGGCGCGAGGGGGGGCGAAGCAGGCCTCCCATGTGGCGCAACGTCAAGATCCATCCTGCTCACCACCACTTCGGTTGGCCGTCAACCCGCGACATGTGCCATTCTCACGCGAACTGTTGGCGCCAAGGCATGAAGGGCAGCAACGTCACGATACGCATTCCCTTCCCGTGCCGGTGAGCGATGAACAAGGAAGCCGCACGTGCGGTATTGCAGCAGGAACTCGAGGCGTTGAGGCGACTCCCGTACTCGTGATCGGGGCGCTCGCAGCGGCCGTTCGAAGCACGGACGAGCACCCCCGTCCACCGGCCGCGCCGGTTCAGTTCAGCCGCCGCGCGCGCCCTCGCTCCGCCAGCCCCCCCGCAAACGCTCCACCGCCCCCGCGGCCCGGAGCTCGGCGAGGCGCGCCCGGGCGCGCGCGAAACAGCCGTCATCGAAGAGCGGCAGCCCGTCGGCGACCACGTCCAGCACGAGCAGGCCCTCGAGCGCATCGAGCTCGTCGGGTGCGAGGCCAACCGGGTCCACGCCGCGCACCTCGCCCAGTGCGCCGAACAGCGCCTCCGCGCGCCGGAACATGCGGGGCTCGTTCGCGAACGCCGGCGAGACCACCGCCAGGTCGTAGTCGCTGTGCTGCGTATACTCGCCCGTCGCGCGCGAGCCAAACAGGATGACCGCGGACACCGGCATCGCCGCGCGGAGGCGCGTGACGACGTCCGCAGGGTCTACGGGCTCGCCAGCAGGGGTTCGACCCAGCTCAGGATCTCGCCGGCGCACTCGATCAGCTCCTTCGTGATGACGCCATCGTAGAGGTCTTCCGGCGCTGGCCCGCGGGGACCTGGGTACCGCGCCTGGATGTAGTGCGGGTCGAGCCTCCGCGCGGCGGTCAGGACCGGCGGCGGTGGCTGGATGAGCGACTGGGTCTGGACGTAGTCGAAGAGCTCGACCAGGCTGTGCTCGCGGGCCTCGACGTGGTGCAGCACGAGCAACGCTTTCAGCGCCTTCTCGGCCGCCTGCTGGCAGTGGAAAGCTGCGGGCGCGAGGTGGTCGCTGTTCGCCGCGAGGTGAGCCATGTCGCGATCCTCGCAGGCAGCGCGCCACCAGGCTTCGACCGCGCGTCGCATGAGCGACCATTGTAGGGAGCCGCGGTCGCGGCCGCAATGCCGCGACGCCTGTCACCGTGGCTCGGGGCTCCGTCCGATCGCCCGCCGGTCCACCACCGCGCGCTGGGCCGTGCTCGGGCGCGGGCGCCACGCGGCCGGGGGGGAGCCGGGGGCGAGCATCGCGGTCCAGCGGCCGGGCTGGCGGACGCGCTGGGTCGCCATCCACGCGTCGGAGCCCGCCACGAGCGCCGCCCCCGCGTCGCCGCCCAGGAGCTCGCCCTGGCGCCGGCGGGCGACGGCGGCGTGGAGCGCCAGGTCCGCGCCGTCGGCCGCGGCGGCCGCGGCGGCGAAGCACGCGTGGGCCGCCGCCTCGTCGCCGCCGGCCGCGGCCGCGCCGCCGTCGAGCAGGTCGGCGAGGCAGCGCGCCCAGGGCAGGCGCTCGCGCCGGGTGCGCCGGGCGTCGCGGCGCGCGCTGGCGACGAGCGTGGCCGCCGCGCTGGGGGCGGCGGCCGCGGCCGCCG
>DASXVK010000486.1:0-19180 GCA_036504295.1 Polyangia bacterium
TCGCCACCCAGCGGCGGCTCGTCGCCGAGATGGCCCTCGGCGCGGTCCAGCGGCCCCGGCGCTGGCCGGCGCTCCGCCTGGCGCTCCCGCTGGCCGCCGCCGTGGCCGCGACCGCGGTGCTGGTGTTCCTCGCGGCGCGGCCGCGCGAGGTGGCCTTCTGGGTCGGCGCGGACCCCGCGCCGGGGCGCCCCGGCGCGTTCCTGCGCGCCGAGACCGGGCGCGCGCTTGCCGTCCAGTTCGACTCCGGCACGACGCTCGATCTCGCGCCGGGCTCGATGGCGCGCGTCGCGGCGACGAGCCGGGAGCAGCTCCGCGTCACCTTGCTGCAAGGCGCCGCGACCTCGACCGTGCGCGACCTCGGCCGCGGCCGGTGGACGGTCGAGGCTGGGCCCTACAACGTGACGGCGCTCGGCACGCAGTTCACGGTGCGCTGGGACGCGGGCCAACTCGCGCTCGACGTGGCGGTCGCGCGCGGCGTGGTGGTCGTCGAGGGCGGCGTCCTCGATCGGCAGGGGGTGCGGCTGCACGCCGGGCAGGCGCTGCGCGTCGGGCGCGACGGCGAGGTCGTCATCCGCAGCGCCGGCGGCGCGCCGGCGGCCCTGGCAGCCGGGCCCGGCCCCGTCGGGACGAGCGGGGCGCCGGCCCCGGCATCACAGGCGCTCGAGGCCACGGCCGCGCCGGCCCCGGCGCGCGGCCCGCGCGGCGCTCCGCCCGCCCCGCCGCGCGCCCGCGGCGGCCCGACCGCGGCCGCGCCCGAGCCCCCGGCCGAGGCGGCCGAGGCCGCGCCGACCGCGGAGGCCCCGGCCGCCGTCGAGGCGAAGCCCGCGCCCGAGCCGCCGACGCCGAGCTGGAAGGAGGCGCAGGGGCGCGGTGACTACGCCGATGCCGTCGCCGAGGCGCAGCGGGCCGGGCTCCCGGTCCTGGTCCGCACGCTCTCCGAGGAGGACCTGCGGTTGCTGGCGGACGCGGCACGGTACGCGCGCAACGGCCCCGTCTCCCGCCAGGTGCTCCTGGCGCTGCGGGCGCGCTTCCCGGGCACCATGCACGCGCGCACCGCGAGCTTTCTCCTCGGACGCGTGGCCGAGGAGCTCGCCGCCGATCCGGCGGGCGCGGCGCGCTGGTACGAGACCTACCTCCGGGAGGCGCCCGCGGGCGTCATGGCGGAGGAGGCGCTCGGACGGCGGATCGAGACCTGCCGCAAGGCCGGCCTCGGGCCGGCGGCGCGCGCCGCCGCGGAGCGCTACCTGCAGCGCCACCCGGGCGGCGTGTACACCCCGATCGCGCGCGCGGCATTGCAGTGATGCGGGCGTCGCGCTAACGCTCACGAACGGGGGGAGCGCGGGTGAGCTGGCATCGCGTCGCGATCACACTGGCGGTCGCTCTCGCGGCGACGCCGACGGCGGCCGCGCCGCCGGACGACCCCGCGTCCGGCATCGTCATCGTCGCCATGCAGACCTGCTGCCCCGCCGAGGCGTGGCCCGAGGCGGAGGAGGCGGCGCGCGCGGAGCTCGTCGGGCTCGGCATCGCCGTCGAGGTCGTACCGGGCGTCGCCATCAGCGAGCGTGATCGCCGGGTCGAGCTGCGGGTGCTCGCAGGCGCGCGCCGCGCCGCCAGCGCGCTGCGCATCGTGCGGCCGCCCGGCGAGGAGCGCCGCGGCGGCGTCGAGATCTGGCTCGAGGACCGACTGACCGGCCGCACCGTGGTCCGCCACCTCGTCGTGGGCGAGCACCCGGGCCGCGAGGGCGCGCGGCTCGCGGCGCTGAAGACGGTCGAGGCCGTCCGGGCGGGCGCGATCGAGCTCACGTTCGCGCAGGCCGACGCCGCGCGGCGGCCCCGGCCCGAGGCCGTGACGCGCGCGCCGGCGGCCCCGGTCGAGGCGTCGCCTCGCTGGAGCCTGCGGGCGAGCGGCGCCGTCGTCGGCGGGCCCGGCGGCCTCGGCCCGCACGCGGCCATGGCCGCGGGCGCGCGCTGGCAGGCGCGGCCCGCGCTCGCCATCGACGTGGACGCGACCGTCAGCCTGGGCGGCGCCCGGGTCGCGCTGAGCGGCGGCAGCGCCACCTGCGACCTCGCGGCCCTGCGCGCCTGGGCGCTGTGGACGCCCCGCCTGGGCGGGCGGTGGCACGCGGCGCTCGGCGGCGGCGCCGGGGTGGCGCTCGCCGGCGCGGCCCTGATCATCGAGCGGCTCGGCAGCGACGGCGCCCGCGCCTGGGCGCAGCCCACGCGGATCCCGATCGCCGCGGCCGGCGCCATCGCCGACGTCGGCGCCCAGCTCGCCGCCGCCGACCCGGCCGGCGGCGTCGTCCTCGCGTACGCCAGCCACTGCGCGGGCTCGATTTCGCGCGCGGGCCGGCCACGGTGACGGCGCATTACGAGGGCTACCCGCTCGCGACCGAGTTCGGCCTCACCGAGAGGGCCGACGACCGAGGACCCGGCGACGCCGAAGACCGCCCGGGGCTCGTTCCCGCTGCCGACCCGCCCGGGGAGCGCCCTCGCGACGGCGATCCCCTTCATCATGTCGGCAACCGAATTCGAGGCCCTGTACGTGGCGTGGCTCAAGAGCGCCACCCTGAGCGCCGACGGGACGCGGTACGATTACGAGGCCGAGTGGGTGGAGCCGGCCGGCGTGGGCCTGCCCCGTACGGTGTTCTCCCTGCGGGTCGGGACCTGGAACACGTGGCACAAGTCCGTGGTCATTGTCCCCGGGTATCCACCCGAGGGACCGCAGGAGCTCGAGTTCCTGGAACCGCCCGAGGTCGTCACGCCCGCCAACCGCAAGGTCCCCTACCCGCTTCACGATCCGCTGGCGTGGTCGCCCGGTGACCCGGGCACCGTGACGACCTGCCGCATCTCGCGCGGCGACCAGCAGGACAACCGGGCCCAGGTCGTCTGGGAGCTCCGCGGACCCGCCGGCGCCAGCGAGGTGACGGTCCCGCAGCCGCCGAGCGGCGTCGACGCCGCGGCGCTCCTCGGCGCCGAGCCCCTCAACGCCTGGATCGCGAACTGGGACGGCGACACGCGCGCGGCTTCGTCCTCGGTGTTCCTGCTCGCGCCGCAGTAACGCTCGCGATTCCTGCTTGCGCCCTAGCCCCGATTGAGCGACGCGCGAGCGCCTCGCGAACCCCGCTCAGTGCCCGGGCCCGAGCCCGAGGTGCCCCTCGATCCGTGCGACGCGCGCCCGCAGCTCCTCGCGCTCCCCGCGATGCTCGTCCCGCCACTCGCGAATGAGTGACGAGAGCTCCCGCACATCACCGGAGAGCTCCGTCGTGGCGGTCGCGAGCCGCGTCTCGGACTCGACCACGCGCCGGCGCATCTCGTCGACCTCGCCGCGCAGCTCGGTGCGGAGATCCACGATCTTCGTCTTCAGCTCCGACCGCAAGGCCTCCAGGCGTTCGTTCATCGTGTCGAGCCGCCCGTTCGTCTGCTCGATCCGTTCGCCGAGCTCGCGGCGCGTGGCCTGGAGCTCCGACTCGAGCGAGGCCTTCACGCCCTTCATCTCGGTCCAGATCGCGCGCAGCAGCTCGACCTGCTGGTCGCCTCCGCTGCCGTTCCCGTCGTGCGGCATCTCTATCTCCAGAATAGCGACGCCAGGAGGAGAAAGCAAGTCCTGTGCCAGCGCCATAGCGCCTCTACCCCAGACGCTCCAAAGCCGCCCGCGCCTCAGCGGCATCGGCCGCGGCGCTCAGGTCGACGAGCACCGCCTCGAGCAGCGCGGCGTCGGCGACGCGGTCGAGGCGAGCGCCGAGCTCGGCGGGCAGCCGGCCGAGCTTCACCGCCGCCACCCGCCGACACGCGAGCCGCAGCCCATCGGCGCGCCCGCGCTCCTCGCCCTTGCGCAGGATCTCGTCATACGTGCTGGACTGCATGAGCACCTCCTCCGGGAACAGCTCCTTGAGCTGCCGGGCGTCGAACCGCGTGCCCGACATGAAATACAGTACCGCAAGAAGCTCCCGGCGCATCCCCTCGTCCGGCACCTCGAGCTCGACCTGCGCGCGGGCCCGCGCCACGTGCGCGAGCGCGGCGCCACGGCACAGCCCCACCAGCGCCCACAGCGCCGGGGCAGGCCGACGGAGCAGCATGCCCGCGTCCAGCTCCCAGATGCGCACCGCCTCGAAGTCGAAGCGGCACACCAGACGGCCGTCCGCCACCACGTCGGGCCGCACGAGCCCGCGCTGCCCGCGCGCGCCCGGGCTGAGGTAGAACACCACCGGGCGAACGGGCCGCCCGCCAAGCCCGCAGTGCGCGAGCGAGAAGTGCTCGAAGACGCGCAGCGGCGCGTCGCGTCGGGGTTCCGCTTCGAACTCGAGGTGGTACAGCGTGCCGCTCCCGTCAGACTCGAGCTCGATGCAAGCGTCGAGCAGCTTCGGCGCCGCCGGCGGCGGGAACTCCTTGTCCGCCAGGCGGAGCTTCGCGCCGCTCGGGACTCCGGGCAGCAGGCCAATGAGGTCCTGCGGCCGCAGCCGCATGAGCTGCTTGAAGGTGATGTCCCAGATGCCCATGGGCCATCGCGACAGCAAGCGGCGTGCCGCGTACAAGCGACCGTCGCGACTCGAGACGCGGCCCCCAGCGCCGTCCGAGATCCGGACGCGTCCGGCGCGCCGGACGGGGAATCCGGACGGGGAATCCGGACGGGGACTCCGGACGCGGCGCCGCCAGGTCCTACTTCAGCACCCGCTCCACCGGCCGCCCCTCGCACGCGGCCGGCGGCGCGAGGCCGAGGACGTGGGCGAGCGTGGCCGCGACGTCGACCATCTCGATCGTGCCGAACCGGCCCGGCTTGAACGGCGCGCCGGCGAAGATGACGGGGACGTCGGTGTCGTAGCGGTAGAACGAGCCGTGGGTCGAGCCCTGGTCCTTCTCGCCGTACTTGCCCCAGAAGAAGAAGGGCTGCGTCACGAGGACGAGGTCGCCGCAGCGCGGCGGGAAGTACGACCGCGCGATGGCCTGCGACGCGGCCGTCGGCGGGAGCCAGCCGTTGAGGATCTGCGTGCGCGTGTAGTAGGCGATGATGCCGGGGATGGCGAGCAGCGCCTCGCCGGCGACGCGCTCGACCTCGACCACGTTCAGCTTCTTCTCGGCGATGAGCTGGTGGTTGAGGTAGATGCTCGGGTCCTCGAGCGCGACCACCCACTTGCCCTCGCCGTAGCGGGCCTTGAGCGCGTCGGTCACGGCCGTCTTGATCGTCGCCTTCTTGATACGGCCGCTCTCGACGCCGTAGCGGGCGACGTACTCGGGCATCGGCACCGCGCCGTGGTCCGCGGTGAGGACGACGAGGACCTCGCCGGGCTTGAAGCGCTTGTCGAGGTCGCCGAGGAACGCCGCCAGCGAGCGGTCGAGGCGCAGGACGACGTCCTCGTACTCCTGGCTGTAGTCGCCGAAGGTGTGGCCCGCGAGGTCGGTCGTCGAGATGGAGACCGAGAGCAGGTCGGTGACGCCGCGCGCGCCGAGCTGCTCGCCCGCGAGCGCCGCGCGCGCGAAGTCGAACGTGAGGTCGGTGGCGACGGGCGTCAGCGTCATCGCCTTGTAGAACGCCGGGCCCGGCGCCTTCAGCTTGCCCGTGAGCGGGTGCGGGAAGGTGCGGCCGAGGCCGTCGGGGGCGCCCTCGCCCGGGTGGTCGTCCTCGCTCGTGTAGGCGGCCTCGGGCAGCGCCCGGTCCCACTTCTTGCCGAACCAGGCGTCGAGCGGCTTGCGCGCGTTGAAGGCCTGCGCCCAGCCTGGGAGCTGCTTCATGTAATAGGTGCTCGAGCTGAAGCCGCCGGTCTCCTCGTTCAGGTAGTAGGCGTGGCCGAAGCGGCCGCCGGTGAGGATCGAGCCGCGCTCCTTCACCGCCACGGCCACGACGCGCGCGCGCTGCCGGCCGCTCGCGAGGATCAGCTCATCGCCCACGGTGCTGCCGAGGAAGTTGCGGGGCGAGGTCTCGGACTCGGCGTCGGTCTTGCCCACGAGGTGCTGCGCCAGCGGGTCGTACAGCATCGCCTCCGACGCGCCCGAGCGCCGGTTGTACCACTTGTTCTGCATGATGCCGTTCAGGTAGCCGTACGAGCCCGACGCGATGAGCGCGTGGCCCGGGCCGGTGTAGGTGTTCTGCTGCCCGTAGTGGCCGGTGAGCACCGCGCCCTGACGCATGAGCCGCTGGAAGCCGCCCGCCGAGAAGTGCGGCGCGAGGCGCTTGAGCGTCGCGTCGCGCATCTGGTCCATGACGAGGAGCAGCACCAGCTTCGGCGCGGTCTTGCGCGCGGCCGGCGCCGCCTTGGCCCCCCCGCCCCGCTGCTGCGCGGCGCGGAACCGGGCCAGGTCCTCGTGGGTGACCGGCTTGCCCTCGGGCTGCGCGAGCGCGGGGGCGGCGAGCGCGAGGACGGCGGCGGCGACGACGAGACGGGCGGGTGTACGCATGGGACCTCCGGCGGGCGTGGGGGGCGGATCGCGTCAGTCGACGTCAGCGGTTCGCGATGAGCTTGAACTCGGTGCGGCGGTTGAGCTCGCGGCCCTCGTCGGTCTTGTTGTCGCCGACCGGCTTGTCGGGGCCGTTGCCCACGGCGATGAAGCGGCGGGGCTCGAGCTTGTGGCGGGCCACGAGGTACTCGACGACGGCCATGGCGCGGCGCTTCGAGAGCGCGACGTTCGCGGGCCGGCCGCCGACGGCGTCGGTGTTGCCCTCGACCCGCACGTAGGCGTTCTGGAAGACGCTGAGCGTCTCGGCGAAGGCGTCCACCACCTTGCGCGCGTTGGGGTCGAGCTTGTCCGAGCCCGACGCGAAGTAGATGCTGATCGACTTCGTGAGCAGCGGGTCCGCCGTCGCCTGCGGGGCGGCCTCGCCCTTGAACGCGAACTTCTCGACCACGCGCTCGGTCGCGTGGTCCTTGGCGACCGCCTCGAGCGCCTTCATCCAGCGCAGGTCAGCCCCGTCGACGGGCGTCTTGACCCAGCCCTCGCGCTGCCAGAAGCGCGCCGCCTCGGTGAAGAGGCGCAGCGCCGGAGCGTCCTCGACGTCGAGGCCGAAGAAGGCGCGATTGTCGGCGAAGGTCGCGGGCTTGATCTTGGCGATGACGTTGCGCGTCTCGTCGGCCGGCTGCTTGAAGGCCGCCGAGATGACGTCGACGGCGCGCTGCGGCTCCGTCTCCATCAGCCGCACGCCCTCGAGCCAGGCGCGCACGAAGTCCGGCAGCACCTCCTCGTTGGCCTTGAGGAACTCGATCCGGGCGTACAGCACGTCGGCGATGAGGTTCGTGGCGGTCTCGGTCGAGACCAGGAGCTTGCCCTTGCCCGAGGCCGCGGCCTGCGACAGGTAGGGCTCCCAGATCGCGACCGCGTCCGACTCGCCGCGCTGGAACACGTCGCCCGCGAGCGGCGTCTTGGTGACGAAGACGAGGTTCTGCTTCACCTGATCGATGTCGGCCGGCTTGAGGTTCGAGCGCGCCAGCAGCGAGAGGAGCAGGTAGTGCGTGGGCGTGTGCTTCGTCGTGGCGATGCGGGCCGTCTTGAGGCTCTCGATGCTCTTGAACTGGGGCTTCGCGACGATGCCGCAGTTGCCGCGGCTCCAGTCGGCCATCATGAAGGCGCGCAGCTCGACGCCCTTGGCCCGGTACTCGGGCATGAGGCCCGCGAGGTAGTCCAGGCTGAGGAGCATGACGTCGACCTCGCCGGCGTCGAAGGCCTTGAGCCGCTCCTTGGAGCCCTTGATGAGCTTGATCTCGACGTCGAGGCCCTTCTGCTTGAAGATCGAGCGGGGCCCGGGGGTGGCGCCGTCGTTCGCGACGATGGCCGGGTAGGCGCCGCCGAAGTCGTTGACGCCGACCACGATGCGCCGCCCGGTGCGCACGGGCGCCTTGCCGGCGCCGGCCCGCGCGCCGGCCCCGGAGGGCGCGACCGCCGCTCCGCCGTCCGCCGCGGCCGGGCCCGCGCCCTTCTTGAGGAACGGGAGGCCGCCCCTGCCGTAGTAATAGTAGCCCGTATAGCCGACCACGCCGAGCACGACGACGGCGATGAAGGTTTTGCTCAGAGGGGTGAGGCGCATCGGTTCCTCCTTACAAACGGTGGAGCTTGAGGACGTTCGTCGCGCCGCCGGGTCCTGTCGGCATCGCCATCGTGATCACGATCCAGTCGCCGGCGCAGCACAGCCCGGCGCCGCGCAGCTCGCGCTCGACCGCCGCGATCTGAGCGTCGATCGACGTGCTGAGCTGCACCCGCAGCGGGACGACGCCCCACTCGAGGGCGAGGCGGCGGTAGGTGGTCTCGCGCGGCGTGAGCGCGTAGATGACCGCCTCGGGCCGGTACTCCGACATGAGGCGCGCGGTGACGCCCGACTCGGTGTAGCAGGCGATGCCGACCGCCTCGATCTCGCGGGCCGCGACCACCGCGGCGCGGGCGATGGCGTCGGTCGAGACGTGCAGCGACAGCGACAGGGGCTCGAGGTGGTCGTGGTACCGGGCGCTGCGCTCGATCTCCTGGATGATCGCCGACATGGCGCGGACCGACTCGACGGGGTACTTGCCGGCGGCGGTCTCGGCGCTGAGCATCAGCGCGTCGGTGCCGTCGAGCACCGCGTTCGCGACGTCCGAAGCCTCGGCGCGGGTCGGGCGCGGGTTCGTGATCATCGACTCGAGCATCTCGGTCGCGGTGATCACGAGGCGGCCCTTGCGGTTCGCGGCCTCGATCATCTGCTTCTGCACCAGCGGCACCTTCTCGGGCCCGAGCTCGATGCCGAGGTCGCCGCGGGCCACCATGATGCCGTCGGCCACGTCGATGATCCGCTCGAGGTTCTCGACGCCCTCGGTGCTCTCGATCTTGGCGATGATCGGCACCTCGCCGTCGGCCCGCCGGCAGAGCGCGCGGCAGCCGAGGACGTCCTCGGGCGTGCGCACGAACGAGAGGGCCACGAAGTCGACGCCGATCTCCATGGCGAAGCGCAGGTCCTCGAGGTCCTTGGGCGCGAGCGACGGCGTCGTCACCTTGATCCCGGGCAGGGCCAGGCCCTTGTGGTCCTTGAGCGTGCCGCCGATGACCACGCGGGTGTGCACGTCGTCGCCCGCGACCTCACGCACCAGGGCGCGGATGAGGCCGTCGTTGAGGAGGATGGTGTCGCCCGGTTTGACGTCGTGGGGCAGCTCCTGGAGGTCGGTCGAGACGATGGCGTTCGAGCCCTCGACCGCCCGGGTCGTGATCACGAAGGCCTGGCCGTTGGTGAGCTCGGTGGAGCCGCCGGCGAAGGTGCCGACCCGGATCTTGGGCCCCTGCAGGTCACAGAGCAGCGCCACGGAGCGGCCGCGCTTCTCGGCCTCGGCGCGCACGGTCGCGGCGACGAGGGCGTGCGCCTCGTGGGTGCCGTGGCTCATGTTGAGCCGCGCCGTGTCCAGGCCGGCGTCGATGAGGGCGCCGATGCGCTCCGGGCTCGAGGAGGCGGGGCCGAGGGTGCAGACGATCTTCGCTTTGCGCAACTCAGTACCTCGCCGGGAAGCGCCGGCTCGCGCGGCGAGAAGCCTACCACGCGGGCGAGGGGCCCGGAAGATGGCGGCGCCCCGGCGGGGAATCACTAGACCACGACGGCGGGGCTTGCTAGTTATTGGGCTGTCGTGCCCACCTGCCCGAACTGCAAGGCGCCCGCGGGCGACGAGAACAAGTTCTGCCCGCTGTGCGGCACGGGCCTCGGCGCGGCCGCGCCGGCGCCGTCCACGCCGCCCGCGTCGCGCGCGGCCGCGGGCGTGATCGACAGCAGCGCGGGCGCCACGCGCAGCCTCAAGCGCGTCGAGCCGGCGGCCGACGACCTCATCGGCAAGCTGGTGGACGGACGCTACCGCATCCTCGAGCGCATCGGCGAGGGTGGCGTCGGGGTCGTCTACCGCGCCGAACACGTCCAGCTCCGGCGCACCGTGGCGGTCAAGGTGCTGCACGCGCTGTACGCCGTGCACCCCGAGTTCCGGCTCCGTTTCGAGCGCGAGGCGCTCGCGGCCACGAAGGCGGCGCACCCGGGCTGCGTCGCGGTGCTGGACTTCGGCACCTTCGAGGCGCGGCCCTACCTCGTGATGGAGTTCGTCGAGGGTCGCCTGCTGTCCCAGCGCCTCGAGCGCGGCCCGCTGCCGCCTGCCGAGGCGGTGTTGCTGACGCGGCAGATCCTGCGGGCCCTCCGGCACACCCACGAGCTCGGCATCGTCCACCGCGATCTCAAGCCCGGCAACATCATGCTGTGCGAGCCCGCACGCACCGGCTCGCAGGTGAAGCTGCTCGACTTCGGGCTGGCGAAGAACCTCGGCCAGAGCGACGCCTCGAGCAGCACGCTGACCCAGGCCGGCTCGGTGTTCGGCACCCCGGGGTACCTCGCGCCGGAGCAGGCGCTCGGCCTCGCGGTCGACGAACGCAGCGATCTCTACTCGCTCGGCGTGGTGCTCTTCGAGATGGTGTGCGGCCGGCGGCCCTTCGTCGCCGACGACCAGCTCGACGTGATACGGGCGCACATCAACACGCCGCCGCCCGGGGCCCGGCAGCTCCGCCCGGAGGTCTCGCCGGCGCTCGAGAGCGTCATCACCCGGGCGCTCGAGAAGGATCGCGCCCGCCGCTTCCAGAGCGCCGACGAGCTCAACGACGCGCTCGGGGGCGTGCCCGAGGGCGACCCGCGCGGAGCGGCGCCCGGGCCGGCGGCCGGCGCGCCGCCCCCCACGCTGCCGCCGGTGAGCGTCCCCCCCCCGGTGACCGCAGCGCCCGCGCCGCCCGGCGCGGGGCTGATCGCGCCCACCCTGCCCCCGCCCGTCGCGGCGGCCCTGCCCCCGGCGGCGCCGACGTTCAGCGCCGCCGTGAGCACGGCGGGGACGACCGCGGTCCCCGCGCCGGCCGCGCTCCGCCCCGCCGGACGCAGCGGCGGCCTGCGCGTCGGCCTCGTCCTCGCCGGCGTGGGCGTCGTGCTCCTGCTCGGGATCGGGCTCGCGCTGCTCGGCGCCTCCTGGCTGCGCGGCGTGAGTCACCGCCGCTCGGCGCCGCACGGGGCCTTCGTGACGCGCTCGACCCGGCCGGCGCCGCGTCCGCACGGGCGGGCCGCCCCGGCCGCCCGCCCCGTGACGCCCGTCGCCGCCCCGGCCGCGCCCGGCGCCGTCGCCGGCGCGATCAGCCCGATCCGGACCGGCGCCGAGGCCGCGGCCTCACCCGAGCTCCGTCGCGCCGAGGCCGCGCTCGCGGCGGGCCGGGTGGGCACCGCGATCCCCGCGGCCCGGCGCGCCGCGGCGAAGCACCGCTCCGATGCGCGCCCGCACCTCGTGCTCGGTCATGCCTACTACCGCAAGGGCTGGCACGGCGACGCGCTCGACGAGTTCCGCAAGGCCGCGCGGCTCGACCCCGCCACCCGCTCGGATCCCGCCATGCTCCTCGACGCGGTCGGCTGCCTGTCGCGCCGCGCCACCGCCGCCCGCGCCCGCGCGTTCCTGCTCGAGATCGGGGCGCCCGCGGCGCCGGTGCTGCGCGAGGCCGCCGCCCGACACCACGACGCGGACGTCCGCGCCCGGGCCGCCGACACGCTCGCCCAGCTCGGGCAGTGACCACGATCGCGGAGGGGGCAGTAAAATGGGTCGCCGGCCGACCTCAGGGGGGGCAAAGCCGACCGGCGACCGGGCCCGAAGGCCCTGAATCCATCTGTAAGTCCGTCGGCGGGCGGCGCAAGGGCCCCCGGTGTTGAAATCGAGATCCGATTTCCGCTCGGGGGCGCTCGGATACGGGAGCACTGGACGCGCGCGAGCATCGTACCTCCTGTCGTGCCGCCCGTCGGGGGCGTGGGCGCGGGCCCGCGTGAGGGTGGGCCCGCGCGAGGAGGTCGAAGGATGCGGTTCACTGGTCTTGCTCTTGCTCTAGCGCTCGCCGTGATGACGGCGGCCTGCGCCGCCGAGACGAATGTCCAGCTCAAGCCCCTCGGCTCGGGCACCGCGGGCGGCACCACCCGGCCGATGCTCTTCGCCAACTCCGCCGACTGGACCGGCTCGCCCGGGAACCTGACCGACTACCTGACGCCGGTCGCGATCCGGATCACCAACGTCCTCGACCGTGACGTGCGGGTGAGCTACGCCGACTTCTCGCTGTTCGACGAGAAGGGGGTGCGCTACGCCGTCGTGAGCCCCTTCACGACCCAGACCGCGCGGGCGTACGACGTGGAGGGCCCCCGGAGCGCCCTCGAGCAGAGGAGCCCCTACATCCCGGTGCGCGAGACGAACACGGTGGGCGTGGAGAACCGCGACGCCCACAGTCCAGGGTGGGACCGGCAGTCGCAGACGGCCGGGAACACGGGGCCGTGGCTCGCCCGGCGGCCCTCGCCCCTCGAGCCGGCCGCCGAGCCCCCGCGTGGCTTCCTGGTGGCGTCCCGCGAGTCGCCCTTCTTCACCACGGTCCCGGCCTGGTCGGGCGACCTCCCGGACCCGCCCGGCTACGACGCGCTCGTCGTGAGCTGGAGCCGCGTGCCCAAGGTCGGGCCGGCGACCGCGTCGGTGCAGCGGCGGGCTCTGCCCGAGGGCGTCCTGCAGCCCGGCGGTCACGTCACGGGCTACGTCTACTTCGAGAACGCGCTCGCGCACGCGAGCCGCGTGCAGCTGACCTGGAACATCCACGACCTGGACGGCCGGTCGCTCGCGACCCTGCAGGTCCCCTTCGTCGTGGTCGGGCGCTAGCCGCGGCCCGCGGCGCGGGCAGAAAAAAGGCGCTGGTCGGCAGCGGGGGGGATACCGTCGACCAGCGCCTACCCGATTGTGTCGGGCAGGATCAAGGTAGCACGCGTTCCCCGACGCGCACGGGATATTCCACCCCAACACTTCCACGCCAAAGGACCAGGCCGGCGGCCGGCGCCGTCGGTCAGGGACGCGGCGGCGGCCACGCCGTGACGGGATCGCGGGCCCGCCAGGTGGGCTACGGCCTGCGCGCCTGCCGGGTCCGCTGACGCGGCGCGGCCGCCGGGGCCCGTGCCGCGCCGCGGCGCGCGGCCGGCCGGGCGGGCGGCGGCGCGATCCGCGGGCGGCCGCCGGGGCGCAGCAGGACCGCGAGCTGCTTGAGGATCCGGCTCGCGACGGCCGGCGAATGGATCCTCAGCTGTTCGCTGATCTGCGCCCGGGCCCCGTCGAGCTCCGGCTGCAGCACCAGGTCGAAGAGCGGGACCTCGAGGCGGCGAGCCAGCCGCGACAGGGTGGTGAGCGAGGGCATGGCCAGACCTTGCTCGATCTCGCAGAGAAACCCCTTGCCTACGCCCGTTTCACGGGCGAGGCGTTCCAGGGTCAGTTCTCTCTCCCTGCGGATCGCCCGTACGCGTGCCCCCACGCGTTGGGCGAGCGGGTCCGGCTTCGAGCGCCGTGGCACGAAGCTACACTACCACAAATTGGGTAGGAGTGCGTTCCGCTCAGCAGAAAAATGCTGTGGACCTACACCCTGGCGGTGCTGCTGGGGCCCCTGCCACGACGTACGGCCGGCGCGGACTTGCGACCGTTGCGACCGTTGCCGGCGACCGTCGCGCGTTTGCGCGCCGGTGGGGGCAGCCGCAGCAGCTCGTGGAGCGGCAGCGTGAGCTGGCCCGCGAGGCGCACCAGCGTGGTCAGCGACGGCAAGGCGAGACCGTGCTCGATCTCGCTCAGGAACCCCTTGCTGAGGCCGGCGTTGGACGCCAAGCGCTCGAGGGTGAGCCGCCGCTGAAGTCGAAGCGAGTGCACACGTTCACCGACGCGTGCGGCCAATGGATCTGGAGTTGGACGTCGAGGCACGTAGGTACTGTCTCGCCAAACCCCGCCGGGTTACGGCGACAGCGCGTTTTTCCGTGGCAGAACACGCGGCGCGGGCGGCCCGGGGGGAACTCGCCTAAGCCCACTGCGTGAAGGCGAGGAAGCGCTCGGGGACCTCGTCGAACGCGAGCTGGCCCTGGCACGAGGGGCAGCGGAACCGCGGCACCGAGTGCGTCCCGCCCTCGCGGACGAGCGCCGAGGTCTGCAGCAACCGCGCCTCGTCGCGCTCGCACCCGTCGCAGTGGAACGGCGCCATGAACGAGACGACCCGGCCCCGGCCGAGGAAGCTCGGCACGAGCGAGGCCTGGGTGGTGAAGGCGACGGAGCAGCGCGAGAAGGAGTAGCTGTCGACGGTGAGGGTGCGCAGGAACGCGATCCAGCGGTGGGCGCCGCTCGAGTTGATGTAGCGCACCCCCGCGGCGTCGAAATCGACGACGCCGCTCAGCCGCCGCGTCAGGCTCGAGAAGTCGGTGTTCTCGCTGAAATCGCCGTCGAGGAAGGCCCGCTGCACCCCGTCCTCGACCGCCACCTCCCACAGCACGAGGTTCTCGAGGAACTCCAGCGCGGCGGGGGACACGCCGCGGAACTCGAGCCCGACGAGGCGCCGGCCCTCGCGGGCCCACACGACCCGCGCCTCGAGGATGGCGGCCCGGTCGGCGCCCGGGGGGTTCAGGCGGATGCGAACCTCCGCGGTCTCGCCCAGCGGGCGCTCGAGGCGAACCTTGGCCCCGTGGAGCGACAGGTTCTCCACCTTGCCGTCCCACGTGACCGGTCCACCGTCGAGGCGCGCCATCAGCTCCACGATCACGCGCCGGCTCTGGCGCCGCGGCACGTTGAGGAGGTTGGCGACGTGCGAGAAGAACTCCTCGCTGATCACGGGCATCACCAGGACGTCGTCGCAGCCCGACTCCGAGAGCCGGTCGAGCAGCGCCCGGGTGAGGATCCCGTCGACCACGAGCATCACGCGGCACGCCTTGAGCGCCGGCTCGGCCTTGATCGCCCGGCACACCGCGAAGCCGTCCAGGTCCGGCATCGTCACGTCGAGGATCGCGAGCCGGGGCTGCTCGCGGCGCGCCGCCTCCAGCGCCTCGGGACCGGACGGCGCCACGTGCCGGGCCACCCCGAGGCGGCTGCAGGTCCGGGTCCCGAGGAGGCGCAGGATCTCGGAGTTGCTGGCCGTGAGGATCGTGTGTATGCGGGCGTTCCCCCCGGCGCGGATTCTAGCGCGAGGTCGCCGGCCGGTCACGCGCAAATGGTAGCGGCGTTCCGCCAGCCAGAACGACGCGACCAGCCCTGCGTGGCCCTAGCTGCGCGCCCCCGGGCCGAGGCTGGCGAGCGCGTTCGCGACGTCGGGGTGGGTCACCGCGGCGCCGTTCTCGATCACCTCGCGGTCCCACGGGTTGATGATGAAGGCGTCGGTCTCGAGCGCGCAGAGGTCGGGCCGCGGCGCGGCCCAGCTGTGCGCGACGAGCACGGCGGTGCGCACCTCGCCCGCGCCGGCGCGCTTCAGCGTCCGCAGCCCGAGCGCGAGCGTGACCCCGGTGTCCGCGATCTCGTCGACGAGCAGGACGCGGCGGCCGGCGACCTGCGCCGGCGGCGGCAAGAGGATCTGCGGGGTCTGGTGGACCAGGCGGTCGCCCTCGCGGCGCGACAGGCGCATCGGGTAGAGCTCGCACCGCAGCATGCAGGCGAGCACCGTGGCCGGCATCCACCCGCCGCGGGCGATGCCGACCACCGCCTCGGGCGCGTAGGCGCTCGCCTTGAGGGCCAGCTCCCGGCACTGCTCCCCGAAGCGCTCCCAGGTGATCGGCAGGACCCCCGTCCGCCGCGCGTAGTCGT
The DNA here is from genome assembly GCA_036504295.1 of Polyangia bacterium. Lineage (GTDB taxonomy): Bacteria > Myxococcota_A > Polyangia > JACRCY01 > JACRCY01 > DASXVK01. The sequence continues at coordinate 15,567 of DASXVK010000486.1, forward strand.
AGCTCAGCACAGTCGACGAGTATAGCTCAGCGCAGCCGCTTCCAGTAGATGCGCTCGTCGACGTCGGGCCGCACGAACGCCTCGAGCGCCCCGGCGTCGCGGTAGCCGCGCCGGGCGTAGAACCGCTGCGCGCCGGTGTTGAAGTCCGACACGAGCAGGAACATCGTGCGGCTCCGGACCGCCACGCGGCGCTCGACCTCGTCGAGCAGCCGGGACCCGAGCGCCCCGCCCTGCTGGCCGGGGGCGACGGCGATGAGGCGCAGGTACCCGCCCGAGGCGAAGGTCCCCGCGGTGAGGAACCACGCGAAGCCGACCGGGCCGTCGGGGCCCGCGGCGCACAGCAGCCCGTCGCCGCGCTCGAGGGCGAGGCCGAGGTCGCGCGCGAGGCTCTCCTCGGTGACGCCGTACCGCGCGAGCAACGGCAGCCCGTGCAGCCGGGCCGCGAGCGGCGCGACATCGTCGGCGGCGGCGTCGCGGATGGTGACGGCGGGGGTCGGGGGCGTCGCGTCGGACATCGAGCGATGCTACCGCGGCGCATGGGGTCCGGCAAATCGACGGCCGCGGTGCTACCCTACCCCCATGTCGCGCCTGCTCCGCCTCGGCTGCCTCCTCGCGCTGCTCGCCGCGTGCGACGGCGCGGCGCCCGGCGGGGAGTTCCCGCTGACGCTGAGCTGGACCTTCGCCGACGGGCGCGGCTGCGGCGACGCGGGCGTGCTGGTGGTGGCCGTGGGGCCGGCCGGCGCCACGCCGCGGCGGTTCGACTGCGCCGCCGGCCTGGCCGCGCCGCTCGACGCCGGGCAACAGCCCGCGGGCCCGCTGGTCGTCGAGGCGCTCACCCCGGGCGGGCTGCCGGCCTACCGCGCCGTGGTCACCATGCCGGAGGGGCCGGCGGCGATCGCGGCGAAGCTGGTGTACGTCGGCGGGGCGCCCCTGCCGTAGGCGCGCGTCCGCCAACAACGAGGCTCGCAGGGGCTCGCCTCAGGCAACAACGAGGCTCGCAGGGGCTCGCCTCAGGCAACAACGAGGCTCGCAGGGGCTCGCCTCAGGCAACAACGAGGCTCGCAGGGGCTCGCCTCAGGCCGGCCGCACCGCCCCGCGGCCGAGCGCCTGCTCCCGCAGCCCCGCCTCGCGCTCCCACATGACGCGGCGCCTCGCCTCGGTGTCGTGGTCGTACCCGAGCAGGTGGGCCAGGCCGTGCACGACCAGGTGCAGCACCTCCGCCTCGAGCGCAGCGCCGCGTGGGCCGGGGCGCTCGGCGGCCTGCCGCGCCGCCGTCTCCACCGAGACGGCCACGTCGCCGAGGAGCCCGGGCTGCGGCGAGTCCAGCCCCTCACGCTGCGAGAAGGACAGCACGTCGGTCGCGTGGTCCTCGTCGGCGTAGCGGCCGTTGAGCTCGCGGATGCGCGCGTCGTCGCACAGGAGGATGGAGAGATCGGCCGCGGCCTCGCCGGCGGCGGTGAGCGCGCGCTGCGCGCGGCGGCGCAGGCGCGCCGCGGCGGCGGCCCCGAGCGCGGCCCGCGCGCCCGGCTCGACGGTCAGGTTGACGGCCATCACAGCACCTGCTTGTAGATCTGCGCCTCGACGAAGATGCGGAAGAGCTCGGCGTCGCACTTCCCGGCCTTGACGTCGGCTTCGATGATGTCGAGGGCGCGCTGGTAGGGCACGGCCCGCTTGTAGGGCCGGTCCTTGGCCGTCAGCGCGTCGAAGATGTCGCTGATCGTCATCATCTTCGCCGGGATCGGGATCTCGGCCGCGGTGAGGCGGCGCGGGTAGCCGGTGCCGTCGAGCTTCTCGTGGTGGGCGCCGGCGATGGCGGGCACGTCCTTGAACTGCCGACCCCAGGGGATCTGGCGCAGGAAGTTCGAGGTGTGCACGACGTGGCTCTCGATCTGCTCGCGCTCCTCGTCGGTGAGGCTGCCCCGCGGCACCTTGAGGGCGCGCACCTCCTCGTCGGTGAGGTAGGGCTGCTCCTCGCCGCGGAGGTCGCGGTAGCGGCGCTGCGCGATCTCGACGAGCCGGTCGAAGCCGCCCTGCTCCAGGACCGTGGGCTCGTTCGCCTTGAGCACGAACGCGACGTACTCCTCGACCTCGGCCAGCTTGGCCCGCAGCTCCACGTCCGCGGCCGCCGCGGCCTCGAGCGCCTCCTCGCGGCCGCGCTCGAACGCGAGGCGCAGCTTGTGGTCCGTCGTCTCGGCCTCGAGCGCCTTGCGGATGTAGTCGAAGCGCAGCAGCACGCGCTCCCGCTCGCCGTCGTAGAGCTTCTTCGCCTTGACGAGGACGTTCTCGCGGACGCCGACCTTGCCGAAGTCGTGCAGCAGGCCGGCGTAGCGGATCTGCATCAGGTCGTCGGCGGTGAAGAGCACGCCCTTGTAGGGCCCGGAGTCGACCCGCTGGAGCGTGTCGGCGAGCCCGACGGTGAGCGTGGCGACCCGCTGGGAGTGGCCGGCGGTGGTCGGATCGCGCGACTCGATGGCGGTGACCGAGGCCTGGACGAAGCTCTCGAAGAGGCGCCGGATGTCGTCGTAGAGGAGCGCGTTCTCGAGCGAGATGCCGGCCTGGCTCGCGAGCGTGATGCACAGCTCCTCGGCGCGCCGGTCGAAGGGCACGACCTCGGTGTCGAAGTCCTCCTTCTGCGTGAGGCGGGCCGCCGGATCGCGCTTCTTGTTGATGAGCTGGATGCAGCCGATGACCTGCTCCTCCTGATTGATCATCGGCACGGTGAGCATGGAGCGGGTGCGGTACCCGGTCTCCTCGTCGACGGCGCGGTGGCGCCCCTCGGACAGGCTGGCCATGTCGGCGATGTTGATGGGCTCGCGCGTGATGACGGCGCGGCCGACGACGCTGCGGTCGTCGATGGGCAGCTCCCGGCGGGTGAAGTCGACCTTCATGCTGTCGTTCTGCGACAGCATGAAGTGCAGGTGTCGCTCGGGGCCGTCGCCCTCGATCACGTAGACGCTGCCGGCGTCGGCGCCGGTGACGTGGCGGCTCTTCTCGAGGATGAGGCCGAGGAGCTTGTCGAGGTCGCGCTCGGAGGAGATCGCGCGCGCGATCGAGATCAGCTCGCCGAGCTCGTACTGGTAGCGATCGGCCCAGCGGCCCTTCTCGGCCACCCGCGCCCGCAGCTCCATCAGCTCGAGGCAGTTGCGGAGGATGACGAGGAGCCGCTCGGGGCTCGCCGGCACCGAGATGAGCACGAGGGCGGCCTGGTCGCGCAGCCGATCGAGCCCGCCGAAGTCCGCGTCGGAGCCGAGGAGCGCCAGCATCGTGCGGCGCCCGCCGCCCGTGGCCTTGAGGAGGTACGGCTCGAGCCGCTGCGGGTCCCGCCAGAGGGCGCGGTCGACGATGGCGAGGCCCACCTCGCCGCTGCGCAGCTCGATGGCGTGCTCCTCGAGCGGCGCCACCTTGAACGCCTGGAACCGGGGGTCGTCCCGCAGGCAGCGCGCGAGGTCCTCGAGGCCCTCGAGCCGCACCGCCTCCGCGGCGGCGCCCGGCGGAATCTCTTCGCGCGGCTCGGCCAAGCGGTCATCCCTCCGTGTGGGGGCCAACTATATCAGACTCCCCCGTTCACAACGGCTCAACCTGTCCGGGAGGGTGGGGCCCCCGCGTGCGTAGCA
>DASXVK010000487.1:0-3079 GCA_036504295.1 Polyangia bacterium
CCCGGTCTCCTACCGCGCGCTCTTCGGCTGGATCGCCGCGGCGCTGGGCCGCCCGGCGCCGCTGCCCTCCCTGCCGGCGCGGCCGCTCCAGGCCGCCGCCCGCGCGATCGACCGGGTCGGCCGGGTCTGGGGGCCGCTCGCCCTCGAGGGGCTCACGCGCGCGCTCACCTCCGAGCTGTACTACTCGTCGGCGCGCGCTGAGCGCGAGCTGGGCTGGTCGCACCGGCCCGCGCGCGAGGCGGTGGACGAGGCGGTGCGGTGGTACCGTGACCGGGCGTAGGCGCGGCGGCAGTGCGCGGCAGTGCGCCCACTGGCCACCGCTCGGGGCCGGGCTTACGATGGTGTGCGTGCGCGTCCGTGACGTCCCCCAGCGCCGATCACTCACCCGCGAGGAGCTGGAGCGAGTAAGGCGGGCCGCGGCCGCCGTCTTCGCCGCCGGTGAGGATGTCCTCGCGGCGTACCTGTTCGGCTCCGCCGCGCGGGCCGAGCCGGCGGCCGACGTGGACGTCGCGGTCCTCTTCCGCGACGCCCCGGATCCGCGCCGGCTCGACGCGCTCGCCGCGGAGCTCCAGCGCGACGCCGCGCCGGCCGGGCTCGACATCGACCTCCGGCCGCTCAACGGCGCGAGCCCCCGGTTCCGCGCCAACGTCGTGCGGGAGGGCCAGGTGCTCTTCGAGCGTGATCGCCTCCTGCGCCTCGAGCGCGAGGCGCAGTGGATCACCATGTGGCTCGACTTCAAGCCCACCTGGGAGCGCATGCGACGGCGCATGCTGGCGCGGTGGGACCGTGGGTGAGACGCAGCTCGACCTCCTCGAGCGGCTGCTCGCACGGCTCGATCTGTACGCCGGGACCATCACCCGCGATCAGCTCGAGGAGGACCTCGACACCTGGCTCAAGGTGAGCCGGGCGCTCGAGCTCGTGGCCCAGTGCTGCGTCGATCTGGCCATGGAGATCGTCGCGCGGCGCGGGCTGGGCGTGCCGGACTCGTACCGGGAGGCGTTCGTCAGGCTGGCGCAGGAGGGGCTGTTGACGCCGGCGCAGTCGCGGGCGCTCCAGGGCTGGGCGGGCCTGCGCAACGTGCTCGCGCACCTGTACGCGTCGATCGATCTCGACCGCCTCTTCGCCGCGGTCACCGAGGACAAGCAGCACCTGCGCGACTTCGGCCGCCTCGCCGCGCGCGAGCTCGGCGCCCCCGTCCAGTAGGAGCCGCCCCCACTTCAAGGGCGATCCGCCCGCCGCTTGACGCGGTGCCGCTCTGCGTCATGATGGCGCCGACAACTTAGGGAGGAGCCCGATGTCCAAGCTGTGCCTCGCCCTCGTTCCGCTCGCGCTCGTCGTCGGGCTCCGTCCCGCCCACGCCGACGAGGGCATGTGGACCTTCAACAGCTTCCCCACCGCCCGCGTCGCGACGAAGTACAAGTTCACGCCCGACGCGCGGTGGCTCGACCACGTCCGCCTGTCGTCGGCCCGCATCGCCGGCGGCTGCTCGGCGAGCTTCGTCTCGGGGCAGGGGCTCGTGCTCACGAACCACCACTGCGCCCACGAGTGCATCGAGCAGGTCTCGAGCGCGCAGAAGGACTACGTCAAGAACGGGTTCTACGCCCGCACGCCCGCCGACGAGCTCAAGTGCCCCGCGATCGAGCTCAACCAGCTCGTCGAGATCAGCGACGTCACGGCGCGCATCTCCAAAGCGACGAAGGGCCTGGCCGACAAGAAGTACAACGACGCCCTCAAGGCGGAGATGACGCGCATCGAGAAGGAGTGCCAGACGAGCGCGCGCTTCCGCTGCGACGTCGTCACGCTCTACCACGGCGGCGCCTACAACCTCTACAAGTACCGCCGCTTCCAGGACGTGCGCCTGGTCTTCGCGCCGGAGTTCGCCATCGCCTTCTTCGGCGGCGACCCCGACAACTTCATGTTCCCGCGCTACGACCTCGACATGTCGTTCCTGCGCGTCTACGAGGACGGCAAGCCCGCCGCCACGCCGGAGCACTTCGCGTGGTCCCCGGCGGGCGCCAAGGACGGCGAGCTGACCTTCGTCACCGGCCACCCCGGCGGCACCTCGCGCCACATCACCATCGCGGAGCTCGAGTACCAGCGCGACCACGCGCTCCCCGACCGGCTCTTCCGCATCGCCGAGTGGCGCGGCATCCTCACCGAGTTCCAGCGCCGCGGCCCGGAGCAGATGCGCGTCTCGAACGAGCTCCTCTTCTCGCTCGAGAACGGCTTCAAGGCCCTGAAGGGCCGGCTGGACGCGCTGCAGGACAAGCCCTTCTTCGCGTCCAAGGTGGCCGAGGAGCAGGCCGTGCGCGCGGCCATCGCCAAGGACCCGGCCAAGCAGAAGGCCTACGGCGGCGCCTTCGACGCCATCGCCAAGGCGCAGGCCCGCCTCAAGGAGATCCGCATCCCGTACCGCCAGATCGAGATCGGCCAGGCCTTCGCGTCGACGTACTTCGACTTCGCCCGCACGCTCGTCCGCGGCGCCGAGGAGCGGGCGAAGCCGAACGAGAAGCGGCTGCGCGAGTACCGCGAGTCGGCGCTCCCCGCCGTGCAGCAGCAGCTCATGAGCGCGGCGCCGATCCACGACGACCTGGAGATCGTGAACCTCAGCTTCAGCCTGTCGAAGATGCGCGAGCTCCTCGGGGCGGACCACCCCTTCGTGCGCAAGGTGCTCGGCAAGCAGTCGCCCGAGGAGCTGGCCGCGCGGCTGGTGAAGGGCACGAAGCTCCGTGACTTGGCGGTGCGCAAGCAGCTCTGGGACGGCGGCAAGGCGGCCGTCGCGGCGTCGCAGGATCCCTTCATCCAGCTCGTCCGCGTCGTGGACCCCGACGCCCGGGCGCTGCGCAAGACCGTCGAGGACCAGATCGATCCGGTCTTCAAGAAGAACCACGAGCTGCTGGCCAAGGCGCGCCTCGAGATCGAGGGGATGGGCAACTACCCCGACGCGACCTTCACGCTCCGCCTCAGCTACGGCCAGGTGAAGGGCTACAAGTCGAACGGGCGCTTCACCAAGCCCTTCACCGACCTCGCCGGCGCGTTCGCCCGCGACACCGGCCGTGCGCCGTTCGCGCTCCCGCCG
>DASXVK010000488.1:0-12891 GCA_036504295.1 Polyangia bacterium
GCGGCAGGCCCGGTGCGCCGGCGACGCCGTACACGCCGCCGCCCGTCGCGTTGACCGCGACGAAGAGCTCGAGCGCGATGAGGGCGCCGCGCACCGCGCGCATGGGGCGCGGCCCCTCAGCCGCCGGGGAAGACGCGCGGCTTGCGCGTGAAGTTGCCCCAGAGGCGGCTGTACCGCAGCTCGAGCCGCGTCGGGCCGGGGACGTCGATCTCGTAGGCGCGGGTGCGGGCGAAGACGCCGAGATCGATGCGCAGGTCGATGCGGTGGCGGCCCTTGGCGACGGGCACCGTGAGGTCGACCCCGGCGGTGAACGAGCCCTGGGCGACGGGCACGCCGTCGACGTGCAGGATGGTCGTCGCGGCGTCGATCATGAGCTTGGGCTTGGCGAAGACGATGTGGAGCGGGACCTGGTCCATGGCGCGCCGAGCGTATCACGACGCGGAGGCGGCGCGGCCGCGCAGAATGGCGCGGTGGCAGCTCGGTGTGATCGCGCCCGGTCGCTCAGTCGCAGCCGCAGGGGTTGTCGGGGTGGGCGGCGTCGCAGCCGGCGGCGAGCGAGTCGGGGCCGTAGTGCAGGACGCAGTACTCGGCGCACGTGGTGGTCACGTAGCCGCCGGTCGTCGGGTCGCAGCTCGTGATGGTGGTGGGATCCGGGCACATCACCTCGTCGGGCGTGCACTCGGCGCGCCCGCCGTCGAGCATGTCGTAGCACTGGCACGGCTCGGCCGCGGTCGTGTCGCAGCCCTGCGACACGGACTGCGGGCCGTAGGTGGCCGGGCAGTAGGTGTCGCAGTCGACGGCGACGTACGAGTAGGTCTCGCAGGTCATCAGCGTGTGGCCATCGGCGCAGTAGAGGTCCGCCGGGGTGCACTGGGCGATGTCGCCCGCGAGGATGTCGCCGCCGTCGTCGGCGCCCCCATCGGGCGGGGGCAACGCCCCGTCGGGCGGCGGCACGCTGCCGTCGCCGAGGGCGCCGCCGTCGAGCCGCGGCGGCGGCGGCGTGCCGAGGCGGCCGCGGTCGCCGCACGCGATCAGCAGCATGCTCAGCCCGAGGACGAGCAGCGCGACGACGAGCCAGCGCGCCGCCTCCCGGGGGCCGAAGCGCCGCTCCGCCTGCTCGGTCGGCTCGGGCTCGAGGCAGGTGGTCGGGTACCGGGGGAGGTCGTAGCGCCGGACTGGCTGAACCGCGAAACCGCTCATCGCATCCCCTCTCCGTCAATCTACAACGAGGCTCGCAGGGGCTCGCCTCAGTCGAACGAGTAGACGAACTGCTCGTCATAGGCGCGGTAGTGCTTCTCGAGGAAGCGGGCGTTGCGCTCGCTCCACAGCTCGTTGCCGATGGCGTCGGCGATCGGGATCAGCATGCGCTCGTGGGCGCACATGATCGCCGGCACCGTCGTGACCGCGCCGGTCATCTGCCAGTTGAGGCAGCCGCAGTAGTTCGTGCAGCGGCCCGCGTGCGCGCAGCCGGCGCACTGCGGCCGCGGGCTCCGGTTCTCCGCGATGAGCTCGTCGCGCCGCGGGGTGAGGCCGTGCTCGACGTCGCCGATGCAGTAGTTGGCCGCGTCCGGCTTGTCGGACACGAACTGCACGCAGGGGTAGATGCGCCCGTCGGGCGCCACCGAGATGCGGCGCGCGCCGAAGTCGCAGACGCCGCCGAGCTTGAAGGGCGAGGCCGCGTGCGTCTTGAGCTTGTCGTCGAAGAGGCCGAGGTGGAACCGGTCGCCGGCGCGCATCCGCTCGAGGTAGAAGGCCGCGAGCTCGCGGTAGCTCGCCTCGAGGTCCTCGAAGATCGCGGGCGTCCAGTCGGGGTGCGTGTAGTCGAGCTGGTGGAAGACGTAGCGCAGGCCGCGGCGCCACATGTACTCGATCGACGGGAGCAGCCGCGGCACGGTCGCCGGCGTGATGACGCTCGTGACCACCGTGTGCGGGTTGTGGGCGAGGATCGCGTCGAGCTTGCCGTCGATGAGCGCGAAGCTGCCGGCGCCGCCCGCCGTGACCCGCGCGCTGTCGTGGGCGGCGCGGTCGCCGTCGAGCGAGATGGCGTAGAGGATGTGGTGATCGCGGCAGAAGGCGAGGCTCTCGTCGGTGAAGAGCGTGCCGTTCGTGGCCATGCGGAAGTGCATCGTGATGCCGCGCCGGGCGGCCTGCTCCTCGGCGTGGCGCGTGAGCTCCTGGATGGCCGCGAACTGGAGCAGCGGCTCGCCGCCGAAGTAGGCGACGCACGCGCTCGGGCCGGCGAGGCTCAGGCCGAGATCGATGGCGCGGCGCGCGGTGTCGCGCGACATGGAGTCTTTGCGCTTGGCCGGCGCGTAGCAGTACTTGCAGCGCAGGTTGCAGCTCGAGGTCAGGTGGAGGACGACCTTCATGGGTGGTAGGTCCGGCGGCGGTCGCTGCAACGGGCGTGCCGCGGGCACGTCGTGCGATCTTCGCGGGTTGGGACGCGCGCGCTGTAGTCTCCCGACAACACCTGTTGCCTGCCGCCAGCGGCGCGGTCACGGTGCGGGGCGGCTCGCGGGCGCTGCCGGTCCCTCGCCGGTCTGGCGCTCGAGGCGGTCGCGGGCGAGGCGCGCGGCGAGCTCGGCGAGCGCCGGATGGCCGGGCCAGAGGGTCCGGGCCACCGCGAGCTCCGCGGCGGCGCCGGCGCGATCGCCCGCGCGGCGCAGGGCCTCGACGAGGTTGGCGCGGGCGCGGAAGAAGCCGGGGTTCTGGGCGAGCGCCCGGCGGTACGCGGCGGCGGCCGCGGGCGCGTCGCCGCGGGTGAGGTGGGCGTTGCCGATGGCGGTCGCGGTCCCGGCGTTCGCGAGCAGCGCCTCCGCCCGGGTGAGCTCGGCGATCGCGCCGGCGGCGTCGGCGGCCTCGAGGCGCCAGAGGCCGAGGGCGAGCGCGGCCTCGCCCGAGTCCGGGTCGAGGGCGGCGGCCCGTGCCGCGCGATCGAGGCGGGCGAGCGGGTCGGCCGTGAGCTCCGCGGCGGTGAGCCAGCGGCGGGCGATCCAGGTCCGGGTGGCGCCGGCGAGGAGGAGCGCGGCGCCGACCAGGAGCGCGACGGCGAGCGCGCCGCGGCCGAGCGCGCGGCCCCGGCACGCGGGCCCGGCCGCCGCGGGCCCGGCCGGCGCGGGCAGCGCGCCGAGGACGAGGGCGAGCACGGCGACGGGCGCGGGCTGGCGCAGCGGGCTGTCGCCGAGCGCGCAGACGGCGGCGGCGGCGAGCGCGGCGGCGCCGGCCGGCCACGACCGGAACGCGCGCGCGAGGCCCAGGCCGAGCGCGAGCGCGAGGAGCGCGAGGGCGGGCAGGCCCGACTCGACGAGCGCCTGCAGCCAGTCGTTGTGCGCGGTCGTCGCGTTGACGAAGGCGCGCGAGGCCGCGGCGGGCGGCCGGCGGCCGAGGGCCGCGCCCTGCGCCGCGAGGTAGACGTGGGCGAAGCGGCCGAGCCCGGCGCCGACGGTGAGGTGAGGCGGCGCGGCGGCGAGGCTCACGCGCCAGATCTGCAGGCGGCCACGGAGCGACACCGCCGCCGGGGCCTCGGGGTCGGTCGCGGCGGACGTGGTGGCGGGCGGGCGCGCGCCGGCGCGGCTGGGCGCGGGCCGGAGGCCGAGCGCGAGCACGAGCGCGAGCACGAGCGCGAGCACGAGCACGAGCACGAGCACGGCCCCGGCGCCGGCGAGCGCCGCCCGCGGGCGCCGGCGCGGGGCGAGGGCGACGAGCGCGGCGACCCCGGCCGCGACCCACGCGACCCGCGAGTGCGCGAGCACGAGCCCCGTTGCCTCGACCAGCGCGACGGCGCCGGTCAGGAGCGCGAGCCCGCGGCGCGGCGCCCACAGCTCGGTCGCGAGCCCGACCGTGAGCGGCAGGCAGCCGGCGAGGAGCAGGCCGAGCCAGTTCGGGTTGCCCATGAGGCCGTGCACCGCCAGCCCGCGGGCGCCCGCGGCGGCCTGGACGAGCGCGGCGAGCGCGGCGCCGCCGCCGGCGAGGGTCGCGGCGAGCGCGGCGGCGCGCCGGGCCGCCGCCTCGGGCAGGGCGAGCGCCGCGACGAGCAGGCCGCTCGCGCCGACCCAGATGGCGAGGTCGCCGCGGCCGAGCGGCGAGCCCCACAGCACGGTCACGGCCGACCAGGCGACGAACGCGAGCCACGCCGCGCCCGCGCGCGGCACGGGGCGCAGCGCGGCGCCCCGCCCGAGCACGGCCGCGAGCGCGGCGAGCGCCACGCCGAGGAGCGCCGCCCGCTTCGCGTCGGCGGCGAGCGCCGCCGGATCCCACACCAGCGCCGCCGCCGCCGCGAGCGCGGCGAGGAAGAGAGGCGTGAAGCTCACGAGCTCACGACTCAGTCGAGCCTTCGGGGTCCGACGAGAAAGTCGGACCGGAAACAGGGAGACGAGGAGACGGGGAGAGGGATCCGGGTTGGGTGGCGCTGAACGCGCGAGAACAGCGCTTGAGCACGGAGCGGCGCGCCACGACAACCAACCCCAATCCGCCTCCCCGCCTCCTCGCCTCCCTGTTCAATTCCCGGTCCTCACTCCTTCCGCTCGCGCTGATCCAGCAGCTGGCGCAGGCGGTCGCGCGTGTCGGGGCGGCCCTCACGGGCGAGGGCGCGGCGCAGCAGCCAGGTCACCTTCGGCGCCTTCTCGCGCTTGAGGTAGGCCTCGGCCAGGTCGCGCTCGGCGACGCGCGGGGAGGCGAGCCCCTCGAGGAAGCGGAAGAAGGCCGCCTCGGGGTCCCAGTGGAGCTGGATGGCGGCGGCCGCGAGGGCGAGGTTGAAGTCGGGGCTCGCGGCGCGCGTCTTGAGCTCGGGGGTGAGGCGCGCGCGCACGGGCGGCTCCGCGATGCGCATCACCACGGCGGCGAGGCCGGGCAGGCGCGACGCGGGGAAGTTGTCGAGCTCGCCCATGAGCGTCGCGTCGGCGGCGGTCTCGCCGAGGCGGGCGAGGGCGACGGCGGCGTGCACGCGCAGCCACGCCTCCTCCGGGGCGAAGCGGTAGGCGAGGCGCGGCCGGGCCGCGCGGTCGCCGAGGTCGCCGACCAGGTCGAAGGCCCGGCGCGCGACGCGCGCCTCGCCGTGGGCGAGGGCCGAGTCGAGCCCGGAGAGCGCCACCGTCAGGGTGCCCGGCGGCCGGCGCGCCGCGAGCACGTCGGTGAGCTCGGGGCGCTCGCGGGCCCAGGTGAGGAGCACGCGGTCGGCGACGCGCGGGTCACGGTCCTGCCGCAGGAAGGCGTCGAGCTCGCCCGCGCCGCAGCGCCGATCCTCGAGGCACTGGAGCAGGTAGTCGCGCACGCGCTCGTCGCCGGCGGCGCCGAGGGTGAGCGCGGCGCGCCGGCGCACGCTCTCGTTCTTCTGGTCGCCGAAGAGGCGGTAGACGAGGTCCCGGCGCGCGCCGTTCGTCAGGTCGTAGACGGCGTAGATCGCCTCCTCGCGCACGGCGGGGTTCGGGCTCGTGACCAGCGGCTCGAGGAGCGCCGCGGCCTCGGGCAGCTTGAGCTTGCCGATGGCGACGATGGCGCTGGTCTTGACGTAGTCGCTCGGGTCCTTGAGCGCCTCGCGCAGCAGCGGCAGCCCCTCGGGGCGGCGCACGTCGCCGAGCACGAAGGCGGCGTTGAGGCGGATGATCGCCTGCTTGTGACGCATGACCTGGGCGATGGCCTGGAAGAACGCGGCGCGGTCGAGCCGCTCGAGGGCGAAGGCGATGTTGTTGAGCATGCGCGCCTCGCGGGCGCGGGGCAGGGCGGCGAGCAGCGCGCCCTGGGCCGAGCGGTCGCCGATGAGGCCGAGCGCGTACACCGCGCGGTTGCGCACGCGGCTGTCGGGGTGCTCGAGCAGCGGGATGAGCGGCCTCACCAGCTTCGGCGCGCGCAGCTCCGCGGCGGCGCCCACGGCGGCGCGCACGAGGTCGGTCTGCTTGCTCTTGAGCGCGAAGGCGACGTCGTCGACGAGGGTGGTGCGCGCCATGAGGTGGCGCGAGCGCCACACCGCCGCGAACGCCACCGAGCGCAGCTCGCCGTCGTTCTTCTCGTCCTGCTCCTGGTGCAGCTCCTTGCGCAGGACCTGCACTGCCTTCGGCGAGCCGAGCGTGCCGAGCGTCTCGATGACGGCGCGGCGGTTGTCGCTGGTCTCGTCCTGCCGGTTGAAGACCTTCATCAGCGGCCCGAACGAGCCCTCGTCGGGCACCCGGCGCAGGGCCAGGATGACCTCGCGGCGTACGCCCGGCTCCCACGCGTCGAGCGCGGTCCACAGCGTCGGCAGCGCGCGCCGGTCGCCGAAGCGGCCGAGGAGCAGCGCGCAGATGCTCCGCACGTCGGCGTCGATGTTGTCCGACAGGCAGCGCTCGAGCGCCGGCACCGCGCGCTTGCCCAGGCCGAGCACGTCGGGGCTCGCGGGCAGCTCGCGGCTCTGTACGTTGATGAGCACGGGCGGGTCGGTGGGCATCGCGGCGAGCAGCCGGCGGCGCTTCTCGGCGAGCTCCGACGCGTCGGCGCCGCCGCGGAGCCGGCGCGCCTTCCACGCCACGGCGAGGGTGGGCGGCAGCGCGCAGGCGACGATCAGCGCCGGGGCGAGGCAGCGGCGCAGCAGGCGGTCACGGGTACCGGTGGTCATCGGGTGCCCTCCTTGGCGAGGACCTCGACGCGCGCCGCCAGGCGCGTCGCCGCGGCGACGACGGCGGCGCGGTCGAGCCGCGCCGACAGGTAGCGGATCACGACGACGCGGCCGGCGCACTGCCCGCGCCGCGCGTCCCACTGGATCAGATCGATGCCGCGGTCGTGGTACAGCGCGAGGTCGAACGTCCGCTCGCAGCCCTGCGCGGCCGGCAGGTCGACCCGCAGCCGCACCGCGGCGCGCGCCGCGTCCGCCGGGGCCGGTGTGTCGCCCGCCGGCGTCACGCCGGGCGGCGGGCCGCACCCGGCCGCGAGCAGCGCCGCGACGAGGGCGAGGGCGCGCAGCGCGGTCCCGAGGTGGGCCATGGCATCTCCGTGTCACCGCCAGCCGGGGCGGTGCGGCGATTATCGGCCCTGCGGGGTGGGGCAGCAAGCGCCGCGGGTGGGCGCCGCGGGTGGGCGGCGCGGCTACTGCGTGTCGACGGCGGTCTCGATGGCGTCCTGCACCGCGGGGGGCACGTCGGGGTTGAAGTCGCCGGGAGCGCCAGGTAGCGGTAGCTCGCGAGCGTCACGAGGTTGAACCGGCCCTCCGGCGCCGTCAGGGTCCCGGGCAGATAGCCCGCGCGCACGAACCCGTCGCGCCACGCGCGGCCGCGCGTCTCCCGATCCCACCGGGCGAAGGTAGTGCCGCCTTCGGCGGTGAGGCCGCGCCAGTCGAGGCCGATCGTGCCGCCGCCGATCTTCCACCGGCCGTCGTCCTGGGCCGCCTCGCTCCCGGCGACCTCGTTGATCGAGAGCGTGGGCACCGGCACGCGCAGGTTGACGACGACGCCGTCGTCCGCCGCCGCGGCCGGCGTCGCGAGGCCGCCGCCCAGGATGAGCGCCACTGCGAGCCCCCGTCGCATCGCCCGCCACCATCCCGCCGCGCGGCGCGCGCGTCAAGCGGCCGACCCCCGCGGCGCGTCGCCCGGGGGCGCCGGCGGCCGTGCTACCATCGCCCTCGATGCTCACGCCCTGTCCGAGCTGCGACGCGCCCATCGACGCCGCGGGGCTGGCGGCCGGGGTGTGCCCGGCGTGCGCGGGCGCGCTCGTCGCCTGCGAGCGGTACCGCATCCGGGAGCTGCTCGGCCGCGGCGGCATGGCGACGGTGTACGGGGCGACGCGCGAGCCCGACGGCGCCCGCGTCGCCGTGAAGGTGCTGGTGCCGCGCGCGCCGGGCGACTGGCTCGCCTGGGACCTCTTCGAGCGGTCGTCGCGCGTGCTCGCGGGGCTGTCCCACCCGGCGCTCCCGACGGTGTACGACTTCGCGCGCGCCGCGCCGGCGCGGCTGCTGCTCGTCCGCGAGATCTTCGACGGCGGCACCCTCGCCGAGCGCATCCGCGTCGAGGACCGCCGGCTCACCGTCGGGCAGGTGCGCCGCCTGCTCGAGGCGCTGCTGCAGCTCCTCGCGTACCTGCACGCGCTCGTGCCGCCGGTCGTGCACCGCGACACCAAGCCGTCGAACATCATGTTCCGCACGGCGGCGGACTGGGACCCGGTGCTCGTCGACTTCGACACCATCGCCGCGGCCCCCGGCCAGGGCACCGGGCTGACGATCGTCGCCACGCCCGGCTACACCGCCCCCGAGCAGCTCGGCGGCGACGCCGGGCCCGCCTCCGATCTCTTCAGCCTGGGCGCCACGCTGCTCTTCGTCGTCACGCACGTCGAGCCCGACGCCCTGCCGCGCGCGCACGGCCGCTTCGTGCTCGGCGACGCTCTCGCCGGCCTCGACCCGCGCCTCGCGGCCGTGCTCCTGCAGCTGGTCGAGCCCGACCGCGCCGCCCGCTACGCCCACGCCGCCGAGGCGCTGCGCGACCTCGCGCCGCTCGCCCGCGCGGCCGGCGCCGCCGACGAGGCGCTGCTCCCGCTCGCCGTCGCCGCCGCGGCCCTGCGCGACGCGCCGACCCTCATCCGGAGCGCCGCGCCGCCGCCGACCGAGGTCACCGCCCCCGCGCCGGCGCCGGACGCGGTGCCGCCGATCCGGGCTGAGGCGCGTCAGTTGCCCTCGAGCTGGGCGAGGGCCTGCTCGATGGCCGCGCTCGCGTGCGCGTGCGCCGGCTGCTCGGCGAGGAGCGCGGTGAGCGTCGTGAGGACGTGCCCGAGGCGCCGGGCTGCCAGTCGAACCGGGTTGAGCCTTCGCATGCGACCGATCATGCCGCCGCTCTGTTGCCGGCGTGTATCGTCGGTGCAAACTCTTCGCGACGGGGGGCCTTTCGCCCGGTGACCCGCCCCGCGTATGATCGTGGCGTCGCGATCCAGGGGGCCATCGCCATGCGCTCGTTCGTGCTCGTGTTCACGGTGCTCGCCAGCGGCTGCAGCGACGCCACGCCCGCCGCCACCGACGCGGCCGTCGATCGACCTGCGGACGGAGTACCGGATGCCTCGCCCGCCGGCCCCGGCTGTCCCGCGGCCGTGCCGACGACCGGCGGCAGCTGCGGCAACTCGTCCCCGACCACGCTCGCCCACGCCTGCGTCTATGTCGATCCGCGGCCGGCCGGCGAGCTCATCGGCGTGCTCGACCGGTGCGTCTGCGAGTCGAACGCCTGGCGCTGCGAGCACCTCTCGTCCGCGGCCGCCTGCCCGCCCACGAAGCCCACGCCCGGCAACGATCCCATCGCCGACCCGGCCGCCGGCATCACCACCTGCTTCTATTACTACCCCTACTGGGACGGGCGCCCCTGGATCTATGACTGCAGCCCATGCCCCGCGGGCGGACCGTGCGGACCGCCATGGGTCCAACCCGGCAACTGGTACTGCGCGCACGCCGGCGATGCCGACGGCGGCCGCTGACGGCCCCCGGCGCCGCGTCCGCCGCGCGGCCGGCGCTACCGCGCCCAGTACTCGGCCAGGCACTCGCGCGCCACGCAGACCTCGAAGGACTCGAGGAGCAGCTTGCCCGCGGCGCCGTCCGCCGTGGCCCCGCACGCGAGGCAGGCCGCGAGCGACCCGCACGTGGCCGCGCAGGCCTCGTACGCGCGGCAGGCCGCGCTCGCGTCGCACGTGGCCCGCGGCGCCGCGCAGGCGCCCGTGCGCTGGCTCGCGCGGCAGCCGTCGTAGCTCGACGGGTAGCTGCACGCCCCGCAGCCCGCGCCGTAGGCGCAGCTCACGACCGCGAGGTGCGCCGGCTTGCCGGTGAGGTGGGCGTTCTGGCAGGCGGCCTGGCACGCGCCGACCTCGCTCCCGCCCGCCAGCGCGCCGCACTGCGCCTGCAGGCAGCCCTGGATCGCGACGCACTCGGCGCCGCAGGCGCAGAGCGCGGCCGCGCAGGCGGTGTCGAGGCAGTCGTCGCAGGCGCCCAGGCTCGCCCCGGGACCCACGCCGGGGCAGGCGTCGGTGCCGCCGGCGTCCGCGGCCGGCGCGGCGTCGGTGCGCGGGGCGTCGGGCCCGGTCGCGTCGGCCGCGGCGTCCGCCGGCGCGGCGTCCGGGGGCGCGGCGGCATCGCCGGGCGCGGGCGCGTCGGCGGCGGGCGCGTCCGCGCCGGCGTCCGCCTGGGGGGCGCGCGCGGAGTCGCCGCAGGCCGCCAGCACGAGGGCCGCGAGGGCGAGCAGCATCCTGGCCGAGGTCTCGAGCGGGCGCGGAGCGGGGTTCATGGCGGCACAGTATCGGAGCGGGAGGCGCCGGGCAACGCGCGCCGCGGGCGTCCCCCGGGGCCCCGCCGCCGCCGCGTCCTCGCCGTAGTCGGGCGGACGGGTTTCGGGTAACGTGGTCGGCATGGAGGTCCGCGAGGTCGAGGGGCGCGACGCGATCGTGCGCGGGTACCGCGAGCTCTTCGCCGCGGCCTACGAGGGCGTGCCCGGGTGGCACGACCCGCCCATGCCGTTCCACCTCGCCCGCCTCGATCCCCGGCAGGAGCCGATCTGGCGCACCGCGCCGAAGGCGCTCTTCTTCGCCTACGAGGGCGGCCGCGCGGTCGGGCGCGTGCTCGCGTTCGTGCCGCCGGAGCAGCTGGAGCGGCCGCTGGGCGCGCGCGCCGGGCGCTTCGGGCTCTTCGACTGCGTGGCCGCGCCGGCCGTGGGCGACGCGCTGCTCGCCGCGGCCTGCGACTGGCTGCGCGGCGAGGGCTGCACCGAGGTGGCGGGGCCGTTCGCCTTCTCGATGCACGACGAGGTCGGCCTGCTCGTCGACGGCTTCGACGAGCCGCCGTCGTTCCTGATGCCGTTCAACCCGCCCGCCGCCCAGGCGCACCTCGAGCGCGCCGGGTTCGCCGAGACGCGCCGCTTCTGGACCTACGAGTGGGAGCTCGAGCGGGACCGGGTGCCGCTCGGCCAAGACCGCAAGGACGAGCGCCCGCCGGCGGGGCTCACGCTGCGCGCCTTCAACCTGCGCGAGCGGGAGCGGGAGACGGCCGGCCTGCTCGAGGTGTACAACGCCGCCTTCGCGGACAACTGGGGCTTCACCGCGCTGACCGCCGACGAGTGCCGGATGTTCGTCGACCAGTTCATCCGCTTCGGCGATCCGCGGCTCGTGCGCGTGGCCGAGCTCGACGGGCGCCTGGTCGGCTTCGTGCTCACGGTGCCCGACCCGAACCGCCTGCTCCACGCCACGCGCGGCCAGCCCGGGTGGCTGCGCCTCGCGCGCCTCATGCTGGCGGTCAAGCTCAAGCGGCTGCGCCACGCCCGCGTGATCACGCTGGCGGTGCGGCCCGAGCTGCGCCACCACGGCATCGGCCACGCGCTCATCCGTGACAACGCCGAGAGCGCCATCGCGCGCGGCTTCCGCACCGGCGAGATGTCCTACATCGACGCGGGCAACGAGGCGATGAACACGATCCTCGGCGACCTGCGCTTCCCGCGCCGCAAGACCTACGCGGTCTTCCGCCGCGCGCTCTGAGGTCCCGTGCACACGACCACCAGGCTCCGCATCCTGCTCGTGAGGCCCCGCCAGCCGTTCCAGTCGATCGGCCTGCGCCACCTCATGATCTGCAACCCCATCGAGCTCGAGTACGTCGGCGCCACGGCGCTCGATCACGACGTGCGCCTCTTCGACGGCATCCTCGAGCGGGACCTCGACGGCGAGCTGCGTCGCTTCCAGCCCGACCTCGTCGCGACCTCCTGCTACATCAACGCCGTCGACGAGGTGGCCGCGATCATCGCCGCCACGCGCCGCCACGCGCCGCGCGCCCTCGTCGTCGTCGGCGGCGTGCACGCGACCGTCATCCCGGAGGACTTCGTCCCGGGCGGCCCCGACCTCCTCGTGCGGGGCGACGGCATGGCGGCGTTCCGCGCCGTGGTCGACCGTCTCGCCCGCGGCGAGCGCGACTTCGCGGGCATCCCCGGGGTGGTCGCGCGCGCGGACCTCGAGGCGGGCGCGCCCGGCGCCGTGCCGACCTACGTGCACCCCGACGACCTGCCGTTCCCGGCGCGCGAGCTGACCCGGCGCCACTGGCCGAGCTACTACTACGTCTACCACCGCCCCGTGACGATGATGAAGACGTCGTTCGGGTGCCCCTACCGCTGCACCTTCTGCTTCTGCTGGCAGATCACGCAGGGGCAGTACGCGTTCCGCTCGCCCGGCTCCATCGCCGACGAGCTCGAGCGCATCTGGGCCTCCGACATCTACATCGTCGACGACGACTTCCTGCTGCACGAGCAGCGCCTGACCGACTTCTGCGACATCGTCCGGCGCCGCGACATCCGCAAGGGCTACTTCTGCTACGGCCGCTCGGACTTCATCGCCGACCACCCCGCGCTCATGAAGGACCTGTCGCAGGCGGGGCTCAAGGCCGTGGTCGTCGGCGTCGAGAGCGTGCACGACGACGAGCTCGACTACTTCGAGAAGCGGCTCGACCCGGCGGTGCACGAGCGCGCCTTCCAGGTGCTGCGCGACGCGCACGTGGACATCTACGCCTCGTTCATCCTGAACCCCTGGTGGGGCGACCAGCAGTTCCGGCGGCTCGAGCAGTACATCCTCAAGAACAAGCTGTACTACGTCATCCTGCAGCCGCTCATGCCGTTGCCCGGGACCCTCCTCTGGGACGAGTGGCGCGACCGCGTCTTCATCAGCCGCAAGCACCACGCCGTGTGGGACATCTCGCACCTGGCGCTGCCGAGCCGCCTGCCGATGTGGCGCTACTACGGCTGGATGATGCGCATGTACCTGCGCTCCTACTTCAGCCTCTGGCGGCTGCCCGAGCTGAACCTGCGCACGATGCCGCCGATCATCTCGCGCGAGGTGCCGAACGTGCTCATGGGCGGGCTCAAGGTGCTGGGCGGGCTCGCGACCGCGCCGCTGCACTACAGCGCCGACGAGCGGGCGGCGTTCCGGCGC
>DASXVK010000489.1:0-6166 GCA_036504295.1 Polyangia bacterium
CCGGCCGGCCGCAGCGGGCTCGCGGTGGCCATCGAGGCCGCGGGGCTCGAGCTCGTCTCGCCGGGGCCCGACGGCCGGCCGGGGACGGGCGACGACGTGCGCGATCCCTTCGCGCGCGTGGTCCGGGCGGGCACGCCGTACGCGGCCGCGGCGGGCGAGGACGACCTCATGCGGCGGCTCGCGTGCCTCGGGGTGGGGGCCGGCGTGCTCGAGCAGCTGCAGGCGGCCTTCGGCCGCCTCGCGGTGGAGGTCGCGGAGGAGGAGATCGGCGACGCGGTGCTCGGGCGGGACGCCCAGCACGCGCTCGGCGGCCTGATCGGCAACCAGGTCGGCGAGGCGTACGGCGTGGGCGGCCTGGGCCTGGTCGGGGCCGGCCACGGCGGCGGCGGCCGGGGCGAAGGGACGATCGGCCTCGGCCGCCTCGGCACCATCGGCCACGGCGGGGGCGGCGGTCTCGCCGCGGGCTTCGCGCGGCTGGTGCGCGAGCGCTTCCCGGCGACGCTCCTGTTCGCGCCGTCGGTCGCGGTCGATCCCTCCGGCACGACCATCATCCCGGTGCGGCTCCCCGACGCGATCACCACCTATCTCGTCGAGGCCGTGGTGTGGGGCGCCGACGGCTGGACCTGGTCGGCCGCGACCCGGCTCCGCGTCGATCAGGAGACGACCGTCGACGCCCCGGTACCCCGGGACGCGACGGTGGGCGACGTCCTGCGCCTGCCGGTGCGCGTGGTCAACCGCACGTCGCACGCGCGCGACCTGGTCGTCACGGTCTCGGCCGCCAGCGATCGCACGCACGTGCTCGCCGAGCGCCGGATCAACGTGCCCGGCGGCGACGCCGCGCAGGTCCCGGTGGAGCTCCGGCTCACCACGCCCGGCGAGGACCGTCTCACCGTGGGCGTGCTGGCGACCGATGGGACGCCCCTGGACGCGGTCCGGCGGCCCCTGACGGTGCGACCGCTCGCGCGGCGCGCTCGCCTCGCGGCCGAGGCCCTGGTGAGCGGCGCCGGCACGGTGGTCCTGGAGGTGCCCGGCGCGGCGCGCGCCGGGGACGTGGGCGAGGTGGTGCTGCGCGCCGGCCCGGGGCTGTTCGAGGCGCCGGCGGACCCGGGGCTCGCCGCCTGGCTCGAGGCGTGGAGCGGCCGCGCGCCCGCGCCCGAGGCGCCGGCGCGGGCGGCGGCGGTCAATGACGCCCGCCCGGCGCTGACGATCGGGGTCGCGTGGGAGGACGCGTCGGTGTCGAACGACGTGATGAGCGCCACGCTCAAGCGGCTCGCCCGCCGGCTCAAGGACGCGCCGCTGCATGCGCGGGCGGGGATCCTCCTCGATCTGGCCCCGGCGGCGCGCCGGATCGGCGCGCGCGGCAAGCTCGCGCCGGATCTGGAGGCGACGCTGCGCGCGCTCCGGGCGGAGGTCGAGACGGGCGCAGCCCAGGTGCTGGACGACCCGCGCCTCCTGGCCGCGGCCGCCGCGGCGCTGGCCTGGACCGCGCCGGAGCGCGCCGACCTCGGCCGCGTGCGCGTGCTGGTGGAGCGCGTGCGGCGCCACGAGGTGCGCGTCGGTCCCTTCACCTGGATCGCCGCCCCGGGCGGCGAGGTCGGCGAGGACGCCGAGGCGAGCGCCCTCCTCGCCCTGGCCCAGGTCCGTCTCGAGGAGCGGACCCACGCCTTCGAGCTGCTGCGGACCCTGCACGAGCGCCGCGTCGGCCTGGAAGCCGGCGGCGGCACGCCGCTGCCGCTGGCGCGGGTGGCCGCGCTGCTCCTCGGCGGCGGCCGGCCGCCCGCGTCGGTGACCGTCACGATCGACGGCCGCGCCGAGCGCGTCGCGCTCCGGGGCGGCCTGGCGCGGGTCGCGGCCCCGGCGCTCGCCCGGCCCGGGCGGCACGAGATCCGGGTCGCGGCGCCGGAGCCCGCCGGACCGCCGGCGCCGCTCCACGTCATGGCCGCGGCCGAGGTCGGCCTGCCGTGGAGCCCGCCGCCGGGGCGCCGCGGGTCGCTCGAGGTCGCGATCGAGACCGCGTGGGTACGCGGCGGCTTTGCCGACGCGGACCCGTCGCGGGAGGTGCGGAACCCTCTCAGGGTTCCGCGGGTCGAGACTGACCCATCGCGGGAGGCGCGCAACCCGCGTGCCGCCGCGGCGCTCGTGCTGGTCGTGCGCAACCGCTCGCCCCGCGTCATCGGCGCGCCCGTGCTGGAGGTGAGCGTGCCCGCCGGCGCCGAGATCGACGAGACGGCCCGCGCCGCCCTGCGGCAGGCGCGCGCCCTGGAGCAGGAGGCGACGCGCGGCACGCTGCGCCTGGTGCTGGCGGCGCTGCCCCCGGGCGGCGTGCGCCGGGTGCCGCTGCCGCTCCGGTGGTCCGTCGGGGGCAGCCTGCACGGCCTCGGGGTGGTGAGCTACCCGGACGACCGACCGGAGGACGTCGCGGTGCTCGCGCCCCGGGTCCTCGCGATCACCGCCGCGGAGGTGCTGCCGTGATGGGCCTTGTGAAGCGCACGCTCGCAGCGCTGACGCTGCTCGCGCTCGGGAGCACGGCGGGGGCGCAGCCGGCGCCGCGCCGCCAGGCGTCCCCGGGCCTGGAGATGACCATCGAGGGCGATCTGAAGCCGGTCCCGGGTGGCACGCTGCGGTGGTTCGTCACCCTCCACGAGGTCGTGGCCGGCCGCGACCTGCGCCCCGCCCCGGGGGCGTCGCTGCGGATGCTGGCCTCGTTCCGCCCGAGTGAGCCGGTGGCCACCGCGGTGACCGATGCCCGGGGCCGCGCGACGCTCAGCCTGAGCGTCCCGGACGACCTCGAGGGCTCCTTCCGGCTGGTGGTCGAGGCCTCGTCCCCGCGCGGCGCCGCGCGGCGCTTCGAGCTCACGACCGACGTCGCGCCGCGGTACCGCCTCGAGCTCTTCGTCGACCAGACGCGACCGGCGCCGGGCGGGGCGCTCCGGGCGTGGGGCCGCCTGATCGATCGCGCGCGCGGCCGACCGGCGCCCCGGCGCGAGGTCAGCGTCGAGCTGCGCGCCGGCGGCCGGCGGATGCTCGGCGTCCCGCGGGTCCTCGTGACCGAGGACCACGGGCTGTTCGAGACGATCCTGCAGGCGCCGGCCCAGCAGGGGGCCTTCGTCGTCACGGCGAGCGCCCGGGGCGCCGCGCCGGTCACGCGGCACCTCGCGGTGGTGGAGGCGGCGGCGCCGCCCCCGCTGGTCGTCCTGGCCCGGCCCGCGCGCCCCATCGTGGCGCCCGGCGCCGTGGTCCAGGTCGCGGTGACGGTGCGCACGCCCGAGGGCGAGCCCGTGCCCGGGGCGCAGCTCACGGGGCTGTCGCTGCCCGCCCCCACGCGCGCCCCCGCACCGCGGCCGGTGCTCACCGACGCGCACGGCCGCGCGACGGTGCCGTGGCGCCCGCGCTCGGCGGCGGCGCTCGCTGACGTCACGGGGGAGGTGCAGGCCGTGCGCGAGGGCCTCGGGGTCGCGCGCGGCAGCGCGCGCGTGCGCGTCGCCCGGGGGGCCAACTTCCTCGCCTGGGCGGTCGAGGGCGCCGCCTTCGTCCCGGGCCTGTCCGCCCGGATCTTCGCGCGCGTCGTGCGCGCCGACGGCCGGCCGCTCGTCGGCGCGACCGTGCGGCTGGAGGGCAGCGGGCTCGCGGCCGGGGCGGCGACCACCGACCCCGACGGCGTGGCCGCCATCACCACGACGATCGCCGAGGGCCACTGGAGCCCGGGTGATCGCTGCGGCGGTGCGACCGCCGTGGCCGCGACCGCCCGCGTGGGCACCGAGACCCACGATCTCTGCCTGCCGGTCGATCCGGACGCCACGCTCGGCGTGCACGCCGGGCCCGTGGTGGCGCCGGGCCGCGCGCTGGAGGTCCGCCTCGAGCGGCGGCCGGCCGTGCTGGCCGCGCCGATCGTGGTGACCGCGCTCGCCCAGAGGCCCGAGGGCGGCTGGCGGCCGATCGCGCAGACGGTGGTCGCGGGCCGGACGAGCCGGGCCACGCTCGCGCTCCCGCCCGAGGCGGGCGGGCTCACCTGGATTCGCGCGCGCCCGCTCACCGGCGCGGGGCTGCAGGAGGTCCGGGGCGGCGGCACCCTCGTCTGGGCCCAGCCCGGCCGCGACGCCGCGCTCAGGGTCACGCCCGGGGCCGGCGGCGGGGTCGCCCTCGCCCTCGACGAAGCGGGCGCGGGCCCCTGGGCCGGCTTCGCCCTGGCGCTGCCGCTCGGGGCGGGCCGCGAGCTCCTCGGCGAGCTGCGGGCCGCGTTCGGCCACCGCCCGGAGGCGGGCGCGACGCGGCTCGCGGCCTTCCTCGCGGCGCATGCGCCGCGGGACCTCGCGGTCTCGGCCGTGCTCCGCGAGCGTGAGGTCGTGCCGCTCGCCATGCCCGGCGAGCCGGCGGCGGAGGGACTCCTGCGGGACCCCTGGCGCACGCGCGCGCGGCTCATCCGGGGCCGCCTCGGGCGGCTGTTCCGCAAGGTCGAGCAGGTGGTCGCGACGCACAGCTCCAGCGACCTCGAGCTCGCGGCCGTGCATGACCGGGGGCGCTGGCGGCTCAACCGCGAGATCCTGGCCGAGGCCGTCTCCGGGCTCGACGAGCAGGGGCTGGTGGGGCTCGACGGAGCGCCGCTCACGATCGAGGTCCTCGAGGCGCTCGACCCGGCCTTCGTCTACGACAGCGTGGCCCGCCGGATCACGCGGCAGCGGCTGCTCAAGCTGCTCGTCGCGCTGCGGGGGTACGTCCGCGAGCACGGGCTCGATCTCGCCTGGGCGCGGCGGGGCGATCCCAGCCAGTGGCTGGGCGCGCTCGTCGGTGGCGGCGACCAGGGCCGCACGGGCGAGGTCGAGCGCGGCGACCTCTTCGACGCGTGGGGGCGGCCCTTCGCGCTGCGGCGGGCGCCGGGCGGGCGCGCGCGCTTCGCGTTCCTCGAGCCGGTGGTGGGCTACGAGCTCCTGTCGGCCGGGCCGGACGGGCGTCTGGGCACGCGCGACGACGTCTTCGACCCCTTCGCGCGCGTGCTCCCCGCGGGTGGCCTCTACGCCGAGGCCGTGGGCGAGGAGGCGCTCCTGGCCCGCCTGCGCGGGGTGGAGCTCGGCCGGGCCACGGTCGACGCCCTCGCCACGGTATTCGCCGAGCGAGCGGAGCGAGCGAGTGCGGCGGCCGCAGGCGGTGCCGAGGCCGCCGGCGAGTTGATCGACGTCAAGGAGGCGGGCGGCGAGGCCGCGGCGCACCGGTCCACGACGGTGATGGCCTGGGAGGCCCTCCCGTCGCTGCTCGAGGAGCCGGGCGACGAGTGGCCCGCGCCCGCCGCCCGCTCGGCGGCGCCGAGCCCCGGCGGCTTCGCGCGGCTCGAGCCCGCCGGCGGGCGCATCGCCCTCGGCGCCGACGCCGAGCCCCGGCGCGCGCTCGTGGTCGGGGGGGCGTTCGGCCACGACGGCACGGCCGTGTTCGGCGCGGCGCCGCTCGCGACCGTCGCGCCGCTGGTCGTGAGCGCGGCCTTCCCGGAGCGGCTGCGCGTGGGCGAGCGCCTGCGGGTGCCGGTGCGGGTCACGGTCCTCGAGCGGGCGCCGCTCGACGTGCAGGTGCGCGCCCAGGGTGCCGTCGAGGCCGCGCTCGTGCGCGCCACCCCCGCGAACGCCGCCCCCGCGAGCGCCCCGGCGAGCGGCGCCGACACCGTGTGGGTCGAGGTGCGGGGCGCCCGGCCCGGGGTCGGGCAGCTCGTCCTGTCGTTCGCGGCGGGCCCGGCCCATCGCGAGATCCGCCAGACCGTCGGCGTGACGTGGGACGGAGCGCTGCGCGCCCGGCACGCGGGCCTGTGGGTGCGCGGCCGCGCCGAGACCGCGCTCGAGCCGGCGCCCGACGCGCGGCCCATCCGGTCGCTCCTGGTCGTGTCGGCGCCGCGGGCGCTGGCGCGCGACCCGGGGTGGGACGGGGTGCGCCAGGCCCACCCGGAGCTGCTGGCATGGGCCCACGCGGTGAGCGGCGACGACCTGCCCCGCCCGCTCATCGACGACCTCGTGGCGCACGCGGGCCGGGAGGACGGCGCCGCGCCGACGCCGCTCGCGAACGCGTGCGCGGCCGTGGCCTGGAGCGTCGCCGCGGCCGCCGCGCGCGCGGCCGCCGACCCGACCGCCGCGCGCCCCGCCGAGGCGTCGGTCACGAGCGCCGAGCTCCCGCGCGCGCTGGCGCGGCT
>DASXVK010000490.1:0-9587 GCA_036504295.1 Polyangia bacterium
CGCGGGCACGGGCACGGGCAGGGGCACGGGCACGAGGGTGCTTGTTCGTCACCGTACCCACCCCTCTCGGGTCAGGCGCTCGTGCCCGTGCCCGTGCCCGTGCCCCTGCCCGGTTTTCCCCTCCTCGCGCCGCGCCGACGCTCATGTGCTAGGCTACCGCCTCCGTGACGACGCTGCGGCGCGCCCTGGCAACGGTCCTCACCCTCGTGCTCGTCGCGGGGTTCTACCGGCTGTTCCGCGTCGCCGTGTGGGAGGAGATCGGGCTGATCCTCCCCTACTACCGCCCGATCCTCGGCGCGGCCCTGGCCGGCCTCGTCGTCGGCGCGGTCTGGCCGGCGGGGCTCCGGCGCCTGCGCGACGCGCTCGCCGGCGTGCCCGCCTGGGTCTTCCTCACCGGCGCGGGCGCCCTCGCGTTCGCGGCCGCGATGTTCTGCGGCTGGTACGGCAACGGCTTCACGCCCAACACGCCCGACGACGCGACCTACCTCTTCCAGTCGCAGCTCCTGGCCCACGGCTATCTCACCGCGCCGTCCCCGCCGCACTGGGAGTTCTACCAGTTCCGCTTCTGCCTCCATCAGGGCGGCCGCTGGTTCGGCATCTACCCGCCGGGCTGGCCCGCGCTGCTCGCCGTGGGCATGCGCTTCGGCGTCCCGCACCTCGTCAACCCCGTCCTCGGCGTGGGCCTGGTGCTCCTCACCTACGCCGTCGCCCGGGAGCTGGTCCCCCACCGGCCGCTCGTCGCGCGGCTCGCCACGGCCCTCGCCGCGCTCTCGGTCATGCGGATGGCGATGGCGGCGACCACCATGTCGCACGTCCTGGGGGCGGTGTGCACGGCCGCGGCGGTCTACGGCGCGCTGCGCGGCGCCCGCACCGGCGGCGCGCGCTGGTGGCTGCTCGCCGGCACCGCGCTCGGCGTGCAGGCGAGCGCCCGCCTGCTCAACGCCTTCGCGCTCGGCCTGCCGCTCCTGGCGCTCGCCGTCGCGTTCGCGGTGCAGGAGCGGCGCGCCCCCCGGCGCGTCGTCGCCGGCCTCGGCGCGCTCGTGCTGGCGGCCGGCCTCTTCGGCGGCGTTCACCTCGCGTACAACCGCGCCATCACCGGGCGGTTCCTGAGCTTCCCCCAGCGCGCCTACTTCGCCGCGACCGAGCCGAAGCCCAACTGCTCGGATCCGGGCTTCGGCCCCGACCGCGTGTGTCTGCACGAGCACCCGCCGCCCTCGTCCGCGGCCCTGCCGCGGTACGACTTCTACCCGCGCCACGGGCTCGTGCTGACGCACGTGCGCCTGGACTCGTACGTGCGCGAGATCGCGAGCGGAGTGCTCCTGTTCGTCTTCCTGCTCGTGGGCCTCGTCGCCCGCAGCACGCGGCGCGCCGCCGCCCTGTGTGCGCTCTTCTACGTGTCGCTGTGGGCCGCGTACGCCGCGTTCTACTACCACGGCCTCGCGTACGGGGCCCGCTACTACTTCGAGGCCTCCGCGCTCGTCTGGATCGGGATCGCCCTCGGCCTCGCCGCCGCGCTGCGTCCCGCCGGCGGACGCGTCGCCACGTCGGTGCGCGGCGCCGGGGCGCTCACGGTGCTCGTGCTCATGGCGGTGCTCCCGGCGGTGCGCTGGGGCTGGTTCAAGCGCGTCTGGTTCCACGACTACCAGAACTACGTGCGGCCGATGCGCGAGGCCATGCGGACGCTCGACCACGCCATCATCCTGCACAAGATCGAGATGTCCCCGGCGATCTTCAACGAGCGCCCGTGGGACCTGGCGTCACAGCGAGTGATCGTGGCGCGCGACTGGGGCCCGGCGGCCGGGCAGGAGCTGCTGGCCCACTACCCGGGCCGGCAGCTGTACCGCTGGGACACGGGCCTGCAGCGGCCGATCCTCGTGCCGCCCGACCCGCGGCGAGTGACGCTCAAGGGCGAGGCCTTCTTCCCCGCGGCGAAGCTGCGCACCGCCTACGCCTCGCCGGCGCGCACGCCCGAGGGCTACTGCCTGAAGCTCTTCGGGTACGAGACCGGCGCCCAGGTCGAGCTCCGCCCGCACTTCCAGCCCGGGACCTTCACCGTCCAGCCGGCCTTCTGGTCGGCCCCCGACGGCGGGCTCGTGCGGCTCGAGCTCGACGGCAAGGTCATCGCCGAGGGCGTCGACCTGTACGCGGCCAAGTCGGCCCGGCTCGCGGCCGCCCCGGTCACGGTCCGCCTCGCCGGCGATCAGCACGTGCTCCGCCTGACGATCCGGGGCAAGAACCCCGAGTCGAAGGGCTACGCGGCCTGTCTCGACAAGGTGGTGCTGGAGCGGCAGGACTGAGGACGAGGCCTGGAACCTGATGCGGCGGTGCCAACCTCAGGGCTGGCGCCCGCGGGAGGGCGCCCCACCGCCCCGGTCGCGCCCCTGCTCGCGGACGGGTTGCATTCGCGCCGGTGACTGGCTGCGTGGTACCATCGCCGACACGAGTCGTGCGGCTGCGGGTACGATACTACTTTGATCCGGGGACCGGAGAGCCGCATATCTACAACCATGACGTGCGCGAGGTCGAGGTGCAGGAAGTGCTCGGTGCGCCCGGAGAGGATCGCCCGGGACGGGACGGTTCGCGCGTTGCGGTCGGCCAGACGGCGGCCGGGAGATACCTGCGCGTGATCTACGTTCCCGATGAGCGGCCGGGCAGCGTCTTCGTGATCACGGCCTACGAGCTACACGGCCAGGCACTCCTGGCATACCGGCGACGCCGCCGGAGGAGACCATGAACAAGCGGCGCAGGCCCAGGTTCCCGCGGGGGTGGGACGAGGAGCGCGTTCGGCGCGTCCTGGCGCACTACGAGGCGCAGAGCGACATCGAAGCCGTAGCGGAGGACGAGGCCGCGGTGGACGAGCGAACGCACACCCTCATGGAGGTTCCGACGTCACTCGTGCCGAAGGTCAGGCAGCTCATTGCGAAGCATGCCTCGGCGGGCGCGCGGCGCGACGAGTAGGCGCGCCACGTAGACGCGGCCGCGCTGCGCCCTTGGCGGCTGCGCCGCCAAAGGCACGCGCCGCCCATGGTAACGCAGGTCTCGGCGTAGGCCGTATCATCTCCGCGAGAGGGGCTGCTCCTGATCCCTGGAGCCTTCCTCTCACGGCGCCGGCGCGGGCGCGGCGCCCGGCGGCTTCGCGGCCGCCTTGGCCGCCGCCTCCGCCTTCTCCGCCCGCCTCTTCTCGGCCCAGTCGAGCTTCTTCTTCTCGACCTCCTTGTCGGGCGGACCGATGGGGCGCTCCTGCACCCACGCGGGGGTCAGCTTCGAGTTGCGCACGTGCACGGTCACGCTCTCGAGGAGGTTCGCGGGCCGCATCCCGAACCAGCCCGGCGGCAGCTTGGGGCGGATCCAGTCGAAGACGTGGCGCACGTCGATGGGCGAGGTGTTGACGCAGCCGTGGCTGCGCGGCGCGCCGTAGTCGCCGTGCCAGTAGCAGCCGTGGATGGCGTTGTGGGTCTGGAAGAAGAGGACCCAGGGGACGCGGGCCATGTGGTACGAGCCGTCCTCGTAGGACTGGTTCTTCATGGTCGTCGCGAGGACCCGCGCCCAGATCGGGTAGTTGCCCCGCGGCGTCTTCACCGACCGTCCGGTCGACACGACGGTCGCGTACACCGGGGTCGTGTGCTCGTAGAGCACGAGCACCTGCTCGCCGAGGTCGACGTCGATCCACTGCTTCTCGGGGCTGGTGAGCACGCCCTCGGGCGGCGCGATCTTGCGCACGACGTTGAGGTCGCCGGCGGCGACGAACCGGCCGTCGGCGAGCTTCCAGAAGCGCGCCTTGGCATCGCCGACCTCCTCGACGATCTCGACGCGGGTGCGCCGCGCGAGCTTGTCGACGGGCTTCGCCTTCGGGTTCGGCTCGGGCAGGACCTTGGCCTTGTCCGTGCGCACCCACGCGAAGGGGAGCTTCTGGTCGGCCTTGAGCTCCACGCCGTGCCACTCGGAGCCGCCGCCCATCATGGCGACGTTCTCCGCCTCGACGATGTAGCCGTCGGCGGTCCGGATGTAGCGGGTGCCATTGTGCTCGAGGGTACCGGTGACGGCGACCGTGTCGTGCTGCGTGAGCTGGCGCTGCACGTTGTTACCGTCGATGTCGTCGACCGAGGCGAACTGGTTCGCCTTGGTGCCCTTCTTGACCATGCCGTAGCGGTACGGCAGCCGCTCACCGGGCTTCATCCTGAACACTGGCTCGGTGGTCGGTGCGGCCGCGGTCGGCTTGACGTGCGCGCGGCAGACCCACCCGAAGGGCTCCACGGCGTACCAGATGGCCTTGCCGCACAGCCGCTCCTTGGGCCGCGACGCCACCTGGCCGCGCACCTTCAGGCGCGTGCCGCTGGCGAGGGTGCCGATCCGGGGGCTCGGGTACCACGGCCGCGCGAAGACGCCGGTCTCGCTGCTGCGGGCCTCGACCGCCGCGTCCTTCGACGCCTCGGGCGCCGGCTCCGGGTCGAGCACCGGCGGCACGTACGGCTTCGGCTCCTTGCCGCGCGGCTGCTTCGCCGCCGTGTCGGCGGCCGGCTTCTTGCCGGGCTTCTTCGGGGCGCCCGCCGTGGGCCCCGGGGCCGCCGGCTGCGCCAGGGCCGGCGCGGCGCCGACGACGGCGAGGGCGGCCAACAACGCGAGAGCACGTCGCATGGCAGGGTCTTACCATTTCCGGGCGGCGGGGGCAAAGGCCGGCCCGCGTTGCCCGTACACCTCCCACTACTACCTACCACCCACTACGCGCTTGACCTCCCTCCGGATGCGGAGTAGGTTTCCGCGCTATCACCGGTCCACGGTGGTTCAGGCAGGCGAGGCAGACATGGCTCGGGATCTCAAGGACTTCGTTGCGAACTACTTGAAGCACGAGAAGGAGCGCGCCGGCTTCGGCATCCCGCCGCTCCCGCTCACGGTGGCGCAGACCGAGGCGGTGTGCGACGCCCTCACGGCGGAGCACCTCGACCCGGCGCTGCTGCCGACTGACCATGGGGACGTGACGGCCTGGTTCCTCGGCCTGCTCGACGACCGGGTTCCGCCCGGCGGGTACCCGGCCTCGCAGGTCAAGGCCGATTTCCTCGGCGCGCTCCTCAAGGGCGAGCGGCGCTCGGCCGCCATCGATCGCAGCCTGGCGGTCGAGATGCTCGGCCGCATGGGCGGCGGGGCGTCCATCCCGCACCTGCTCTATGCGCTCGGTCAGGGCGGCGCGTTCGCGGCCAAGGCCGCGCTCGTGCTCGGTCGGACCATCCTCGTCGGCCCCGCCGACTTCGCCCAGGTCGTCGCGATGGCGAAGACCGGCCGCGCCGAGGCCCAGGCCGCGCTGCGCGCGTGGGCCGAGGCCGAGTGGCTGCGGGCCATGCCCGAGATCGAGCTGCGCCAGAAGCGCATCGTCATCCGCACCACCGGCGAGATCAACACCGACTTCCTGTCCCCCGCGCAGGAGGCCTCGACCCGCGACGACATCCCGCTGCACGCGCTCAAGATCCTGTCGACCTCGCCGAGCGACCGCGACTACATCGCGCGGCGCAACCGGCTCGCCCCGCGCGGCCCCCTGTGCGCCGTCGGCGACGTCGTCGGCACCGGCTCGAGCCGCAAGTCGGCCTCGAACTCGCTGATCTGGTGGACCGGCGAGGACATCCCGCACGTGCCGAACAAGCGGCGCGGCGGCATCGTCCTGGCGTCGAAGATCGCCCCCATCTTCTTCAACACGCTGCGCGGCTGCGGCGCCATCCCGGTGCGCATGCCCACCGGCGACCTGCGCGAGGGCGACGAGATCACGATCGACCTCGCCGCCGGCACGGTCGCCGGCGCCGACGGCCAGGTGCTCGCCAGCTTCACCGTCGAGCCGGCGTCGATCCTGGACGAGGCCCGCGCGGGCGGCCGCAACAACCTCATCATCGGCCGCAAGCTGACCAACAACGCGATCCAGGCCTGCGCCGCGCTCGGGCTGCCGCACGGCGAGCCGGCGGTCAAGCCCGCCGAGCCGCCGCACCACCCGGCCGGCACGAAGTACACGCTCGTGCAGCACCTCGTCGGCGCGGCCGCGGGGCTCGAGGGCGCGCTGCCCGGCGACTACGTCGAGCCCAAGGCCCACCTCGTCTTCAGCCAGGACACGACCGGCATGATGACGATGCAGGAGACCCAGGAGCTCGCCTGCACGCGCTACGCGACGACCTTCGTCCAGTCCTTCTGCCACACCGCCGCGGGGCCCAAGAGCAAGGACGCCTCGATGCAGGCCAACCTCGGCGGGTTCGTCGCCGAGCACGGCGGTATCGACCTTCGCCCCGGCGACGGCGTCATCCACACCGTCGGCAACCGCTTCGTGCTGCCGTTCTACGTCGGCACCGGTGGCGACAGCCACACCCGCTTCCCCCTCGGCGTCTCCTTCGCCGCGGGCTCCGACCTCGTCGCCTTCGCGGCCGCGCAGGGCTTCATGCCGCTCGACCTGCCCGAGTCGGTGCGGGTCGTCTTCAAGGGCACGCGGCGGCCCGGCATCACGACCCGCGACCTCGTCAACGCCATCCCGTGGGCGGCGCTCCAGGCGGGCAAGCTGAACCTCCTCAAGGGCGACGCGAAGCTCAACGTCTTCGCCGACCGCGTCCTCGAGATCGAGGGGCTCGACGATCTGCCGGTGATGGACGCCTACAAGTTCACGGACGCGTCGGCGGAGCGCAGCGCGGCGGCGGCGACCTTCGCGCTCGAGCCCGACCGCGTCCGCGCCTACGTCGAGAACAACCTCCGCTTCCTCAAGAACACCTTCGCGCCGCGCCACCAGGCGGCCCGCGTGAAGGACGTCATCGCGGAGATCGAGGCGTGGCTGTCGAAGCCGGTCTACCCGCGCGCCGACGAGGGCGCGGCCTACGCCGACACGGTCGTGGTCGATCTCGACGCGGTCACCCAGCCGCTCCTCGCGGCGCCGAACGACCCCGACAAGATCGTCACGCTCGCCGAGGTCGCCGGCCGCCCCATCGACGAGGTCTTCATCGGCTCGTGCATGACGGACATCACCGACTTCCGCATCGCCGCCGCGGTGCTCGAGGGCGAGTGGGTCCAGCACCGGATGAAGGTGTGGACGGTGCCGCCGGACCGCGAGACGATGGGCCAGCTCTCGAAGGAGGGCGTCGTCATGACGCTCCTCTCGGCGGGCGCGAACATCCACGTGCCCGGCTGCTCGCTGTGCATGGGCAACCAGGCGCAGGTGGCGGCGGGCGCCACCACGCTGTCGACCTCGACCCGCAACTTCGACAACCGGATGGGGCAGGGCGCCCAGGTGTTCCTCGGCTCCTCGCTGCTCGGCGCGGTGACCGCGCTGCTCGGCCGCCTGCCCACCGTCGACGAGTACCAGGACGTCTATCGCCGCAAGGTCGAGCCCAAGCTCGGGCGCCTGATGCAGCCGCTCGAGTTCGCATAAGAGTGAAGCATCGCTGCACGACCCAGAGAAGGAGGAATCTGATCCATGGCCAAGCTCCCGTGCCCCATCAGCCGTGAGGACTTTCTCAAGCTCGCCCAGCCCGTCGAGATCGACGTGGCCGGCACCAAGATGACCGCGTCCCCGCGGCAGTTCTCGACCGGTTCGTTCGGCTGGTACCTGACCGGCAAGGCGACCCTGATGGTCAACGGCCAGCCGATCCCGGTGCAGGTCGGCACCAACCTGACCGTCATCGGCAGCAAGGACAGCAAGGACGCTGCGTAGGCGTTTCACGTGAGCGCTGGCGGGCTCTGCCTGCCAGCCTCACGCCTTCCTTCGTGCGTACAGCGTCGCGCCGGCGCCGGCGAGCGCCGCGATCACGGCCGCCGTGCCGTAGAGCGCGAGCGCGCCGGCCCGCTCGAAGATCTGGCCGCTGAGCGGCATCCCCACGACCCCGCCCAGCGCGAACGCGCCGGCGAAGAGCCCCTGGGCGGCGGTCTGCGCCGCGCGGGGCGCGCGCTCGCGCACGATGACCACGCCGGCCACGTAGCAGAGGCCGAACGTGATGCCGTGCAGCGGCTGGAGCAGCAGGATCAGCCCCGGCGCGCGCACCACTCCCAGCAGCAGCCAGCGCAGCGCGGCCGTGAAGAGGGCGAGGGCGAAGCAGCGCTCCGGCCCCACGCGCGCGAGGACGCGGCCGCTCACCATGAGCACGCCGACCTCCGCGAGGACGCCGATCGCGTAGGCGATCCCGGTGAAGCGCCCGCCGCAGCCGAGCCGCTGCAGGTGCAGGGTGAAGCAGGAGTCGTAGGCGGCGCCAGCGACCTGCGCGAGCGTCACCGCGGCCAAGAAGAGCCACAGCGAGCGCTGCCGCAGCAGGCCCAGGGCGGCGGCGAACGCCCGCGGCTCGCTGTGGGGCGGCGGCGCCGGCAGGCCGAACGCGGCGAGCGCGGCGACGGTCACGGCGACCATGGTCGCGCCGAGCACGCCGCCCGGCCCCACGGCGTCGAGGAGCGCGCCGCCGGCGACGGCGGCGAGGAGGTAGCCGATCGAGCCCCACAGCCGCACCCGGCCGAAGCTGCCGCCGTGGCGGCGGACGTGCTCGACGGCGCTCGCGTCCGCCATCGGGCTGAGCGGCGCCCGGCACAGCGCGAACGCGATGACGGCGGCGTAGAGCGGCACCCGGCTCGCGCCGGCGTGCACCACGGCCGCGAAGGCGAGCGCGGCGCCGGCGCTGAGCGCCCGCAGGAGCCACACGCGCGCGTTGAGCGCGTCGGCGAGCAGGCCCGCGAGCGGCGGCGCGATCAGCCCCATCGCCGGGATGAGGGCGTACAGGAGCGTGATCTCGCCCGGCGTGAGGCCGAGCGCCGCCAGGTGCAGCGCGAGGAACGGCCAGAAGACGCCCAGCGTCCCGAAGAACGCGAAGTAGTAGACGGCGATGGGGGTGGCGCGCGGCACGGGCTGGGGTCTACGGCGCGTCGAGGATAGCCGCTGATCTGCCTCCGCTCAAGGCGGCGCGCATTTCGCGTCGTCGAGAGGGGCGTGATAAGATCCTGTCTCCAATCCGAAGGGCAGTCCGGCGAGCCGGGCCGGACACGGCGTGGTGGCTCATCCTGGCCGTGACGCGACCGCGAAGACGGGGGAGCGGTGGGGCGGTGCTCGTGGCCGCCCTGGTCGCCGGGGTGCTGCCCGGACCCGCCGGCGCGTTGGTCGCCCTGCTCGTCGCCGCGCCCGCCCCGGCGTTGGTCGCCCTGCTTCTGCCCGCGCCCGCCGGCGCGCGGTCGCTCACCGCCACCGAGGGTCCCGGGGTCGCGCTGACCCCGAGCACCGTGCTGCACACGACGGCGGGCACCGAGTGCGGCGTGGACACGAACCCGGGCTACACCACGGACGGCGGCGCGGCCGGGTTCTTCCGGTTCGTGCTCAAGGCCGACTACGCGTCGCGTCCGCCGCAGCGGCTGAGCGGCCCGGGCACGCCCGCGCGGCGGAGCATCGACTTCCGGGTGGGCCTCGCGGCCGAGCGGCTGCAGTACGCCTCGCCCACCGCGAGCGCGATGTCCGCCTGGCAGCTCGACGAGACCGCGCGGCTCGACGTGAACCCCCAGGGCACGCTCGGTGGCTCGCTGACCGCGCTCTACGGCCGCTCGCTCCTGCCCAAGAACTACGAGCCCATCGGCACCTACATGCGCGACGTCATCGCGAC
>DASXVK010000491.1:0-26543 GCA_036504295.1 Polyangia bacterium
AGGTACACCTGGCGGCAGTGGCACCAGAACCGCGACGGGTGGATCGGCGCCGCCTCGGGGAGCAGCCACAGCTCGGGCAGGATCGGGTGCAGCCCGTCGTAGTCGTAGAGGTTGAGCAGCGCGAGGACGAGCTTGCCCCAGCTCGCGGCCCCGAGGGGCGTGCCGTGGGTGTGGATCCAGCCCCGCAGCGCCGCCGCGGCCGGGTCGCCCGGGCCGACGCCGAGGAGCCGCAGCGCGACGTAGCCGAGCGCGCTCGTGAACATCGAGCCGCCGGTCTCGCGGTGCAGGCCGAAGCTGCCGTCGGGTTGCTGCGCCGCGCGGAAGCCGGCGATGAGGCCGGCGCGGCGGCGCGCCGGGAGCTCGCGCCCGGCGAGGTGGGCCGCGGCGACCCACATGGGCGCGAGGAACATCGGCCCGCCGTACTCGCCGCGCCACGCGCCGTCCGGCTGCTGCGCCGCGCCCAGCGCCGCGACGCCGCGCGCGAGGGCGCGCGCGAGCGGGTCCTGCGCCGTGCGGGCCGCGGCCGGCCCGCGCCTCACGCCACCAGCTCCCGCGCGGCCTCGCCCAGCGTCTTGAGGTAGGGGTCCCAGAACGACCCGCGGTCGATCTCGGCGAGGAGATCGGCGTAGATCGCCGCCATCTTCTGCTTCCAGGCCGGATCGATCTGCACCGTCCGCGCCGCCCACTCGTGGCAGTAGCGGCAGCTCTCGCAGTCGGTGGCCTGGCAGCCCTTGGTGCGGAAGCGCTCGATGAAGCCGTCGAGCGCGCGGTTGTCGATCATGACCGGGTTCGGGCCGCGGCGCGGGTAGAGCACGCCGGCGGTCTGGCCGAACTCCATCACCTTGAGGAACTTGATGAGGTTCACCGCCTGCGGCTTGACGAAGTACTTGAGCAGCCGCCGCTTCGAGTAGAACTCCTCGCCGCCCTTCGGCCCCATCTTCTCGATCGGGTAGGCGTAGTTCTGCACCAGGTCGAGGAGGTTGCCGTCGTAGCGCCGCCCGGCGTAGGCCTTGACCCGGTCGAGCAGGATCTGGGTCGGCGTGTTGCGCTCGACGATCTTGAAGTTGTGATAGCCGAGCTCCTCGTAGAGGCCGAGGTCCTCGGGGCGGATCCAGTTCGCGCGCAGGTAGTTGACCGGCTCCTTCAGCCGGATCGCGTTGCACAGCAGCGAGCAGTAGTCGAGCGGGAAGCCGCGGTTGCCGGCCTGCGAGGCCGCCGACAGGCCGACCGCGTGCTGCCCGGCGATGGCGCAGTCCTGGCGGCACCAGTTGTTCACGATGAGCTGCAGCTCGACGTCGCCGGCGGCCTCCTTCATCGCCGCGAGCACCGCCAGCTCGCGGTGGATGTTGACCTCGGAGACCACGATGTAGTCGGCGCCCTCCTCCCGCCAGAAGCGCACCTTGCGCGGCGTGTCGGTGAAGCGGTGCGAGCTCACGCGCACCGTGAGACGCGGGTGGCGCTGCTTGACGAGGCGCAGGAAGAACACGCTCGCGACCGTGACCGAGTCGACGCCGATGCCGTCGAGCCAGTCGAGCAGCTCCTCGATCTGGCGCTGGCCCTCGCGGGTGTACTCGAGGTTGCCCATCGCGGACGAGTTGAGCAGGTAGTTGAAGGCGATGCCGTGCTCGTGGGTCGCGCGGACGTAGCCCTCGAGGCGGGGGCGATCCACCTCGGGGAGGTAGAACGACGGGCGGCCGCCGCCGAAGTAGTCCGTCGTGAGCTTGCCGTAGATCTCGTAGACCGGGTACGGCGTGAGCCCCGTCAGGAGCGCCTCGTCGAAGTTGCAGGCCACGGAGAGCTTCATCTGAGGACCTCTTCTCTTAAGGTGGTTGGCAATGTGTTTGGCGGCTCAGGCCGGCGGCGTGAAGCCGGTCGCGGCGCAGAAGCACCGGAACGCGGCGAAATCGAGCTGCTGCTCGGCGTCCGAGCGGGCCAGGTGCGGGGCGGGGTGGACCTCGACCATGAGCCCCGAGGCGCCGGCGGCGAGGGCCGCGCGCCCGAGCGGCGCCAGGATGTCGCGGCGCCCCGCGGCGTGGCTCACGTCGACGACGACCGGCAGGTAGCTGCGCTGGCGGAGCAGCGGGACGGCCGCGATGTCGAGGGTGTTGCGGGTGGCGGTCTCGTAGGTGCGGATGCCCCGCTCGCACAGGATGATCTGGTCGTTGCCCTCGGCGATGATGTACTCGGCCGAGAAGAGGAACTCCTCGATGGTGGCGGCGAGGCCGCGCTTGAGCAGCACCGGGCGCCGCGTGCGGCCCACCTCGCGCAGGAGCTCGACGTTGTGCATGTTGCGCGCGCCGATCTGCAGCACGTCGGCGTGCTCGGCGACGAGCCCGACGAGGCGCGTGTCGGTGACCTCGGTGACGGTGGCGAGGCCGTGGCGCCGGGCCGTCCGCGCCAGCAGCTCGAGCCCGCGCGCGCCCAGGCCCTGGAACGAGTAGGGCGAGGAGCGCGGCTTGAAGGCGCCGCCGCGCAGCAGCTTGACCCCGGTCTCGACGCAGAGCCGCGCCACCTGCTCCATCTGCTCCTCGCCCTCGACCGAGCACGGGCCGGCGATGAGCACCGGGGCCGGGCCGCCGATGACGGCGTCCTTGACCGTGATGACGAGGTCGTGCGGCCGGCGCTCGCGACCGACCATGAGCGTCTGGGCCGCCTGCGTCTCCTGCAGATCGAGGGAGGCGCGGAAGATCTCCTTGAAGAGGCCCCGGATGGCGGCGTCGGAGAAGGGCCCCTCGTTGCGCGCGACGAGGCGCTCGAGCATCTGCTCCTCGCGCGCGGGCACGAAGAGCGGGATGTTGCGCGCGCTCTTGATGGCGTGGATCTCGGTCACCAGCCGAGCGCGGCGGCTCAGGAGATCGAGCAAGCTGAAATTGATCGCTTCTATGTCGGCCCGCAGGCCGTCGAGGTCCCAGGTAGACATGAGGGCCGCGCGCAGAAGCAAGACTCGGGCCGCGGCGGCGGCACGCCCCGCGGGGGGCGCGGGCGACTGGTCTCGACGGGTTGCACGCGGCCTTTGAGGCCCCGCGGCCGCCGCGCGCGCGTGCAACCGCGCACGTGTGCGTTTTCGCACACCCGCACGCCGCACGCCGGCGGCGGCGGCGCAGCGCGCGGCCGGGCGCCGCACGAAAATAGAAGCTGCGGCGCGGGCGCGACCTGCATAGAATGCGCGCTGATGGACGCCCACCGGGCGACGACCAGCGTCGAGGAGTTGGTCCGCGCGATCCTGCGCGGCGCCACCAAGATCGTCGGCTGCGGCTCGACGAACCTCATCCTCGTCAACGAGAAGACCGGCGAGATCCGCGTGCGCCTCGGCACCCGCGACGTCGACCCGATCGTGGCCGAGATCGAGGCCGTGATTGGCGGCAGCTTCAGCGGCATCGCTTTCTCGACGACGGCCGCCCGCGACAGCCTGATCTACCGCTGCTACCGCGAGCGCTCGATGCTCGAGACCTCGTCGCTCGTCGAGCTCATCGGCCGCGCGCTGCCCGGCCTCGTGGTCGCGCAGATGACGAAGCTCGTCGGTCGGCGGCGCATCCTGTGCGTCCCGGCGCTCGGGCCCAACCGGGCCTACGGCGTGCTGCTCTTCGAGCGCGAGGGCGCCGAGCCCTACACCCGGCAGCAGCGCGAGCTCCTGCTGCAGTATGCCCGGCGCATCGGCGAGATCCTCGAGAACGACGCCGTCGGGCAGGGGCAGCTCCTCGTGCGCGAGCGCGGCGGGCCGCCGGCCGCGCTCGAGAGCCAGCTCCTGCAGCTCACGCTCGGCGACGCCGCGCCGGCGCTGTTCCTCGATCCGGACTTCATGGTCACCTCGTGCAATGACGCGGTGGAGCCGCTGCTCGGCTACGCGCCCGTCGACCTCGTGCGGCGCCACGTGGGCACGCTCTTCGCCGAGCCGCACGTGATGGTGGAGGTGCTGCGGCACCAGGCGCTCGACCCGGCCACGCCCTACTGCGCCGAGTCGGCGCTCGTGCTGCGCAAGGACGGCAGCGTCACCGCCGCGCGCGTCGAGGCCCTGCTCCTCGCCGACGAGCAGCAGGGCGTCGCCGGCTACCTCGTGATGCTGCGGCCCGGCGGCGACGCCGCCGCGGAGGCCTCGGACCGCCTCGTGCGCCAGGAGCGCCTGGCCACCATGGGCGAGATGGCGGCCCAGCTCGCGCACGAGCTGCGCAACCCCATCGTCGCCGTCGGCGCCGCCCTCGACACCCTCATCCGCGACCCGGCGACGCCGGCCGAGCAGCGCAGCCTCCTCGGCGCCATCACCCGCGAGGTCGTGCGCATGGACCTGACCCTGCGCGACTACCTCGCCGCCCGCAAGGAGCTCAGCTTCGGCGAGCAGCGCGTGGCCGGCCTCGTCGACGAGGCGCGCGAGCTGCTCGGCGCCGCGCACCGCCTCCAGGGCAAGACCATCGTCACCGCGGTGCCCCCGGACCTCGTCGTGCGCGCCGACGCCCACGCCCTGCGCCACGTGCTCTTCAACCTGCTGCTCAACGCGCTCGAGGCCTCGCCCGCGGGCGGTGAGGTGCGCTGCCGCGCCGTCGCCGGCGAGCGCCACACCGCGGTCTACGTCGAGGACCGCGGCTCGGGCCTGCGCGCGCCGGCGGCCGAGTGCTTCCAGCCCTTCTTCACGACCAAGAAGAACGGCACCGGCCTCGGGCTCACCGTGTGCCAGGACATCGCGCGCGCCCACGGCGGCTTCGTCGAGCTGCGCGAGCGCGAGGGCGGCGGCTGTGAGGCCATCATGGTGCTGCCGCGGCTCGAGCGGGCGGCCCGCGAGGTGGGCGCGTGAGCGACTTCGCCGTCCTCGTCGTCGACGACGAGGAGCTCTACGCGCACGCGCTCGGCCGCGAGCTCGACCGCGCCGGCGTGCGCTGCGACCTCGCCCCCACCGGCAGCGCGGCCCTGAGCCTGGCCGAGGCGCGGCCGTACGACCTCATCCTGCTCGACCACCGCCTGCCCGACGACGACGGCCTGCGGCTCATCCCGCTGCTCCTCAGCCGCCAGCCCGGCGCCGAGCTCGTGATGATGACCGCCTACGACACCGTGCCGAACGCGGTGCAGGCCATCCGCCTCGGGGCCGAGGACTACATCGTCAAGGAGACCAGCCTGGCGCCGCTCCTCGAGCGCGTCGCCGAGGTGCGCCGCCGCGCCGCCGCCCGCCGCGCGGCCGGGGGCGCGCCCGAGCGCGGCGGCCTGGTCGGCGCCGCGCCGCCGATGGTGCGCCTGTGGGACCAGCTCCGCGCGCTCGCGCGCTCGCCCGCGACGACGGTGCTCATCGCCGGCGAGACCGGCGCGGGCAAGGAGGTCGCGGCCCGCACGCTCCACGAGCTGACGGGCGGCCGCCCGGCGGGCTTTGTCGCCGTCGACTGCCTCGCGCTGCCCGAGCCGCTCACCGAGAGCCTGCTCTTCGGCCACGAGCGCGGCGCCTTCACCGGCGCGGCCGAGACCCGCCTCGGCGCCT
This sequence comes from Polyangia bacterium, assembly GCA_036504295.1. Classification (GTDB taxonomy): domain Bacteria; phylum Myxococcota_A; class Polyangia; order JACRCY01; family JACRCY01; genus DASXVK01. The sequence goes on from DASXVK010000491.1 coordinate 5,459, forward strand.
GCGAGCAGGCCGCCGGCGGCACCCTCTTCCTCGACGAGATCGGCGACCTCGGCGAGGCGGTGCAGGGCAAGCTGCTGCGCCTGCTCGAGAGCCGCGCCTTCCGCCGCCTCGGCGCGGCGCGCGAGACGCCGCTCACGGCGCGCATCATCGCGGCGACCAACCGCGACCTCGCCGCGCTCGCGCGTCAGGGCCGCTTCCGGCGCGATCTCTACGAGCGGCTCAGCGTCTTCCCGCTGCAGATCCCGCCCCTGCGCGACCGGCGCGAGGACATCCCGCTGCTCGCCGAGCACTTCCGCGCGCTCTACGCGGAGCGGCTGGCGAAGCCCATCGCGCCGCTCGACCCGGCCGTCGTCGAGCGCCTGGCCGCCTACGCCTTCCCGGGCAACGTGCGCGAGCTGCGCAACGTGATCGAGCGGGCCGTGATCGTCGCCGAGGGCGAGGTGATCGAGCTCAAGCACCTGCCCGCGCGGGTGCTGGGCGAGGGCGCGCCCCCGGCGCCGCGGCCGGAGCTTGCGCCCGGCGACACCCTGGGTACGCTTGAGCAGCGCATGATCCGCCAGGCGCTCAGCAAGGCGCACAACGTCAAGGCCGCGGCGGCCCGGATGCTCGGCATCAGCCGCTACCAGCTCCTCCGGCGCTTGGAGAAGTACGCCATCCGGCCGGAGGGCGACGAGGACTAGCTATCCCCCCACTGGAGGCAACCCGCCCGATGGACTCCCAACTCGCCCGCGACCGCGGGCAGACCGCGCCCGGCGCCGCGCCGGCGCCGACCGTCACCCCTGGCCCCGTCGATCCGGCGGGCATCCCCTGGAGCCGCTACGCCGGCCGCATCAGCTACTCGGCGTGCAACGAGGACTCGCACTGCGAGCTGAAGGCGCTCCGGCTCGGCCCCGAGGACCGCGTCCTGTGCATCACCGCCGGCGGCGGCCGCGTGCTCAACCTCCTCGTCGATGCGCCCGCCGAGATCTGGGCGGTCGACGTGAACCCGTCCCAGAGCTACCTGCTCGAGCTGAAGCTCGCCGCGATGCGCGCGCTGGACCACGCCGCCTACCTCGAGTTCATGGGCGTGCGCCAGTCGGCGACGCGGCGCGCCGCCTACGAGGGCGTGCGCCACCGCCTGACGCCGGCGGCGCGCGCCTACTTCGACCAGCACCACGATCTGATCGACGGCGGGGTGCTCTTCCAGGGCAGCCTCGAGCGGTACCTGCGCTGGGTCTCGCGCGCCGTGCGGCTGCTGCGGCCGCTGTGGATCCACCGCCTCTTCAGCTTCCGCGATCTCGCGGCGCAGCGCGCATTCGTCGAGGGCTGGGACAACGTCGTGTGGCGCAACGTCGTGTACCTCGTGTGCCGCCGCGGCTTCCTCGAGCTCTTCTCGCGCGACCCGGGCTTCTGGCGCTTCGTGCCCCCGGAGGTGCCGCTGCACGAGCGGGTCTACGGCTCCGTCTACCGCTACTTCCTCAACCACCTCGCCCGCGACAACCACCTCCTGCAGCTCGTCTTCTACGGCCGCTACATCAACGAGGAGTCGATGCCGCCGTACCTGCACGCGGCCACCTTCGCCCGCGTCAAGGCCGCGCTCGAGACCACGCGCATCCACGTGGTCACCGGCGCCGTCGGCGACGTGCTGCGCGGCGCGCCCCCGGCGACCTTCGACGGCTACTCGATCACCGACGTCTCGTCGTACCTCAGCGACGCCGCGTTCCACGACCTCATGGACGAGATCCTGCGCACCGCGCGCCCCGGCGCCCGGCTGTGCTCGCGCGGCATCTTCGGCCACCGCGACCTCGCGCCGGAGCACGCCCGCCACCTGCGCCGCGACCCGGCCCTCGAGCGCCGCTTCGCCTTCGACGATCACGCCACCGTGCACCAGTTCGTGGTGGGGACGATCGGGTAGGCGCCCCCACCGCCGGCCGCCGGCGGCCGGGGAATGATGCCCACGCCGATTCGCGTTTTCCGCGAATACCGCAGCTCATCGAGGCAGATGCACAGCGAGATTCGCGGTTTTCGCGAATCTGGTCGCCCGTCTCCGCGAGCCCGGCGCCGCCGCGACCGCTCCGACTGACTGGGCCGCCGCACCCCCTCGACGCCGGGGCTTCGTGCGTCATGATGTCCAACATGAAGACGGCGACGGTGCGGCAGGTCCAGCATCACCTGAGCGAGGTCCTCTCCTGGGTCGAGCGGGGGGAGGAGGTGCGCGTCCTGCGCCGCAAGAAGGTCGTCGCCCGACTCCTGCCGCCCGAGCCGCAGGTGGCCGCCGCGCCCGATTTCCTGGGGCGCGCCCGCGCCGTGTGGGGGGAGGAGCCGCGCGGCGCACGGCTGAGCGAGATCCTCTCCGAGTCCCGCCAAGACCGATGATCTATCTCGACACGGGCTGCCTGCTCAGGCTGTACTACCCCGAGCCGGAGAGCGCGAAGGTGGTGCGCCTGGTGGCGGGGCAGCCGATCGCCCTCTCGCTCCTGCACGAGCTCGAGCTGGCGAATGCACTCGAGCTCAAGCTCTTCCGCAAGGAGGCCAAGCCGGCGCAAGCGCGCGCGACGCACGCGCTCGTGGAGCAGGACGTGGGCACCGGGACGCTCTATCGCGCGCCGGTGCACTGGGAGCACGTGCTGCGCGAAGCGAAGACCCTCGCGCAGGACCACACCCGCGTCACGGGGTGTCGGTCGCTGGACATCCTGCACTGCGCGGTCGCGCGTAGTTTGTCGGCGACCTCGTTCATCACGACCGACCGGCGCCAGCGACGCCTCGCGGCCGCGATCGGCCTCCGGTGCCCGGCGGTTTGAATCCGGCGCGCTCCCCCTTCCGCTCGCGCCGTCATCTCGTCTACACTCGACGCCCGGAGGTCCGTTCATGCGTCGTGTCGCCCCCTGTGTGCTCTGCGCCCTCATCGCCGCCTGCGGCGACTCCAGCTCCACCCTCCCGCAGCAGGACGCCGGCGCCGAGGACGCCCTGGTCCAGGACGACGCCGCGCCCGCGCAGGACGACGCCGCCACCGCGTGCTCGCAGCCGCCGCGCAAGTTCTGGACCTGGAACCTCGCGGCCATGCCGCCCGGCGACAAGCAGGTGCAGGCCACCTGCCGCGGCGAGACGGCGCACGGCTACGTCTACGTCGCCGACGACGTCTGGGGCAGCGACATCGACGACACCGCGGTGCAGCAGATCATGCAGGCGTTCGAGACCGCGACGCCGGCGCAGCCCAGCGCCGGCATGTACGCGATCGACACCACCACGTACGGCGATCCGCCCGACGTCGACGGCGATCCCCACATCACGCTGCTCTACATGAACATCGCCGGCTACGGCAGCTACACCTTCGACGGCTTCTTCCGCGCCGACGACGAGGTGGCCGGTTCGACCTCGAACCACATGGAGATGCTGCACCTCAACGCCGCGTCGTCGAACGCGCCCGCGTCGCCGTACATGCTGGGCGTGGCCATCCATGAGATGGTCCACCTCATCGCGTACAACTACGACGATGCCGAGGAGGTTTGGCTCTCCGAGTCGCTGGCCGAGTCGGCCATGACCATCGCCGGCTACCTGACCGACCTCAGCGCCGGCCGCGCCACCGCCCGCGACGCGGCGAACACCGCCCTCGCCGTCACCGGCCAGGACGTCGATTACGGCGCGGCGTTCCTCTTCGGTAGCTACCTCGCCGAGCGCTTCGGCGCGCCCATGCTGCGCGCGCTGGTGCAGGACCCGAGCCACGGCATCGCGTCGGTCGAGGCGCAGATGACGGCGGCGAGCGCGAGCTTCAAGGAGGTCTTCGGCGACTTCATGACCGCGAACCTCCTCGACCAGCCCGCGATCGAGGACGGCCGCTTCGGCTACACCTCCTTCGACCTCACCACGCTCGGCCACGAGACCGCCGGCGTCCTCGACGGCGCGGCCCACACCCACACCCCGGCCGCGTGGGGCGCGCAGTACCTGCGCTTCACCCCGACCGGCGCGGGCACGGTCACGCTCCAGCTCGACTCGCCAAGCTACGCCAAGCTGGTCGTGCGCACGGCCACGTTCGACCCGGCGCACCCCGAGGCGGCCCAGGTCGCCGTGCACCCGCTCGCGACGGCGAGCGAGACCTTCGCCGTCACGGTCGCGGCCGGCCAGGTCGTCGACCTCGTGGTCGCGGTGTACTGGGGCAGCTCGATCGCGAGCCAGCCGAGCGGCAGCACGAACCGCGCGAGCTTCAGCTACACCGCGAGCTTCGCGCCGTAGGGGGGGCGCGCGTCGCGGGCGGCCGCGCCGTAGCCAGCGCGGCCCGCCTTAACCGCACTCGTCCGCCGCGCCGAGACCCAGCGCCGCGAACCAGTCACTCACGCCCCTCCGGTCCCCGACGTCCCAACAGCCGGAGAACGCGACGAAGTCGCTCGTCCTGATCACCAGGTTCGTCGGGGCCGCCTGATCGCATGCCTGCTCGATCGCTCGGCCCGCGGACTCGAGCTCTCCGGGATTCGAGGTTTCCCATCGCGGCGCCCAGACCGGCGACGCCGGAGCGCCCGCAAACGCGAGCCGCAGGAGCATCGCAGCTACGGTGCCGTCCGGAAGGACCCTGATGGTGAAGAGTCGATCGTCGAGGCCATCCTCCGTCGGCCGCTCCGCGAGCAACTCGAACGCGAACTCGATCCGAGGAGACCGAAGCCGACAGAACCCCGCTCTGGCGCCGTCGTACCAGTCGAAAGCGATCACCTGGTCGACCTTCCAGTCGCCCGGAGGCGTGGCTGTCAGATCGCTCGTCGTCATGTCCGCAGGGCTGCCACCTCCAGTGTACGCCGCTGCGAGCGCCCCCACCACACACTTGACGTATGCCTGGAGTATTATCAACATATGCCTGTAGGATGACCATGCGAGCCGCCCGGTACACCCGCAAGTCCTTCTTCGTCGACGAGCGAGCGATCACGCGTGCCCGGAAGGCACTCGGGGCCGGCACCGACGCCGAGGCCGTGCGCCTGGCAGTCGCGCGCGTCGTGGAGATGGAGGAGTTCTGGCGCTTCATGACGCGCACGCGCGGGAAGCTCACGCCCGGCAGCTTCGAGACGCCCTGACCGTGTGGGCCGTCCTCGACACGAGCGTCTACATCGGGTACTGGGAGCGCGGCCTCTACGAGGAGCGGCTCGCGGAGGTGCGGAAGGCCTTCGTCGTGCGGCACTCCGCGGTCGTGCTGTCCGAGCTACGGCGCGGCGCGCGGACGGCAGCGGCCAGGCGAGCCGTGGAGCGGCTGTATGCGCTGGCGCGGGACGTGTGGGAGCCCACGGGGCGGGACTGGTGGGACGCGGGGCGCCTCCTCCGCACCATCGGTGACGCGCACGACTGGGACCCCCACAAGCGCCGGGAGTTCCAGAACGACGCGCTCATCGCGCTGACCGCGCGCGGGCACGGGGCGACGGTCGTGACGGCGAATCGCACGGACTTCGAGCTGCTCGCCCGGGCCGTACGGGTGGCGGTGTTCGTGGTGTGACCGCGCCGCGCGCGCCGCGCGGCGCCGCTCAGCGCCGCGCCGCGCCCTCGAGCCGCTGCACCGCCGCGCCCGCCTCCACGTGACTGCCGCGGAAGTCCGGCAACGCGAGCGCGCGCCGCCAGGCGACGAGCGCAGGGGCCGGGGCGCCCAGGCGCTCTAGGGTCCGCCCGAGCCCCGTCAGGCACACGGTCCGCATGGCGGGGTCGCCGATCTCGTCGAGGCGCAGGGCGCCCTCGAGGTAGGCCGCGTGCGCGCGCGCCGTCTGGCCCTGGCCGAGCCAGGCGCCGCCGAGGCGGCAGTGGGTCGCGACATCCTCCGGGTTCGCGCGCAGGGCCCGCTCGAACGCCGCGACCGCCGCCGCCCACCGCTGCTGCCGCGTCGCCTGGAACCCGGCGCTCACCGCCGCCCACGCTTCGTCACCGCCCGGCCCGCGGCACGCGCTGGCCACGAAGACGAGCGAGAGGAACGCCGTGAGCGCGTCCGGCGCGACCCATGCGACGGTGCTCCCCGTGACCTCGGGGCGCAGCGTGGGCGTCGCCGCGGCGCCCCGGAGCGGGACGGGCAGCTCGCGCGGCAAGGCGCCGGGCGCTTCGCGCGCCACGCGCTGCGCGACCGCGGCGCCGAACGTCTCGATCGTCAGCGTCGCCGGGAACGGCGGCAGCGGTGACAGCGTCGCGCGCGCGGCCCCGCGCCGCGCCGCCGCGCGCAGCACCGCCGGCGCCTCGCGTTCGGCGAGGAAGCCGACCGTGCCGGCGCGGCGCCGACGCACGGGGACGACCTCGGCGCGGGGGGCGAAGACGTGCGCCTCGTCGGTGGCGCCGGTGTCGCCCGTGACGAGCGCGAGGGGCAGCCCGAGCGCGGCGAGACCGAGCGCGAGGATGCCCACCTCGCCGCTCTCGCGGCCGGCGATGGTCGCGCGGCGCACGAAGTCGTTGACCGTGTGCGGCCGAAACCCGCCGCTGCCGGCGCGCGCGTGAAAGCCGACGAGCGCGGCGACCGCGTAGGGCGCCCCCGCCGCGCCGACGCACGGCCAGACCCAGTCCTGGTCCTTCGGGGTCAGCACGCGGACCCCCAGCGCCGCGAGCGGCCGCGGGTCGATCGCGCCCGTGTGCGAGTCCGCGACGACAACGCAGGCGGCACGACGAGACCCGCATTCTGACGGTGCTGTGGGCCGGCAAACCGCTGCTGCGGCGCGAGCTGCCCCCGGCGCGCCCGGCACCGAGCCGCCACCCGGAGGCCTGCCTCGATAATGCGGCCTGGAAAGCGGCGGCCTGGGTGTTCAAGGGCTACGCGCTGGTCGAGGTGGTCTACTCGGTCGGGGACGAGTGCAGCAGCCAGGGCGGACGGAACGAGTTCATCGGGCCGATCCGGCTGCCGTGATGCCGGCGCCGACGGGGTGGCCGCGCCGCGCTACGGCGCCGCCGCCGGCAGCTCCTCGGTGCGCAGGCTGACGACGTAGTCGCGGCCGGCCCGCACGATGCGCATCGGGACCTCGCGGCCGACGCCCGCGATGGAGGCCTGCCACCGCAGCTCGCGCCGCGACGTGATGGGCTTGCCGTTGAACTCGGTGACGATGTCGCCGGGCTTGACGCCCGCGCGCTCGGCCGGGCCCTGCTCGATCACCTCGGTGATGAGCACGCCGTTGTCGCGGGTGAGCCGGAGCTGGTCCTTGAGCTGCGGCGTGATCTCCTGGATCATCACGCCGAGCCAGCTCCGGGCGACGCGCCCCTCGCGCTTGAGGTAGGGCAGGATGTCCTTGATCATGTTGACCGGGACGGCGAAGCCGATGCCGGTCGCCTGGGCGCGGATGGCGGTGTTCATGCCGATGACCTCGCCCGCCATGTTGACGAGCGGCCCGCCCGAGTTGCCCGGGTTGATCGAGGCGTCGGTCTGGATGAAGTTCCAGTAGCCCTCGCGGCCGAAGCCCTGCAGCTCGTCGTCGTCGCGGCCCTTGGCGCTGATGATGCCGGCGGTGACCGTGTGCGAGAGGCCGAAGGGCTCGCCCACCGCGAGCACCCACTCCCCGACCTCGGCCTGGTCCGAGTCGCCGAGCCGCACCGGCACGACGCCGGGGCGGTCGATCTTGAGCAGCGCGACGTCGGTCTTGTCGTCGCGGCCGACGAGGCGGGCGCGGAACTCCCGCTTGTCGTTGGTCTGCACCATGATGACGTCGGCGTTGGCGATGACGTGGTTGTTCGTGAGCACGTGGCCGTCGTCGTCGATGACGAAGCCGGTGCCGAGGCTGGAGCGGCCCGGCTGCGGCCGGCGGCCGCCGTTCATCGGTTCGCCGTACCAGAACTCCCACGGGCCGCCGCGGACCGCCTGGGTGGTGCGGATGTTGACGACCGCGGGCACGACCTTCTTCGCCAGGTCGACGAAGGAGCCCGGCGCCGCGGGGTAGATGATCTTCACCGGCCGCGACGCCGGGGCCGCGGCCGCCGGCGCGGGCGTCGCCAGCGCCGGCACCGGCGCGGGCCCCGGTGAGCCGCTGTCGGTCTTGAGCCGGCAGCCGCCCGCGGCCGCGGCCGCGACCACGGCCGCGAGCGCCCAGGCGCCGCTACTTCGTCGCCTGGACATACTTGATCCGCAGGTCGTAGAGCAGGTTCTCGAGCAGCTGAGCCTCATCCTCGGTGAGGTTACCGCGAGTCTTGTCCTGAAGCATGGCGATGATGTCGATGCTCTGCTTGGCCAGGGGCAGGTTCCGCTCGGTCGTGTCGGTGTCCGGCCGGGGCATCTCGCCGAGGTGGTAGAAGGCGTTCGTGGTCAGCGACAGCACGAAGGTGGCGAAGTCGATCGCGGGCAACGGGGCCGCGGGCCGGGCGCTCGCGCCCGCCGCCCGCGGCGGCGCGCCGGTCGCGCGCGGCGGGGGCGGCGCCTCCGGCGGCGCGGGCGGCTCCTCCCGCGGCTCGCCTACGACGGCGCGCCGGTCGGTGACCTTGAACCCCTTCTCCTCCTGCGGATCGCGGTCGTCGCGCATCGCTCACCTCACGGCCGTCATGCCGGCCGCGCCGGCCGCGACGGCATCGTTTGCACAAATGATAAGGAGGGGGCACGGGGTCGTCAAACCCGCGGAAGCGCTAGCGTGAACGCGCGCCGAGGGCCTGCACGAGGCCGCGCAGGCGGGCCCGGAACGCGTCGGAGAACCAGGTGTGGACGAAGTCGGCCGTGAGCTCCTCCTGGCGCGCCCGCATCTCGCCGATGGCGGTCGCACGCAGGTAGGTCTTCGTGGTCGCGTAGGCCGCCGCGTCGCGGTCGCCGAGCTCGGCGAGGCGCGCCTGGCTGGTGCTCTCGACGGCGCCGGCGTCGGCGAGCTCGTCGGCCAGCCCGACCGCGACCGCCTCGGGGCCGGTGAAGTTCAGCCCGAGCAGGCCGACGCGCGTGAGCGCCGGCGCCGGCACCGTCGCGCGGATGAGGACCGTCACGGTCCAGGGCATGGGCACGCCGATCCTGACCTCGTTCAGCCCCAGGCGGGCCTCGTCCCGGCGCAGCACGCGGTAGTCCGCGGTGAGCGCGAGCAGGCACCCGCCGGCCACCGCGTGGCCGCCGACGGCCGCGACGAGCGGCTTGGGGAAGCCGTAGCAGAGGCGGAGCATGCCGGTGAACTTCCGGATGAACTGCTCCATCTGTCCGCGGTCGTAGTCGATGAGCGCCTTGAGATCGAGGCCGGGGCAGAAGATGGACGGGTGGGCCGAGGCGAGCATCACCCCATGCACGCCGTCGTCGAGCGCCGCGGCCTCGATCGCGGCGGTGATCGCGTCGATGAGCGGCTCGTCGAGCGCGTTGCCGCGCGGCTTGTCCAGCCGGAAGATGGCGTGATCGCCGGTTCGCTCCACCCTGAGCCCGCTCATGTCCGCCTCCTCTCCTGCGTGAGATGCCGCCGGCAGTGTGCCACGAAGTCGCGAGCAGGAGCACGAGCAGGAGCAGGAGGCGGAGACGCGGGACGTGGTACCGTGGGAGGCGTGAGGTGGGCGCTCGCGGCGCTGGGGCTGTGCGCCGCCTGCACCGGCGCGGTGACCGTGCCGGCGCAGGAGGACGGGGCCGTCGTGCACCCGGTCGCCATCCACGGCCGGGTGCTCGATCTCGAGAGCTGCCCGTCGCCGGCGGGGTGCGTGCCCGTCGCGGGGGTCACGGTCGCGCTCGCGGCCGACCGGGGCGTGGTCGCGGCGCCGACCGGGCGCGAGGGCGCCTTCCTGCTCGAGGGCGTGCCGCCCGACAGCCGCCAGCTCCTCGTGGTCGGGCCGCCGGCCGGGGCGGTGGGCGCCTACGTCCCGACGCTGAACGCCAACCCCGTCGGGGTCGCGAAGAGCGACGTCTTCGGCGTCGAGCTCTACGTCCTCTCGGGCGCCGACGCCGATCTCCTGGGCGCGATGGCGCGCGAGTCGACCCGCGACTTCCGCGTGACCGGCGGCTACCTCGGCGAGGTGATCGAGCGCACCGACGTGGTCACGGCCGTCGCCGGGGCCCACGTGGAGCTCCTGCCGGCGCAGTTCCCGATGCGCTACGTGAACGTCATCCCGCGCTTCGCCCCGGGGGAGCCGGCGCTGCAGCCCGAGGCCGCCGGCCTCACCTCGGCCTTCGGCCTCTTCGCCGTCGCCACCCTCGACGCCGCCGCCGAGGTCGCGATCCTCGTCACCGCCGACGGGCTCGCCTTCGATCTCATCACCGTGCCGATGGCGCCCGGCGAGGTCGCGTTCGGGCTCCACCCTGGGGTCCGCCCGTAGCGGGGTGGGGGGAAAGTCCCCGCCGCCGGCGCCCGGGCGGCGCCGCCGGGCCCCGGGGCCGGATCGCGCAACCCACCGTCGCGCTTGGGGATCGCCGCGGGTCGCGGGCGGCGCACGAGCTGGCACCGCACCTGCAAGAGGTCCCTCGCGGAGGTGCCCGATGGCCACGAAGACGAGCCGTAACCCGCTGCGCGCTGTCGCGATCCTCGCCGCCACCGCGGCGCTCGCCGCCTGCAGCAACCCGGCCCCCCAGGAGGGCCGCATCGGCTTCAGCTCGAGCGCCATCACGCTGTGGAACTCCCACGGCGAGGCCGACCTGCTGCGCGTCGGCGAGTCGCTGAGCGTGAGCACGCTCCTCCCCGGCCAGCTCGCCGGCAACGCCAAGTACCAGGTGCGCATCGCGGTCGCCGGCGGCACCGAGCTGGTGCTCGCCGACCTGCTCACGACCCACGACGGCCGCCTGCCGCTCGCGACCATCCTGCACGACGCCGGCGAGTTCGACGGCGTGCGGGCCGGCAGCACCCTCGACGTCACGCTCACCGACCCCGACGGCGCCGTGCACCGCCAGAGCGTGATGGTCAGCAGCAGCCGCACGCCGCGCCAGGGCGCCGGCTGGGACGTCGACGAGGCCCAGCCGCCGCACGTCTTCGCCGCGGACGCGAGCGGGGCGCCGCAGAACGCCTTCGCGGTGGGCGCCGCGACGCTCGCCCCGGGCGAGGTCGGCGGCGAGATCTTCGCCGCCGGCGACGGCTTCCCCCCCGGCGCGGTCGTCGACCTCTACGTCGCCCGCGACGCCGACGTCTGGGTCGGCAAGGCGATGCCCCGGCCCGGCGACCCGGCCTACATCGCCGGCCCCGTCACGGCCACCGTCGACGCCGACGGCCGCCTCGCGCCGACCCGCACCGGCTTCGTGCCCGCCGTCGGCCACGTCGGCATCTACGACGTCCTCGTCGACGTGGACCGCAACGGCGTCTTCGACTGGAGCTTCAACGTGAAGGATGGCGCCGACGGCGAGCAGAAGGTCGGCCTCACGGTGCAGCTCTCGCAGAGCTGGCTCGCCGAGCGCACCTCCAAGCACATCCTCGTCAACCTCGCCTACGACAGCGCCGGCCGCGACGAGGGCGTGTGGCGCAACGCGTACACCCCGGGCGAGCCCGTCTACATGTACGTGAACCCGCCGGTGATGACCCGCTACCACGCCAGCGCGAAGAAGTGGGTCGTCCGCCACCAGGACTGGGACACGTTCTGGAACAGCCCCGCGGCCGACGCGAACGTGGGCGGCGCGGCGGGCTTCGGCCGGCGGCCCATCGCGGACCTCGCCATCAGCGAGCTCAAGTACAAGCCGCAGAACGGCTGCACCAACTCGCCGCCGCTCGTCACCTTCAACGCCGAGCCCGGCGACTACGACATGGTCATCGACTTCGATGGCGACGGCTTCTACGACATCGGCCGCGATCTGCTCGACGTCTTCTCCGGCGACGCCGAGGGCGGCCTGGTCGACCCGGCGCACGTGTCGCAGCTCCCGGCCGCGCAGCGCGTGGGCTTCTCGGTGCGGTGATGCGCCACCCGCTCGCCCTCCTGCTCGTGCTCGCGGCGGCGGCCCCGGCCGCGGCCTACGAGCGCGCGCAGGCGGCGAGCGGCCGGCCGGTGGCCTGGGTGGAGCGCGAGATCGCCTGGTCCCTCGCCGAGCCCGGCAGCGCGGACGTCCCGTACGCCGCCGCGGTCGCCGCCGCGGGGCGCGCCTTCGCCGCCTGGGCCGAGGCGGGCTGCACCGACCTGCGCTTCACCTACGCCGCCGGCGGCCCGCGCGCGACCAGCATCGACGGCGCCGCCGACGGCAAGAACGTCATCCACTGGCGCGAGCACGACTGGCCCGGGGCGCCCGACGAGATCGCCCTCACGACCGTGGTCTACGACGAGGCGACCGGCCGCATCACCGACGTCGACATCGACCTCAACGGCGAGTACCTGTACTTCACGGCGAGCGACGACCCGGCCCGGACCGAGTACGACATCGAGAGCGCGCTGACCCACGAGATCGGCCACCTGCTCGGCTTCGCCGACTCGAGCGACCCGGAGGCGGTGATGGGCCACCCGCTGCGCCGCGGCGACCTCGTCCGCCGCCTGGGCGCCGACGACCTCGCGGCGCTCTGCGCCGTCTACCCCGCCCGGGTCCCCAAGGAGCCCGGCGACGAGCGCATCGTCTACGCCGCGGGCTGCCGCGCGGCCGGCGGGGCGGGCGCGGGCGGGCTGCTCGCGGCCGCGGCGCTCACGCTCGGGGTGCTGGGTCGGCCCCGCCGCCATCGGCCGTGACCTCGTACTCGTCGACGTTGACGTGGACTTTGACGTGGACTTTGACGGCGACCTGGACGTGAACGGGGTCGCCACCGTTGACCACGGTGCCGGGAGCGTCAATGTCGATCGACCACGTTCAGGTCCACGTCGCCGTCAAGGTCCACGAGGACGTCAAGGTCAAAGTCGACGTCAACGTTGACGGCTCATACCCCGCTCAGCCTACCGCTCACACCGTCGACGTGACCTTCGCGAGCCCGCGCGGGCGGTCGGGGTCGAGGCCGCGGGTCTCGGCGAGCGCGAGGGCGAAGAGCTGGCCGGCCGCGGCCGCGGTGACGGGCGAGAGCCACTCGGGCACCGGGGCCGGCAGCCGGATCTGCGTGCGGCCGAGGGCGGCGAGGTCGGCGCGATCGGAGATGACGCACAGCTCGGCGCCGCGCGCCGCGGCCGCCGCGAGCACCTCGCGCAGGCTGTCGGCGACGCTCCCGTCGGGCGCGACCGCGAGCACGGGGAAGTCGCGCTCGACGAGCGCCATCGGGCCGTGCAGGAAATCCGCCGACGAGTAGGGCTCGGCGATGAGGTAGCAGGTCTCCTTGAGCTTGAGCGCGACCTCGAACGCGGTCGCGTAGTTGTAGCCGCGGCCGAGGACGACGCAGCGCTCGAGGAAGCGGAAGCGCTCGGCCACGAGGGCGATGGCCGGGGCCAGGCCGAGCGTCTGCGCGACCGCGGCCGGCAATGTCTCGAGCGCGGCGAGACGCGCGGCGTCGCCGGCGAGGGTGGCCGACAGCAGCGCGAGCGCGGCCAGCTCCGCGGTGTAGGTCTTCGAGGCGGCGACGGCGTGCTCCTCGCCCGCCTGCAGGTCGAGCACGTGCTCGGCGGCCCGCGCGAGCGGGGCGGCGGGGCGGTTCGTGAGGGCGATCGTGAGCGCGCCCTGACGCCGCGCCTCCTCGAGCACCGCGACGAGGTCGCTCGAGGCGCCCGACTGCGAGATGCCGAGGACGCACGTGCCGGCGAGCGCGGGCGGCGCGGCGTACAGCGTGAAGAGCGACGGCAGCGCGAGGCCCACCGGCAGGCGGTTCGCGGCGCCGAAGAGGTAGCCGGCGTAGCGCGCGGCGTTGTCCGACGTGCCGCGCGCGGCGATGACGAGCGAGTGCACGCCGCGGCCGCGGATCGCGGCGGCCGCATCGCGCCAGGGGCCGCGGTCGGCCGCGAGGAGGCGGCCGAGGCTCGCGGGCTGCTCGAAGATCTCGTCGCGGAAGTGCCCCATGCGCCCGCGAGAGTACGCCGCGCGCGCCCCCCGGAGCAAGTTACCGGCGCCTCCTCGTGCCCGTGGTGCTCGCGCTCGCGCGCGCGATCCCGCGCCGCTGCCAAGCCGCTCCTACGGCCGCGCCGCGATCGGCCCGCGCGTGCGCCTGGTCGCCCGGCCCGCCCGCGGCTGCGACGCGGGGGGCGCGGCCTCGGCCTCCTCGGCGCGCCGCGCGGCCTCGTGCGCGGCGGCCACCGCGGGCGGCGTCACCGGGCACCGCGGCACCGGCGGCAGTGGCAGCCGCGCCGGGGGCGGCGCGTGGGTGATCGCGAACTCGGTCGGGTAGTGGCGCACCTGCGCGCGCTCGCGGTCCGGACAGGCGTCGACGTACACGCGAAACGAGACGCGGCCCGCCTGCGGCGCCGCGGTCGGGCGGGGCGCGACGACGAGGCCGAGGTGGAGGTGCCGCTCGGCGACGCCGGCGCCGCGCGCAAAGGCGTGGATGGCGCTGACACAGCGCCCGATGGCGACGCGCCGCAGCGCCGGCTCCTCGCGCTGCTGGAAGAGCTCCGGGAAGTCGGCGCCGCGCGCGGCGTCGCGCAGGGCGCGCTCGACGTGGGCGGAGACGGCCGCCGCGGCGTCGGCGACGTCGAGGGCCGCCTGGCACAGCACCTCGCCGGGCGTGATGCAGCCGCCCGCGGCGCGCCGCGCCGCGTCACCGAGGGCGCGCTCCTGCGCCCCGCTTAGGCCGAAGTCGCCCGGCGGGTAACACGCGGCGACGACGACGAAGGTGCCGGACTGGTCGGTCCGGGGCTCACTCACGGCGACGCAGTCGGCCGGCGCCGCGCCGCTCCGCCCGGGGGCGAGGAGCGCGACGAGACCGACGAGGACCGCCGACGGGAAAGGACAGCGGGACTTGCACATCTGCCCTGCTGGATGCCGCGGCCGACGGTGTCAGTGTCGCGCCGGGCGCGGTTGTCGACGGAGAGGAGGCGCCGTGCAGAGGCGCCAGGGAATGTGGCCGGCATGGGGAATCCACCCGATGCGGCCCGGCGCGCGGCAGCGATAGCGTGGTGGCCTTGGTCGAGAGGTGCACATGAAGAAGGCCATGCTGTGCGCGCTCGTGTCACTGCTCCTGCCTGCGGCGGGAGCGAACGCCACGAGCAGCGACGCCGGGGTCACCGCGGACGCACGGCAGGGCGCGGTCGCCGCGGAGCCCACGCCTGAAGCCGCCGCGCCCACCACGGTCCCCAGCGACGTCGGGGGCCCGGTTGCATCCCCGGACGAGCCGCTCGCGGCCACCCCGGCGCCGCCGTACACCCCGGGCGCGCCGCCGCCGGCGCCCGCATTCAGCTTCGACCCGGGCGACGGAGCGTTCCTCACTCGCGCCGACGGCAGTGGGCTGCGCTACGACGGACGCATCGACGCGCGCTCCGGCGCGGTCTGTCTGCGGCGGCTCGCCGGCCAGTCCGGCGTGTGCCTCACACCGGTCGCGGGGGTGCTGCCCGCGGGCGACGGCGCCGAGCGCGAGCGAGCGGTGGTGTTCGCGGCCGGCCCGGAGATCGAGATCCGGCACACGCCCGAGGCGAGTCGGCTCAAGGAGGACATCATCCTCGCGGTGCCTCAAGGTGACGCGCTGGTGTTCGAGTGGGACCTGGCCCTCGATCCGGGGCTGGACGCGCGCCTCGACGCGGACGGCAACGTCGACGTCTACGGACCCTCCGACTTCCTCGCGGGCGATATCCAGGTGGGCGACGAGCGCAGCCGCGGGCTGCTGGCGAAGCTGCGCGCCCGCAACGCGCACGCGCAGCTTCTCTATCAGATCCCGGCGCCCGTCGTCATCGACGCGACGGGCGTCCGCATGACCGACATCGCGCACTTCACGCTCGACGGCACGCGCCTGCGCCTGTTCGCGCACGGGCTCGCCGCCCTGGCGTATCCGGTGACGATCGATCCCACGATCGTGACGACCACGGCCGACTTCGCGCTGCGCGGGAACCTCGAGACCGGCGCGACCGTGGCGAACGACCAGCTCACGCGCACGCCCACGGCGGGCGGCGTCGCGAGCTGGAGCTACGGCCCGACGCTGCCGAGCGGCCTCACGGGCGCCGGCGCGGTGGCGTACAACGGGTGGCTCTATGTCACGGGTGGCGGGACCTCCTTCCCGAGCAGCTACCTCCCGAGCAACCAGGCGCGCCGCGCTGCCATCAACGCGAACGGCACCCTGGGCAACTGGCTCCTGCCCGAGACCAACTCATTGGCCGTCGCGCGCGGCTTCCACGCGAGCGTCGTTTACAACGGCTACCTGTACGCGCTCGGCGGCCAGACTTCGGCCGGGCCGACGGACAGTGTGGAGTTCGCCAGCCTCAACAGCGACGGCTCCGTGGGCACATGGCATACGACAGCCGTCCTGCCCGCGGCGCGGCAAGGCCACGCCGCGGTGGTCCACGGCGGCCGGCTCTACATGCTCGGCGGCCTCGGCACGGCCGCGACCAATGAGGTGCAGAAGGCGGTTCTCAGGGCCGACGGCACGATCGCATCGTGGAGCGCGACGCAGGCGTTCGCGGGGCCGCGGTACTACCACGCGGCCGTGGCCCACAACGGCCGGATCCTCCTGGCCGGGGGCTTTAGCGGCACCACCTCGCTCGCGGACGTGCAGACGGGGAGCATCGACCCCGCGTCCGGCGAGGTGGCCTGGCGGGCGGCCCCGTCGACGGCGCTGCCGCTCGCGCGCTACGGCCATGCCATCGTGGCGTACGGCGGATACGCGTACGTCTCGGGCGGGTATACCGGCACCTACACGAGCGAGGTGCTCGCGGCGCCGCTCGACGCCGAGGGCGGGGTCGGTGCCTGGATGGGCAATCCCGGGCTCAACACGGCTCGCGCCTACCATGCGGCGACCGCCTACGGCGGCTGGCTCTACGCCATTGGCGGCCTCGCGTTCGGGACGTTCTGGCCGTATTCCGTCGCGACCGTCGAGACGACGCAGGTGCAGCCTCCCGGACGCCCGAGCGCCTGGGCCTCGTCCGGCACCTTCACGACCGCGCGCTACAAGCACGCGACCCTCGTGCACAACGGCTACGTGTACATCATCGGCGGACAGAACAGCAGCGGGACCCTCCTCAACGACATTCGCTTCGCGCCCATCAGCGCGGACGGGACGCTGGGGACCTGGGGCTCTGCCACCGCGAGCTGGTCGGGCCGCAGCAGCTTCGGCGCCGCGGTATACAACGGATACTTGTACATCGTGGGCGGCCTGACCGCCTCGGGCCGGGTCAACGAGGTGTGGGTGGCGCCGCTCGTGAGTGGCGCTCCCGGCGCCTGGAGCGGCCCCAACACGCCGAGCCCGGCCTGGCCCGGCCGGGCCGAGCACACCGTCGCCGCGCACGCGGGCTATCTATACGTGATGGGCGGAACCAGTACCGGGACCGACTACCTGCGCGACCTGTACTACGCGCCGCTCACCGGAGCCAACGGCGTGCCCGGAACCTGGTATCCCGCCGCGCAGCCCGACTGGGGCGCCCGCAAGGCGCACGCCTCGGTGGTCTACGGCAACCGTCTCTATGTCCTCGGCGGCACCAATGGCAGCCCGAACGCCGAGACCTGGTACACGACCCTGGGCAGCGGCGGGGTGCCCGGGAGCTGGACGCAGGGGCCGAGCTTCACGACCCGCCGATATCTCCACGGCGCCGTCGCGCATGAGGGGTACCTCTACTTGATGGGGGGCATGTCGGCGCCGGGCACCTACCTCAGCGACCTGGAGGTCGCGGCCATCGATGCCGCCGGGGCCGTGGGGGGCTGGTCGGTTCGCAGCACCACGGCCTACAATCGCGCGGGCGCCGGCTGGGGCGCCTACAACGGCCGCCTGCTGGCCGCGGGCGGCCAGTACCTCCTCAACGGCAATCCTGCGTACCTCGACAGCGTCAGCAACCAGCCGCTCGCCGCCACCGGCGCCGTCGGGGCGTGGAACCGCAGTAGCTACGCCTGGTCGCAGCGCTACGGTCACACGAGCGTCGCATACCAGGGGCGGCTCTATCTCATCGGCGGCCACACCGCCGCTGGGACCAACCCTGACGAGTTCCTGGTTGCGCCGATCAACGATGACGGGTCCCTTGGCTCCTGGCAGACCTACACCCAGGCGCAGACCGGGGGCTTCGGCGGGCGCTACTTCCACACGAGCGTGCTCTACAACGGCTATGTCGTGATCATGGGCGGCACTACCGACGGGATCACGCCCCTCAACACCATCAAGGTGTGTCAGCTCAGCGCCACTGGCGCCCCGACCTGCTCCTCGGCTCCGGCACCGTCATGGAGCGGCCGCTGGCTGCACACGAGCGCGCTGTGGAAGAACTACGTCTATGTGATCGGTGGGCGCGACGCGACCACGACCTACTCGCACGTGTGCTATGCCGCCCTCAGCTGGGTGGGGGTCCCCGGCATCTGGACCTGTCCGAGCTCTGCCTGGAGCCCCCGCAGCGGGGCTGCGGCCGCCGCCTATAACGGCTACCTCTACGTCACGGGAGGGTGGGATACCGCCAAGAACTTGGATGAGGTCCGCTTCGCGCTCATCAACGATGAGACGGGCGCGCCCACCGGCTGGTCCGTGACCACGCCCTTCGCGCACAAGCCGCGCTCGGGCCACAAGGTGGTGGCGAAGAACGGTCACCTCTACCTGACCGGCGGCTGGTACGCCAACGGCTACTTCGGGGACATCCAGTACGCCCCCATCAACTCCGATGGCACGCTCGGGTCGTGGACCAGCGGCCCGCAGCTCACCGTGGCCCGGGTCGACCACGGGATGACCGAGTATGGCGGCCGTCTCTACATCTCGGCCGGCGAGGCCAGCGCGGCTCCGCCCTACTTCCAGGACGTCGAGTACGCCACGTTGCAGCAACCGGAGAACGTGGGCGTCTACTCGCGGCTCATCGAGTTCCAGGTGCCCGTACGGCTCGACTATCTCACGCTCAACCGCACGACCGCGTCGCGGGGTCTCGTGCTCGTCGACTACCGCACCGCGGACGCCAGCGGCATCTTCGGGAACCTGCAGTCGAAGGGCGTCATCGGCCCCGGCAGCTACATCACCTTCGGCGACCTGGCGGTGCGCTATCTCTGGCTGCGCCTGACGCTCGATGACACGATGACGGCGGCGATCAACCCGGAGGCCGCGAACCTGCGGGACGTCACCGACTTCACGGTCGACTACACCGACCTCTGCGCGGGCGGCTGCGGGCCGCCACCCAACACGTGCTACAACGCCGCCATCTGCAACCCATCGAACGGCGCGTGCGACTACGCGCCCAAGGCGGCAGGGACGGAGTGCCGGGCATCGGCGGGGCCGTGCGACCTGGCTGAAACATGCGACGGCGCGGGGACGCCATGCCCGATCGATGCGAAGGTCACGGGAGGGACGCAGTGCCGGGCGGCGACGGGCGAGTGCGACCTGGCCGACTTCTGCAACGGGTTCAGCGCCGCGTGCCCCGACTACTTCAAGCCCGACGGGGCCTCGTGCACCGATGACGGTAAACCATGCACGACGGACACGTGCAACGGCAGCGGGACGTGCACGCACGTGGCGGGCAACGCTGGGCTGGTGTGCCGCCCGGCGGAGGGGCTGTGTGATGCCGCCGACACGTGCACCGGGACGTCGCCGGAGTGCCCGGACGCGAAGCTCCCGGCGGGCACGGTGTGCCGCGCCGCGGTCGGGGCGTGCGACCGGGCGGAGACCTGCGATGGCGTCTCCAAGGAGTGCCCGACGGACATCTTCGAGCTGGACGGCACCTTCTGCGACGACACCACGGTCTGCAACGGGCGCGAAAGGTGTTTTCAGGGTGCCTGCGTAGCGGGCACACCGCTCGACTGCAGCGACGGTCTCGCATGCACGACCGACAGCTGCGACCCGGTCAGTGGGTGCCGGACCCCTGTCGACTCATGCGTCGCGCCGCAGAGCTGTCAGCCAACGGGACAGTGTGGCTGCATCGCGAGCAAGTGGAGGAGCCGATGAGGCACCAATACGGCGCTTTGGTGGAATATCAAAACGCGGTGCGGCTCACGCCTTCCATCACCGCAGGGACTCGAAGCTTGCAGGAGGGGGTAGCTAATGCGACGCACTGAACGAGCACGAGGAGTACCTGCGCTCCGTGCGCCCGCCCTGGGAGCCTTGACTCTTGCCGTCATCGGCAGCGTGTCGGCCGTGGCAGGGGCTGTCGAGTTCCAGTATCACCAGGTTGGAAGCGCTGCTGGCTGGGAGGGGGCAATTCAGCACATCGGATTCAACAACGAAGGACGGATCGCTCTGGCCAGGTGTATTGAATACAACAACAGTGTGTGCGTTTCTCGAGACCTGGTGGTCCTGTCGCCGCTTGGTAGCGGCTATATAACTGAGAATCTCGGGGTGGCTTCCGCCAGGTCGACCGGGGTCACCGGTTTGAATGATCTCGGCCTCATTGTGGGTTATCGCAACCAGCCTGACGGAAAAGACCTGCCATTCGTGTATGTTCCTTCCGTCGGGTTGCAGTATCTGCCGTTGATGGCTCCTGCCGGGAGTGAGAATCGCGCCTACGCGATCAGTGAATCCGGGAGCATCGTCGGCATGACGGAAAGGACGAACCCTTACGACCGGTGGCCCACCCTTTGGTCCCCGGCCACCGAGCCGAACAACTGGAACGTCACGCCCTTGCTAAGTAGTTCGCAGAATTTTACCGACTATGCCTTCGCTATCAATTCGCTTGGAGATGCCGCAGGGTGGTGCGACCTCTCGGGGCTATACTCGCACGCTTGTCTCTGGCCGCACCAAGGGGGGGTTATTGATCTGGGCGCCCTGGACAACCAGGAGCATTCGAGCATTGCGAATTCAATCAATTCCTCCAGGGAGGTGGCTGGCCAGTCTCAGTCGGACGCGGTATATTGGATGTCTCACCGGGCTTTCTACTGGTCCAATAGTACCGGCATCGTAGATATCGGCGCCCTCGGTGGGCTCAGGAGCGAGGGCTTCGCCATCTCGGACACGGGTGTCGTCGTCGGGTACGCTGACACCGTCGTGGACGACACGCTGCCTGACATCGACGGGCACCCACACGCGTTTGTGTGGAAGCGCGCGTCGAGCGGGATGATCGATCTCAATGCCGTCACACAGGGCAAGCCGGCCGACTATATCCTTACCGACGGGTTGAAGATCAACAACAAGAACGAGATACTCGCGCTAGCTTATCTAGACCATGATCCTTGGCCGCAGTCCTTCGCAGTGCTGAAGCCCGTCTGTCCCTGCGCCAAGGGCAGCGACGCCCCCGGCTGCGTCTGCACCCCGAAGGAAGGCGACGACAGCTGTTGCGCGCGGCAGCGAGGGCTTCCGGTCGACACGTACACCGGGGTGTTGCAGGT
>DASXVK010000492.1:0-5244 GCA_036504295.1 Polyangia bacterium
CGGGGAAATGCAACACGGAGACGCGGAGGCACGGAGGATGATTCTAGATATTCAAGATCCGGCTCCGTGTCCCCGTGCCTCCGTGTTGCATTTCCCCGCAGCCTGCTACGGCGCGACGCCGGCGGCGGGCATCTCGAGGGCGCGCTCGTCCGCGCCGGCGCCGAGCTGGCGGACGCTGCGCAGGACCGGCCGCAGCGCGTCGAGCGTGCGGGCGGAGAGCTCGGCCCGGTCGCCGTGCTCGCTGTTGTCCGGCTCCTCGCCGAAGAGGGCCTCGAACGCCGGCCGCCGCGGCGGGTACTTCTTCAGGCGCACCGAGTCCTTCTCGGGGATGCCGGCGGCCTGCTTGGCCAGGCGCAGCGCCACGGGGAAGCCGCCCAGCTCGTCCACCAGCCCGAGCCCCTTCGCGTCCTCGCCGCTCCAGATGCGCCCCTTGGCGACCTCGAGCACCTTGTCCTTCGGCAGCTTGCGACCCTCGGCCACCCGCGACGTGAACTCCTCGTAGATGCGGTCGAGGATGGCCTGGACGCGCGCCCACTCGCCGGGCGAGAAGTCGCGGTTCGAGCTCCAGATGCCGGCGTTCTGGCTCGTGTGCACCTCGTCGAAGCTCACGCCGATCTTCTCCTGCAGGCCGGCCGTGAGCAGCTTGCCGGTGAAGACGCCGATCGAGCCGGTGATGGTCGCGGGCTGCGCGACGATCTTGTCGGCGTGCATCGCGATCCAGTAGCCGCCCGAGCCGGCCACGCTGCTCATCGACACGATGACCGGCTTGCCGGCCTTCTTCGCGCGCACCGTCTCGCGCCAGATCGCGTCGGAGGCGGTGGCGGAGCCGCCGGGGCTGTCGACGCGGAAGAGGATCGCCTTGACGTCCTTGTCGTCGATCGCGGCGCGGAAGGCGCCGGCCACGGTATCGGAGCCGAGGGTGGTGTCGCCGCCGAGCGGGTCGTAGCTGCTCTTGCCCCGGTTGATCGCGCCCACGCCGTAGATGAGCGCGATCGTCTTGCCCTTCTTGTTGGGCCGGCCGGCGCGCGCGAGGTACTTGCTGGCATAGAGCAGCTTCGCGTCCTTGCCCGCGCGCTTCTTCGCCTCGTCGAGCACCTCGTCGCGGTAGGCGAGGCGGTCGACCAGGCGGGCCTGCAGCGCCTCGTTCGCGAGCAGCGGCGCGCGGTCGCACAGGGCGCGCACGTCCGCCTCGCCGAGCCTCCGCCCCTCGGCGATGCCGCGGACGATCTGGCCGAAGATCGAGCTGACGAGCTTCTCGGTGGCCTCGCGGTGCGCCGGCGTGAACTTCTTCTCGGTCAAGGAGTTGATCGCGTTCTTGTACTCCTTGCGCCCGTCGCCGTGGAACTTGAGGCCGAGCTTCTCGAGGGTGCCGGCGAGGAACGGGGTCTCGGCCATGATGCCGGTCAGGCCCACGTCGCCCGACGGCTGCAGCCAGATCTGCTCGAAGGCCGACGCGAGGTAGTAGGCGCCGGTGCCGTTGCCGCTCGGGCCGAAGAAGCTCTCGGCGTAGGCGATGGCGAACTTCTTCTTCGCGCGGAAGGCCGCGATGGCGTCGCGCAGCTCCTGGATGTGCGCGATGGGGAGCGCGCCCTGCCCCAGCCGCGCGACCACGCCGGCCACCCGGTCGTCGTCGCCGGCGCGAGCGAGCGCCTCGACCACGTCGCGCACGCTCGGCCGCTCCCGGCCGAAGGCGCGGGCGAAGGGCGCCTCGGGCATGTCCTCGACCAGCCCCTCGTCGAGGTTCAGCTCGAGGATGGTGTGCTTCGGCACGGCGCCCGCGCCGCCGCAGGCGACCGCGAGCACCCCGAGGCCCACGAGCGCCACCGTGCACGCGCCGATGATCGCGAGGATCGCGATGAGGACTCGCTTCATGGACGGCCTCCTGGCGGAAGTCTACATCAACCGCGAAACAGGCGACGGGCAACTCATGGTAGCGTACCCGCATGTCCGACGCCGAGGAGGAGCGCTTCGTCACGGTCCACCGCACCGCGGACCCGACGGTCGCCGAGATGCTCGTCGACGTGCTGGAGCAGGAGGGGATCGAGGCGCGGCTGCTCGGCACGCGCCACGCGGCCCTCATCGGCGCGGCGCAGCACATCCTGCCGCTGCGCATCGAGGTGCCGGCGGCGGACCAGGCGGTGGCGCGGGAGCTCATCACGGCGCTGCTGGTCACGGGCGGGGCGCCCGCCGCGGACGCCGCCCCCGAGGAGCCCGCCGGCGACGCCGCGCCGGAGGCGCCGCCCGCGGCGGAGGAGCCCGACGAGCCCGACGAGCCCGCCGCGGCGGCCGGCCGGCGGCGGCGCCCGGTGCTCGCCGCGGGCGCGGCCTTCGTCATCCCCGGCGGCTGCCACATCTACGCGCGGCGGCCCTGGACCGGGCTCGTGCTCGCCGTCGCCGTGATCATGGCCGTGATCGCGCTGGGCGCCGGCCGGGGGCTCGCCTCGACGTGCGCCGCCTTCACCTTCGCCGCGCTGCTGCTGTGCGACCTCGTCTTCGGCGAGCTCGCGGTGCGTGCGACCAACGCGGGCCGCGCGGCCGGCCGCCCCCGCCAGCTCCTCGCCGGCGTCGGGCTGAGCGCGCTCGCGCTCGCGCTCGGCCTCGCCGCGGCGCTGCTCGCGCCGGTGCCCAAGCCGAAGCCCGACCCCCTGCTCGAGTCGCTCATGCGCGAGCGCCTCGAGCGGCCGCCGCGCGCGCCTGGCGGGCTCGCGACGGAGCCGGACTTCGAGCGCCTGTTCCAGCTCCGCGGCCTGCCGGCGCCGCTCCCGACCCGGCCCGCCTCACAGCCCCAGCAGTGACGCGAGGCGGCCGGGCGCGAACCCGATCATGAGCCGCCCGTCGACGTCGATGCCGGGGACGCGGCCCGTGCGCTGGCCGATGGCGCGGCACTTGCGCGCATACTCCGCGCTGGCCGCCGGGTCGCGCTCGATGTCACGCTCCGTGTACGCCACCCCGCTCCCGCTGAGGAACGCGCGCGCCTGCGTGCAGGCGGGACACCAGCTCGTCGCGTAGAGCGTCACGCGGTGCGCGCCTGCCGCGGCCCGCCGGGGCGCGGCCGCCGCGACCGGCGCCGGGCCGCCCGCGCCCGTGGCGGGCGCCCCGGCCCGCAGGCGCGCGAGCGCCGCGCGCGCCGAGCCGGCCGCGTGCTCCGCGCCGCCCATCAGATCGGGAACGTCGCGTGAGCCCCCGGCGAAGCCGCCGGGGCTGGGCGCGCCGGCCACCGGCTCCCGCGCCGGTGCCGGCGGCGACGGAGGCAGGTCCGGGAGCGGCGGCAGCCGGTCACTCCGTCGCGCTCCGGTCTTGCCCCGCCGGCGCGGCACTGGCGGGGCCGGGGCGCGCTCGGGCTCGTACGCCATCTTCATCTCGACGACGCTGGACTGCGGCAGCACCAGCGCGGGGTACTGTGACGCCGGCAGCACGCGGTGCGGCACGCGGCCGTCGACCGGGGGATCACGCAGGTCGGCGACGTAGACGAGCGCGGCGGTGCGGTCGGCGCGCTGGAGCCGCTCGTCCACCACCTGCACGCAGTCGCGCGACTCGGCCGGCACCTCGTCGAGCGTGCCGACGGTCTGCAGCGCCCCACCCGCGTCCGCGAACGTGAAGCGGAGCTGGCGGCCGCGCCCGATGACGAGCTCGGGCAAGGTCCGGGCGGCGGGCTCGCGCGGCCGGGCGGCGCCAAAGTGCAGGTACGCGAGGAGCCCCCCGCCCACGACGAGCAGCAGGCCGATGCCGGCGAGCGCGGTCTTGCCACTCATGCCATGCCCCCTGCGCCCCACTCTCCGCCCCGAGCGGGTCGCTGTCAACGCACTCTGGTCGCTACCCCGCCCCTCCCAGGGCCGCCCCGCACTCCCCGCAGAACCGCGCCGTCGCCGCCACGCCCGCGTGGCACACCGCGCAGGCCTTGACGCCCGGCGCCACCGCCACGGGCCGCGCCGGGTCGATGTTCAGGTACCACGTGAGGCGCCGCTCGTGCTCGTCGCGCGGGATGCCGAGCGCGGCGCCCACCTGGCCGAGCACCGTACGCTCGCGCTCGTCGAGGCGGCCGTCGGCGACGGCGACGTGCAGCAGCGTGTCGAACACCACGAGGAGCTTGGGCCAGGAGAGCCGCTCGACGAGCCGCAGGGCCGCGGCGCCGGGCGTGAGCGCCGCGGAGGCACGGCACAGCTCCGCCACCCGGGCCGCCGCGGCCGCGGGCGCCTCGAAGACCCGCGCCGCGCCCTGCGCGAGCACGCGGCGCTCGGCCTCGTCGACCTGCCCGTCGGCCCCGGCCACGGCGAGGCCGAGGTCGACCACCGCCTGGACGTCGTCCCAGGGCAGCGCGGGCGGGGCCGTGGCGGGCGCCGGCGCCGCCGCCCGCGCCTCCAGCACCGTCGGTGGCGGCTCGAGCACCGTGGGCGCCGCGGCCGGAGCCGGCGGCGCCACCGTCGCGGCCACCGCCGCCGCGGGCACCGTCGGCGCGAGCGCGACCGGGACGGCGCGCGACGGCGAGCCGGTCGCGGGCACCGCGGCCACCGCCGCCGCGGGCCGCGCGGGCGGCGGCTGCGTCATCATCTGGTCGAGCAGCCGCAGCACCTCGCGCTCGAACGCCGCCGGGTCCGGGAAGCGCCCGCGCAGTCGTGGCGCCGTGGCGAAGGCCGCCGCCCGGCGGGCCGCCTCGGCCGCGCCCCGCTCGAGGCCGGCGCGCACGATGGCCGCGATGAGGTCGGCGGCCTCGCGGTCCTCGTCGTCGGGCGCGAGGTCCGGCACCGCCAGGAGCACCGGCGGCCGCCGGGTCAGCTTGCAGTCGGCGACCAGGTCCATCCAGTCGACCGCGCGGACCGCGCCCATGCGGTCGAGGATGACGCCCTGCTCCTCGGCCCCCCGCCAGCGCCCGCTCGTGACCGCCTCGCGCACGGTCGTGACGGCCTGCTCGACCGCGCCGACGCTCTCGACGAAGACGGCGGCGCTGCGCTGGCTGCGGTCGGGGCGCTCCCAGCCGAGCTCGCCGAAGTACGAGTACTGCTCCGCCTCGAGCCCGGTCAGCCGCAGCCACGCCTCGGCGCTCGCGAGGGCGGCGCGCCGCCGCTGCTCGAGCCGCTGCTGCACGGCGGCGCGCGCCGCGGGCCGCACCACCGGCAGGTCCTCGGCGACGCTCAGGCCGAGCTCGCGCGCGACCTCCTGGCCGACGAGGGTCAGGCCGTGCCGGCCGAAGTTGTCCACGCAGTCGACGACGAAGAAGCGGTCCTTGCCCGGCACGGTCCGCGGCCC
>DASXVK010000493.1:0-4707 GCA_036504295.1 Polyangia bacterium
GTCGAAGTCGGCGCCGGGCTAGGAACCCTTACAAAGCGCATACTTACGGCCGTGCCCGCCGGCCGCCTCGTGGCCCTCGAACGCGATGCCGCCATGCACCAGGTGCTGGCGACCGAGCTCGGCGGCTGCGCCAACCTGGAGCTGTGGCTCGGCGACGCGGTCGCGTTCGACCTGGCGGCGGTGGCCGCGCGCGCCGGCCGGCCGATCATCGTGGCCGGGAACCTGCCCTACCAGATCTCGAGCCCGATGCTGCGGCGGCTCGAGGAGGGCTGGCGCTTCATTCGGCGCGCCGTGTTCATGCTCCAGCGCGAGGTCGCGGCGCGGCTGGTGGCGGCCGCGGGCAGCGACGACTACGGCAGCCTCTCGGTCATGCTGCCGTTGCACTACGACGTGCGCCTGGTCACGCGCGTCGCCCGCACCGCCTTCGTGCCCTCGCCCAAGGTCGAGTCGGCGGTGGTGCTGCTCGAGACGCGGGCCGAGCCGCGGGTCCCGGTCGCCGACGAGACGGCGCTCGGCCACGTGGTGCGCGCGGCCTTCAACCAGCGCCGCAAGACGCTGCGCAACGCGCTGCGCGCCGTCGCGCCCGTCGCCGCCGTCGAGACCGCGCTCGCCGCCGCCGGCATCGACGGGCAGCGGCGCGGCGAGACCCTCGACCTCGCGGAGTTCGCGCGGCTCGCCGCCGCGCTGCGCGCCTGAGGCGAGCCAGGGGCGAGCCTCGTTGGTGACGACACGAGCCAGGGGCGAGCCTCTTGGTGACGAAATCAGAGGTCGTGAAGCAAAGCTTCACGACCTCTGAGACTTGAACGCGGGCCCGGGCTGCGTCACGCTGGGAGGCCATGCCCGAGCTGCCCGAGGTCGAGACCGTCGCCGCCGACCTGCGCCGCCGCGCCGTCGGCGCCCGCATCGAGGACCTGTGGACCTCGCACCTGGCGCTGCGCGGCCGCCGCCACGTCGACGGGCGCGCCCTCGCGCGCGCCGCGGTGGGCGCGACCCTCGAGGCCGTGCGCCGGCGCGGCAAGTACCTGCTCTGCGAGCTGTCGTCGGGCACGGTGCTGCTGTTCCACCTCGGCATGACCGGCAACCTGCACCTCGCGCTCGGCCGCTCGCCGCGCGCGCCGCACACGCACCTCGTCTTCCGCCTCGACGCCGGGGCCGGCCGCCGCGCCGGCCTCGGCGACGAGGCGGTCGAGCTGCGCTTCGTCGACCCGCGCCGCTTCGGGCTGTGCCGCGTGCTCACGCGCGACGAGGTCGCGACGGCGCCGGAGCTCGCGCGCATGGGCCCCGAGCCGCTCGAGCGCGGCTTCTCCGTCACGCGGCTCGGGGAGGCGCTCGCCGGCTCGCGCCGCGATCTCAAGTCGCTGCTCCTCGACCAGAACCGCGTCGCGGGCATCGGCAACATCTACGCCTCGGAGGCGCTGTGGGCGGCCGGCATCCACCCGCGCGCGACGCCGGCGCGGCTCGGGCCGGAGCGCGTCGCGCGACTGCACCGCGCCATCCGCGAGGTGCTCGCCGAGGCCATCGCGAACCGCGGCACCACGTTCCGCGACTTCGCCGATCCGGCCGGCCTGCCGGGCGATCACCTGCAGAAGCTCCACGTCTACGCCCGCGCCGGGCAACCGTGTGATCGCTGCGGCGCGAAGATCCGCGGCATCGTCCTCGGCCAGCGTTCCACGTTCTACTGTCCGCGCTGTCAGCGGGTGTGAGGCGACGTGCGGCGGCTCGCGTTCCTGCTCGCGCATCACTATCCCGAGGAGTACGACCGCTGCTACCGCGTCGGCCGCGTCCACGTCTGCGCGCGCTGCGCGGGCCTCTACCCGGCGCTCTTCGCCACGCTCGGCCTCGCGCTCCGCGGTCAGCTCGCGACGGTGCGCGCCGAGTGGGCGGTGCTCTACCTGCTGCCGCTGCCGGCGCTCTTCTCCTGGGCGCGCCGCCGGCTCACGGGCGCGCCGGGCAGCAACCCCGTCGCGACGCTCACGGGCGTGCTGCTCGGCATCGCGCTCGGGCGCGGGCTCTTCCTCTATCTGCGCGACCCGCGCGCGCCCGCGTTCTGGGTGCAGCTCGCGGGCCTCGCCGCCGTCGTCGTCGCCGTCGAGCTCCTGCGCGCCATCCGCCGTGCGCCCTAGCCGCCCGCGCGTCGCCGGCGCCGCCCGATCTAGCCACTGGCCCGCCGCCGGCGGGCCGATCTAGATCGTTCAGCCAGTTCGGGCGTTTGCAGAGTCAGTTCCATGACGGCGCACGCGGCAACGTTGCCAAGCTTCACCCCCTGGGCTACGATCTCCACGCCCCGCGCGCGGTGCTCGACCCCCGCACGCGCCGTCTCGATGTCCACCCTGCGCGACGAAAGTGACGAGGCCCTGATGGCCCGCTACCAGCGCGGGGAGGTGCGGGCCTTCGAGGTGCTCCTCGCGCGGCACCGGGGCCCGATCTACAACTTCCTGTACCGGTTCGTGAACAACGCCGCCCAGGCCGAGGACCTCCTGCAGGAGGCCTTCCTGCGGGTCATCAAGGGCGCCGACGGCTATCAACGCAACGCGAAGTTCACGACGTGGCTCTACACGATCGCGCGCAACCTGTGCGTCGACGCCTCGCGGCGGGCGAAGCACCGGCGCGCGCTGTCGCTCGACCAGCCGCTGCGCGGCGAGGACGGCGACAGCGGCGCGGCGCTCGGCGACGTGGTGCCGGACAAGGGTCCGGCCGTGGACCGGCAGGCGATCGGCCGCGAGCTGCGCGGGCGCATCGAGCAGGCGGTCGCGCGGCTCGTCGAGGAGCAGCGCGAGGTGTTCGTCATGCGCGAGCTCCTGAACCTGCCGTTCAAGGAGATCGCCGACATCACGGGCGTGCCGGAGAACACGGTCAAGAGCCGCATGCGCTACGCCCTCGAGAAGCTGCGGGACGAGCTGCAGGAGTACGCCGATCTGGCGCAGGCGGTACAGGTCCCATGACGCGCTTCGACTGCACCCGGGTAGACGAGCTCATGATGGATTTCCTCTATCACGAGCTCGGTCACGACGACGAGGCGGCCTTCCACGCCCACCTCGACACGTGTCCCCAGTGCGCGCGCAGCGTGCGCGAGCTGCGCGGCGTGCGCGAGGCGGCGCGCGAGCTGCCGCGGCTCGAGCCGCCGCCGGCGCTCTCGGCGCAGCTCCTGCTCCAGGCGGCGAAGGCGAAGCAGCCCTCGGCCATCGCGCGCGCGCTCGAGTGGCTCGCGCCGCGCCGCACCTACTACCTCGTCGCGGCGGCGGCCTCGCTCGTCGTCGTGCTCTTCGTCGGCTACGCGCTGCAGCGCCAGCACCTCTCCACCCGCTTCGACCACGCCGCCGACACCGTGCCCGCGGCGGCACCGGCGGACCCCACGGCCCGGCCCCCGGCGGCGGCGCCCGCGCCGGCGGCGCCCGCGCCGACGACGGCGAGCCCCGCGGCGGCGGCCCCCGCGGCGGCGGCTCCGGCGGGCGCGGCGGACAAGGACAAGGGCGGCGAGAAGAGCGGCGCGCTCGGCTTCGGCAACGAGGCGCCGGGCTCGCACGCGACCCTCAACGAGGCCGAGGGCAAGAACCAGCGCGGCCCCGACTACCCGGTGCGGCTCGACGACGAGAGCCTGCGCCGCGACCGCGCGGCCGCGGCCACGGGCGGTGACAGCAACAGCAACATCGCGCGCGCCTACGACGGCGTGCCGCACCTGCGCAAGGGCGGCGCGATCGGCGGCGTCCTCGGCGGCGGCGGCGCCGCGCCCGGCGGCGCGAAGGAGGCGGCGAAGGCCGAGGCCCGGCCGGAGCCGAGCTTCGCCCAGCCGCCGGCCCTGCCGCAGAAGAAGTCCGCGTACGACGACCGCCGCGCGCCGGTCGCCGAGGAGCGCCCGGCCGCGCCGCCCACCGAGCAGGCCGAGAGGCCGTCGCAGGCGCCACCGCCGCCGGCCGCGGCGGCCCGGCCCGCGCCCGCCGCCGGTCCCGCGCCGGTGCAGGCGCCGAGCGCCGGCGGCGAGATCCAGGCCCAGGGCCGTGGGCTCGGCAGCTTCCGCCAGGGGCAGGTGGCGACGAAGCGCAGCGCCGGCAAGAGCCAGGGCTACGCCGACTTCGAGGTGAACGCGGAGGCGCAGAAGCTGGCGCCGCGCCGGCAGCTCGCGCAGCCCCAACCGCTCCCCGATCAGCACGGGCGCGCCGCCGCCGACGGCGACTACAAGGTCGCCATGGCAGCGAGCTGCGAGCGTCAGATCGGGCTGCTCGGCGAGTTCCTGCGCCGGTACCCGAACGACGATCGCGCCGCGGCCGCGCGGGCGCGCATCGCCGTGTGCCGGGCCCAGCTCACCGGCCGCACCGAGGAGCTCGATCAGATCGTCGGGCAGCAGCGCCTGAAGGCGCCGGCGCCGGCGCCCGCGCGCGTGCAGAGCGACGCGGCGCGCGAGCGCAAGACGGTGGCGAAGCCGGCGCCGCGCAAGCCGGCGGCGCAGCAGCAGGCCGTGGCCGAGAAGAAGAACGACGGCAAGAAGGCCAAGGCGGCCGCCAGCGCGTCGAAGGCCAAGCCCGCCGGCAAGAAGGCCGCGCCCGCGAACCAGCAGAGCACGAAGTAGAGCCGCGCGCGCGCCCTGCCGATCGGGAATTGAACAGGGAGGCGGGGAGGCGGGGAGTGGGACTTGGTTGGGTCGCGGGCCGCGCGCGGCAACGTGCTCGAGCGCCGTTGTCGTGCGCTCAGCGCGACCCAACCCAAAT
Source organism: Polyangia bacterium (assembly GCA_036504295.1). Lineage (GTDB taxonomy): Bacteria > Myxococcota_A > Polyangia > JACRCY01 > JACRCY01 > DASXVK01. The sequence continues at coordinate 4,704 of DASXVK010000493.1, forward strand.
CCGT
>DASXVK010000494.1:0-5856 GCA_036504295.1 Polyangia bacterium
CTCGCCTGCAGGAGACCGCGCTGCACCATGCGCCCGAGCCAGCGCGCGGGCGGCTCCCGCGCCGCCGTGCGCTCCTGCGGGGAGGTGTCGTCCTTGGGATCGAGGAAGCGCGCCAGCGCCGCGAGCAGCTTGACGAGGCGCGCGCGCGCCACGCGGCGCGCCACCGCCTCGTACCGGAAGCTCGGGTCGGCGGCCTCGATCATCTCCAGGGTGAGCGCGCCGTCCCCGAGCGCGCGGGGCAGGTGCTCCAGCTCCGTCAGGGCCTCGGGGCGGAAGCGCCGCGCGGTCCCCGTGCCGGTGGTGATCTCGCTCAGCCGCCCGTGCTCGAGGGCGTCGGCGAGGAGCCGCTCGAGCGCCACCATCGCCCGGCCCACGCCGCGGCGGCGTAGCTCGTCGGCGAGCGGGAACGGATCGCGCAGCGTGCCGCGGTCGCGCGAGGCCTCCAGCCCCCGCTGCGGCTCGCGCGGGCGGCCGAGCTCGTCCAGGAGCTGCGGCGCCTCCCCGGGCACCCCGTCGGCCGGCACGTGCGCGGCGAGCGCGGTCCGGAGCAGCGTCTCGGCCGCGGCCGCCGTGGGGTCGAGCACCGCGCGGTCGAACTGCGCCCCCAGGAACGCGAGCGCGAACGGCCTCTCGCCGGTGTGCGCCGTGAGGTCGCGCACCAGCACCGCGGCCCAGCTCCGGGCCGCGCCGGGCGGCGTCGCGAGCGTGAGGCGCACGGTCGAGCGCACCGTGGCCGGGTCGGGCTGCACCGTCAGCTTGGGGAACGACGGCCGTGACGGGCGCACGATGAGGGCGTCCATGCCGCCCGTCCCCTCGACCACGCCCCGGGCGCGGATGGGCCGGGCGCGGACCTGGAAGACGCCGAGTCGATCCGCGGGCGCGCGCAGGACCACGCTCTTCGCGCCCGCCTCGGCCGTCAGCGCCTGCACGAGGCCGCCGTCACCCAGGAGCTCCACCACGACCGGGAGCCGGGCGGCGCTCGGCCGGCGGGCCAGGCTCACCGCGATGTCCTCGCCCGGGCTCACGACGGGCCGCGCCACGGCCGGCACCACCTCGGCCCCGAGGCGGACCGGCACCTTGAGCCAGACCGTGCGCGCGGCCGCGCCCCCCGCCCGGACCGCCACGGTGGCCTCGGCCGCCGCGGCCACCGGCGCGAGCCGGGTCGCCACGACGGCGATGCCGTGCCCGTCCGTCCGGACGAGCTGCCGGCCATCGCGAATCGCGGCCCCGCGCACCTCGACGCTGGTCCCGGCAGGCGCCGCGTCCCGGCCGGGGTCGCGCACGACGATGAAGAGGCGGCCGTCGACCTCGGGCACGAGGCCGCCGTTGGGCGCGATGGCCTCGACCTGCAGGGCGAGGGGCACCGCGAGCCGCAGGCTCTGGTGGCCGACGGCCGCGCCGTGGGCCGGGTGGGTCACCTCGGCCTTGAGGGCCACCAGCCCCGTGTCGTGCTGGAGGTAGGCCGGCGCCCTGACCTCGAGCACGGCGAGGCCCTGCCCGTCGGTCGTGGCGCGGCCGGCCGCGGCGCCGTCGAGCGTGAGGCTCACGGTCGCGCCCGGGACCGGCGCCCCGCCCGGCGTCGTCACGGCGATGGTGACGCGCACCTGGCCGTGGGGCGCCGCCGTCTCCGGGGACAGCCGGACCGTCACGAAGAGCCGCTCGAGGGCGCGGGTCCCGATGCGGTAGGCGGCCTCGATCGTCTCGCCGGCGACGCGGGCCGTGAGCTGATGGGAGCCCTCGGCTTCCGCGCGCGGGATGCCGGCCGCGAGCGCGCCGACCCCGCTCGCGTCCGTGACCACGGCCCACTCCCGGACCGCGGTGCCCGGCACCGTGAGCACGATCCGCTGCCCGGGCAGCGGCCGGCCGGTCTGTGCGTCACGCAGCCGCGCCCAGACGTGGATCGCCTCCCCGGGCTCGTAGAGCACCCGATCGGTGCGCAGGTCCAGGCTGAAGGCGGGCCGGACGCGGAGGTCGAAGCCGAAGCGCCGCTCGGCGTGCTCGTCGCCGACCGTCACCTCGAGCCGCGCCCGCGTCCGGAGCTCCGGGACGTCGACCTCGACCTGGAAGAGCCCCCGCTGGTCGGCCCGGGCCTCGCGCCACGCGCCCGCGGGCGCCCCCCCGGCGGGGGCGACGACGCGCGCCCGCACGCGCGCCCCGCCGAGCGCGGTGAGCTCCGCCAGGCCGTGCACCCGGTAGACGCTGCCGCGCAGCCGCGCCGCCCGGCCGGCGTAGACGTCCGTGCTCCCGTGGAGGGCGAGCTCGAAGCCGCTCGGCGCCGGCGCGCCCGCGGCCACGGGGCCCACGAAGATCGTCGCCAACGCTGCCAGGGCCCCGAGTCGCGCGCAGGCGCCGATACGGAGGGTGGTCACGCTCGCCATGGGTCCTTGGACAACGGCGGCGGTCCGGAGTGCGCGGAGTTACTGCGGACGGGGGATCAGGTGGGCGTGTCGCCGGGCGGCCGCGGAGCTACTGGCAGGTCATGCTCACCCAGTGGCAGACGTCGCCGGAGGTGTTGTCGCTGAAGCTGTTGCCGGCGCCGATGGTGCCCTGGAAATTCCCGCCGAGCCAGAGGCCATAGGTGTTGCTGTGGCGGATGGTGCTGTTCGTGATCGTCACCGCGACGCCGTGGCTGTCGCCGCTGGTGTAGACCTCGCCGGGGGCCGGGTTGCCGCCGCCGTACTCGACGGTCACGTAGTCGAGCCGGTTGGCGCCGAGCGTGTTGTCGAAGTTGATGCCGTTCCAGAACCCCTTGGTGGGCTCGGCCGCGGTGAAGGTGATCGGCTTCGCGGCGGTGCCGACCGCGTCGAGGGCGTACTCGTCCCGGCTGACGGAGATGAGCGCGTGCTGACCCATGATGAGGGTGACCCCGGGCGCGATCGTCCAGTGCGCTTCGACGTGCAGGCCGAAGTCGAGGTTGTAGGGCACGCCGAGATCCTCCCACGTGACCGCCTGCTGGATGCTGTAGGCGTGCACCGCGATCTCGTCGACGTCGTTGCCGGTGTAGGTCGAGCTCGGGGTGAGCTGGTGCACGACCTCGGAGTCGGCCGAGGCGGGCCCGAGGGTGTTGTGGGTCATGGTGTTGGCCTCGAACACCGGCAGCGTGCCGCCGCGGGCGGCGAAGCCGTGGCCCTTGCTCTCGCGCAGCGTGCAGTGCGACATGCTGAGCCGCACCCCGTGGCTGTCGGCCGTCATCGTCACGTCGGCGACGTCGTCCTGGCCGACCCCGCTGCCGGCGTACTCGACGGTGACGTAGCTGAGCTGGTTCTTCGGGTTCTGCGTGTAGCTGAAGACGAGCGCGCCCCACGAGCCGCGGGTCTTGGTCGCCCCCGTGATGAGGATCGGCTTCTCGGCGGTGCCGACGGCGGTGAGGGCGGCGGCGTCGCCGTCGATCGTGAGGCCCGTGCCGTCGTCCATGATCAAGGTCACGCCGGGCGCCAGCGTCCACTCGACCAGCACCCGCAGCCCCGCGGCGAGGAAGTAGGGCACCTCCGTGATCGCCCAGGTCGCGGCGGTGGAGAGGTGATACGGCCGGACGTGGATCTGGTCGACGTCGTTACCCGCGTAGCTCGAGGCGGCGTCCAGCACGCCGGTCACCTCGCCGTCCACGCTGACGGGGCCGAGGGTGTTCTTCGTGAGGACGTTGTTGGCGAACGCCGTGACCTTGGCGCTGCCGGTGAGGTAGAGGCCCCAGCCCGCGCTCTCGCGCAGGGTGCTGTTGGTGAGCTCCAGCCGCACGCCCCGGCTGTCCGCCGTGGCCTTGATCGCGGCGGAGTCCGCGTCGTGCGTCAGGCTCGTGTTGCCGGCGTACTCCACGGTCACGTAGTCGAGCTTCGAGACGTTGGCGGTCCCGTCGAAGCGCAGCCCCGTCCAGGCGCCGCGCTCGGCCGTGGCGCCCGTCAGGCAGATGGGGTGCTCCGCGGTCCCCTGGGCGAGGAGCACCTGGTCGGCGCTGATCCCGAGGTCCGTGCCGGCGGCGAAGATGATGGTCACGCCCGGCGACAGCGTGAGGGTGACGCCGCTCGCGATGGTGGGCGAGGTCGCGGCGAGGTAGCACCCCGCCTCCAGGACGGTCGACTGGTCGAAGCGCGCGGGCAGCGTCTGGCTGCAGGTCGCGCGCAGGGCCGCCGCGTTGGCGCACCCGTCCACGACGGCGGGACCGTCGGCGCCGCGGCCGTCAGTCAGGCCGGCGTCGAGATTCGGGCCGACACCGCTGTCGCCGCCGCACCCCGCGGCCGACAGCCCGAGCGCGAGCGCCACCACCGCCACTATCTTCGTCAGATCCAGGCGAGCGTTCATCCGATGCTCCTTTCCGAGAGCGAGCGGTGCCACCCCTGCACCCCACCACGACCCGTCTCACCCCTGCCCCCGTCAACCCCAACGATCACGGCCAGCTACGCAGATGTCAAATTACAGGGGATTTTCGAACGCGACTCGTTGCACCCGGCGTTAGACGGCGTTCCCCGGGTCCCATTCACCCCGGGGAGTGCGCAAGCGCCCCCCGTTGCGCCCTGGGCCGGGGCGTGCGACGCTCATGATCGCCGGTCCAGGAGGGGTTCCATGCGTCGTGCTGCGCTCGTCGTGCTTGCGCTCCTTGGCAGCGCCTGTCAGGAAACCGCGACCGCTCCCCGCGACGGCGGGGTGCCGGACGCGGCGGCGCCGGACGGGGCGACGCCGGACGGGGCGGCGACGCAGTGCCCGGCGGAGGTGCCGCGGGACGGGACGGCGTGCGTGGGGCCGCTAACCTGTGAGTACGTCGAGTACGAGTGCCTGCCGAGCGTCAACGCCCACATCTGCAACTGCTATGGAGGCGCATTCAGCTGCCGGTACGAGGAGTGGTGCGGCCATCAATTCGACGCCGGACCGGACGTCCTGGTGGACGCGGGCGTCGACTGACGGCTGCCCGCCCCCCTGAAGCGAACGCCCCCCCGTCGAGCATCTGCCCGTCATGCGGCGGACGGCATTCGATCTCGTGGTGATCGGCAGCGGGGTGGCGGGCAGCACCGTCGCGCAGCGCTGCCGGGAGGCGGGCTGGAGCGTCGCGGTGGTCGACTCGCGCCCCTTCGGCGGCACGTGCGCGCTGCGCGGGTGCGAGCCCAAGAAGGTGCTGTACGAGGTGACCGAGGCCGCGGAGCGGGCCCGCCGCCTGGGCGACAAGGGGCTGCGCCCGGTGGGGCTCGCGATCGACTGGCCGGCCCTCGCGCGCTTCAAGCGGACCTTCACCGACCCGGTCACGCCCGCTCGCGAGCGCGCCTTCAGCGAGGCCGGGATCGCGGTGATCCACGGGCGCGCGCGGTTCGTGCGCCCGACGGCGCTGCGCGTCGGCGAGGACGAGCTCGACGCGCGGCACGTCGTCGTCGCGGCCGGGGCCCGGCCGGCGGAGCTGCCCCTCGAGGGCCACGAGCACCTCGCGCCGAGCGACACGTTCCTCGAGCTGGAGCAGCTGCCGGCCCGCCTCGTCTTCGTGGGCGGCGGGTACGTGAGCTTCGAGCTGGCGCACGTCGCGGTGCGGGCGGGGGCGCAGGTCACGCTGCTGCACCGCAGCCGGCGGCCGCTGGCGGGGTTCGACCCGGACCTGGTGGCGCGGCTCGTCGAGCACAGCCGGCAGCTCGGCATCGACGTCGTGCTCGAGGCCGAGGCGCAGGCGATTCGCCCCGCCGCGGACGGCTACGCGGTGCTCGCCCGCACGCCGGCGGGCACGCGGACGGTGGCGGCCGACCTCGTCGTCCACGGCGCCGGCCGCGTGCCGGACATCGACGACCTGGACTGCGCCGTGGGCGGGGTGGAGCGCGACCGCCGCGGCGTCGTGGTCGACGATCACCTGCAGAGCGTCTCGAACCCGGTGGTGTACGCGGCGGG
>DASXVK010000495.1:0-2617 GCA_036504295.1 Polyangia bacterium
GAGGATTCGGACCGCGTCAGGACCCACACCGGCAAAGGTAGGAGTCCAGCAGAGCGGAGGCAAGTCGTCTCCTCGTGGAAGCCCCGGCGGCCCCGGCTTGCCGTCGAGGTATAACCTGGTTATACTTCCGATCATGAAGACCGCGATCTCCATTCCGGATGCCGTCTTCGAGGCGGCCGAGCGCACGGCCAAGCGACTCGGCATGTCGCGCAGCCAGCTCTACGCCGAGGCCGTCGCCGACTACGTGAAGCGGCACCGCGCCCTCGGCGTCAGGGAAGCCCTCGACGCCGTCTACGCGGTCGAGCCGTCGGGGCTGGACCGCGACCTCGCCGCGATGCAGGCAGCCTCGCTCCCGCGCGAGGACTGGTGATGCGGCGCGGGGAGGTGTGGTGGGCCTCCCTCGACGCGCCGCTCGGATCGGGCCCCGGCTATCGCCGGCCGGTGCTCGTCCTGCAGTCGAACGACTTCAATGAGAGCAGCATCGGCACCACGGTCATCGTCGCCCTCACCACGAACCTGCGGCTGGCCGCGGCCCCCGGCAACGTGCTCTGCCGCCGGCGCGATACGGGGCTGCCGCGCGACTCGGTCGCGAACGCGTCCCAGGTGCTCACGGTGGACAAGCGCTTCTTGACCGAGCGCGTGGGCGCACTGCCGTTGCGCCGGCTGCGCGCGGTCGAGGAGGGGGTGCGGCTGGTGTTGAGTCTCTGAACGGGCGCCCCCACCCGCGGACTACGGCGGCGCCGAGGCAGCCGCGGCCGGCGCGCTCGCTGCGGCCGGTCCCGCGCCCGCTCGCCTTGCCCCCCGCCCGCCGCTTGGCTAGGCTGTCGCGCGACTTCCACGGAGGCCCACACATGCGGAACATGCTCCTCGCCACCTGCGTCCTCGCCCTCGCGATCGGCGGCTGCAGCTCGAAGACGCCCGGCGGCGCGCCCGGGAAGGGCAGCGGCGCCGTGACCGGCGGCAACCCGATCATCGAGATGGTCACGTCGAAGGGCACGATCGAGCTCGAGCTCTTCGCCGACAAGGCGCCGATCGGGGTGAAGAACTTCCTCGCGTACATCGACAAGAAGCAGTACGACGGCACCATCTTCCACCGCGTCATCCCGGACTTCATGATCCAGGGCGGCGGGTTTTCGCCGGAGATGACCGAGCGGCCGACCGACGCGCCGATCAAGAACGAGGCGGGCAACGGCCTGCTCAACGAGCGCGGCACCCTCGCCTACGCGCGCAAGCCGATGGTCGACTCGGCCACGTGCCAGTTCTTCATCAACCTCAAGCACAACGTCGCCCTCGACCACCGCGACGACTCGCCCCAGGGCTTCGGCTACGCGGTCTTCGGCAAGGTGCTCAAGGGCATGGAGGCCGTCGACGCCATCGCCGCGGTGCCGACGACGACGAAGCCGCCACACGCGAACGTCCCGGTCGAGCCGGTCGTCATCCAGAGCGTGAAGGTGAAGGGGAAGTAGCGGGCGGCGCACGACTGCCCGCCTCGATCCCGCACGCGACCAGCTCCCACGCCCAGCCATCGCGCCGGCCCGGCGCGACCTCGCGCATCCCCCACGAGATCACACCGACGGTGTGATCTGGCGCAGCATGCGCGCGCATGCCCGCCAGCATCACGCGAGTCCGGTGATCTGACCGGGGGATGCTCGGCTGCGGGGTGCTCGGCGTCGGGGGGGCGCGGGGGCGCGGCGGGGGCGTGCGGCGAGACCGCGGCGCGGGGGCGTCAGCGCGGGGCGGCCGCGCCGCCCACCCCGCGCGCCGGAGGGCGGCTACTTCCGCAGCACCACGAACAGCACCGCGTCGCCGCGGCGGACGCGCAGGATGTGGCCGTCGCCGCGGTTCTGGCGCAGGAGCTGCGCGGCCTCGTCGGCGGTGCGCACCGGGTGGCGGTCGACCTCGATGACGAGGTCGCCCTGGGCGAGGCCGGCCTCGTCGGCGGGGCTGCCGGGCGTGACCTGCGTGATCACCGCGCCGCCGCGGCTCGCGGGCACGTTGAGGCGCTGCGCGAGCTCCGGGGTGAGGCTGCGCAGCTCGAGCCCGAACGAGGACGGGGCGTTGCCGTCGCCGCCGCCGGGGGCGCGCCGGCCGATGGCGCCGGCGTCGTCGGGCAACTCGCCCGTCGTGACGCCGACGCTCGTCTGCCGCCCCTGGCGCCACACGCCGAGCTCGACCTTCTGGCCGATGCGCCGGTCGAGGACCATGCGCTGCAGGTCCTTGCTCGCGGCCACGGGGTGGCCGTCGACGGTCGTGATGATGTCGCCGGCCTGCAGGCCCGCCTGCTCCGCCGGGGTGCCGGGCGTCACCTGCGCGACGAGCGCGCCCTTCTGCGGCGCGTTCTGGCCGAGGCCGCGGGCGAGGTCGGGCGTCACGTTCTGGATGTTGACGCCGAGCCAGGCGCGGCGCACGCGGCCCTGCGACCGGAGCTGATCGGCGACGTTGCGCGCCATGTTCGAGGGGATCGCGAAGCCGATGCCGGTGTTGCCGAACTGCGAGATCTTGATCGCGGTGTTGATGCCGACGATCTCGCCGTTGAGGTTGACGAGCGGGCCACCCGAGTTGCCGGGGTTGATGTTCGCGTCGGTCTGGATGAAGTCCTCGTAGGCCGGGCCGCCCT
>DASXVK010000496.1:0-16632 GCA_036504295.1 Polyangia bacterium
CCGCGGCCGTGCCGGCCAGCGCGCCCGGGCTCGGCGCGGCCGCCCCGGTCGCGGCCCGCGCGGACCGCGCGGCCACGCCCCGGCACCTCCCGGCCGCCGCCGCGCCGAGCGGCCCGCTGGCGCTGCCGGGGCCGGCCGCGGCCGCCGCGCCGACGCGCCCGCCCGCGGCCCCGGCGCCCCCGGCCCCCGCGCCGCCACCGCGGGCCCCCGTCGCGGCGGCGCCAGCGCCCACCAGGGCGGCGCCCGGCGGCCCCGGGGCGGCCGGAGCGGAGACGCCGACGGGCGCGCTCGCGGCGGCGCGCGCGCGGCTCGCCGAGATCGATCGCGGGCTCGCGCGGCGCGGCATCCTCGCCACCGACGCGCCGGCGCTGACCGCGACGCGCCGGGAGCTCGCGGCCCGGGTCGCGCGCGGCGAGCTCCCGCCGGCCGCCGCGCTCGACGCGCGCGCCGCGCAGGCGCAGGCCGTCGCCGTCGACCGCGGCTTCGTGGGGGCGAAGCTCGAGCGCCTCGGCCGGCGGATGGCCGGCCGCGCGCTGCCCGCGGACGTGCAGGAGCGGCTGCGCCGCCTCAGCCAGGAGGCGCTGTCGTCCTCGCTCACGGGACGCTACGATCAGGCCAACCGGGAGCTCAATGAGATCGCGGCGATCGTCGAGCGCTAGGGCAGCGGCCGTGGTTGCGCTGGCCGGCGCGTGCGCGCTGGTGCTCGGTTGCGGGCACGCGCCGCCGCGCCTGGCGCCGTCGGTCGCGGTGATGCCGGTCGACACGCTCGGGCTCCCGCCGGGCGAGGGCGCGGCGCTCGAGGCCGCCGTGTGGCGCGCCGTCGAGGCCGGCGGCGCGGCGCGCCCGGCGCCGCCGGCGCGCGTGGCGGCCGGTCTCGAGGGCGCGGCCGCGGGGCCGGCGCGGTGCCGCGAGTCCGACGCCTGCCTCGCCGGCGTGGGCCGGCGCGTGCCGGCCGACCTCGTCCTCGCGCTCGGCCTCGCGGGACTCGGCGACCTGCGGCTCGTGCGCGGCCGCCTCGTGCGCAGCGCCGATGGCCTCACGCTCCAGGACGTGCAGGAGACGGTGCAAGGCGGCCACGGCGTCGACCACTACGCCGCGGCCCTCGCCCACCGCCTCTTCCCCCCGGCGGCGCGGCGCCCGTGGTACCGGAGCTGGTGGTTCTGGGCGTCGGTCGCCGTCGTCGCCGGCGGCACCGCCGCGATCACCTGGGCCGCCGTCCACTCCCGCGCCCACGAGACCGGCGTCATCCCCATCGGCGATCTGTAGGGGACACGCAGCCCCCCCGTAAGCAAGCGACACCACAGGTCTTTTCGAGCATACCGCGCATTTCGTCCAAGCCGTCGGAATCACGCCCGTTTCCGGCGCCGAGCGAAATGCGCGGTGTGGGCAAAAACGCCCGTGCGTACGGCTGGTTACTGGGGGGCTGCGTGTCCCCGGCAGAGGCCGGTCTGCGGGTCGCAGTCGCAGGCGCCGTAGGTGCGGCAGTCTTCGACGCAGACGGCGGCGGCGGGGTCGCAGACGTAGGCGGGGGCGCAGGCGGCGGCGCAGTCGAGGAGCGGGACGCAGCCGGTCTCGGCCGCGTCGCACTCGTAGCCGGCCGTGCACATCTCGCACGGGTGGCCGCCGCCGCCCACGGTGAGGGCGGCCGTGAAGCGGCTGGTGAAGCCGTCCTCGGCCAGGGTCGCCGGGTCCTGGTCGAAGCGGCGCCCGAGCGCGCTCACGATCCCCGGCCCGACCGCGATGGTGTACTGGCCCGGCAGCGTGAGCCCCTCGGCGAGGGTGAGCGTGAGCAGCGACCGCTGCTCGGCGGCGCCGCCCGCGCTCGCGTAGCTCAGGGTGTCGAGCGCGGTCGTCAGGGTCAGCGCGTGCCCGTCGGGGGCGAGCACGCGCGTCGCCGCGGCGGCCGACGCCGCGTCGACCACCGTCGAGAGCATGACCGTGACGGCGCGCAGGTTCTGGGGCACGTCCGCGGCGCCGTCGGGCGGCAGCGCCAGGACGACCTTGGGCGGCCGCGCCGCCGCGCGCAGGTTGAAGGGCGTGCCCACCCGCCGCACCTCGCCCGGCGCCACGGTCGCGGTCACGCCGCCGATGGCGACGGCACGCGCCGGGTCGAGGTCCGCGCCCGCGGGGAAGCCGAGCACCCGGAAGGTGAGCTCGCGGCCGGCGTTGTGCGCGAGCCCCAGCTCGAGGATGGGCAGCTCCGGACCGCCGAGCGGGGGCGCCTGGAAGAGCACCTCGAGCACCCCGTCGCCGTCGAGGTCCGCGGCGGTGCCGCCGCCCTCGGTCGGGCCCGGCGCGGTCACGCCCGCGAGCCCGCCGGGCGCGGCGACGACCACCGCGACCGTCGCGACCTGCGCGAGCAGGTCGGCGGGGGTGCAGAGGTCGGGGGTGGTGGTGAGGACGAGCTGCACGGCGGTGGTCGGGGCGGCGCAGCCGGCGAGGACGGGGAGGAGCAGCGGGGCGAGGCGCCCGAGGATCGTCATTGTCGCTGCTCCGTGCGCATCGCGCTGCTCAGCCGAGCGGGTTCACGACCCGGCCCACGAAGAGGATGGTACCAGTCGCCACGTCGCGGATCACGTAGATGAAGGGGCGGTCGACGGTGACGGCGTCGCCGGGCATCGACCCGCCCACCATCACGACCGCGGTCGCGGCCGCGGCCTCGGTGCCGTCCTCGTTGACCATGACGTGCGCCTGATGGATGACGTCGTCGATCCACAGCGGCTCGACGCCGCCGTTGATGCCGGTGAAGTCCGCGCGGGCGCCGTCGAACGCGTCGGTCATGCCGAGCCCGCTGAGCTGCTGCTTCACGCTGAGCTTGGTGTCGACGGTCCACTTGGGCATCGTGAGCGAGAGCGAGGCGGGCGCGAGGCCGGTGACGACCGCCTCGAGGGCGGCGCCGTCGAGCCCGTCCTCGACCTGGGCGAAGCGGCCCGCGTCGGGCACGATGAGCGTCATCGCGAGCTCGCCGCCGTCGTAGGGCAGATCGACCGCCTGGAAGCCCGCGCCCGTCGCGTGGCCGACGTCGGTGAGGTTCGTCATCATCGGCACCGTGACGCTGCTGCCGTCGAGGAGCTGGAAGGCGCCGTCGTGGCTGAGCTCCTTCGGGAAGACGTTCTGCCACTGGGCGTTGAAGTAGACCGCGTTCGTCAGGACCAGGCGGGTGCCGCCCGTGACCGTGCCGGGCGCGAGCAGGTCCTTGATCTTGCCCTCGGTCTCCTGGCTGACCCAGTCGTTGATGGTGACGCGCGCGGCGTCGGGCGCGCGGGCGAAGTCGAGCAGCCGCAGGCCGGCGCCGTAGTTGACCGCGAGCACGTCGAGGAACGACGCGAGGAAGCCGTAGCCCTGCTGGCCCCAGATGGCGTTGACGAGGTGCAGCCGGAAGCCCGCGCCGTCGGCGCCCTGGGCGCCCTGGCCGCGGCTCGCGAGCGCCAGGTCGAGCGCGTTGAACGCGGGGTGCAGCCGCTCCTGCGTGAGCGCGAACGAGAGCACGTCCGCCATCTGGGTCTCGGTCCCGGCGCGCGCCCCGGCGTACGTCATGGCGAGGGCTTGCGAGATGCTCTGCGGCGAGTAGAAGAGGTTGCCCGGCTGCTGCCGGAGCTGCTGGTACATCTCACAGGCGAAGGTGGTGTTGCCGTGGGCGAGGGCCTGCAGCTCGGCCGGCGTGGTGTCCGGCGCCGTGTTCCGCTGCTGCTGGGACCGGAGCACGGTGCCGTGGGTGGTGTCGTCGGGCGGGGTCGGGCGGGCGGTGCCGTCACAGGCGGTCAGGGCCGCGCCGCAGGTGAGCGCGATGAGGGCAAACGCGACAGCGAGGGACTTGGTGGTCATGGGCGCCTCCGGGGCTGGGGTCGTCGTCAGGGTCACGCGAGGGACCTAAAGCAGCCCGCGTGCCAGCTCCGCGCCCCTGCCAAGATCCCGCGGATTCGCACGGTTATGCCAGCCCGGCGCGGATCCCGGCGACACACCCATGTGTCGCTCACGCGCGCGGCGTCGCATGGACGTGTCGCCGCCAGCGCGCCCTTGACACATCGCGTTAGGAAAGCTACACGTGATATCAGGATGACACGCAGCGTCATAGCGGCGCGCAGCCGCGGGCTCCTCGGGGCGGTGCTGCTGGCGCACCTCCTCGGCGCGTGCGGGAGCCTCGCTGCGGCGCCCGGCACCACCCGGGGCCGCGTGACCGAGACGCTCTCGCTGCGGGTCGACCTGGCCGCGAGCCGCGTCGGCCTCACCGCGCACGAGCGCGCCGGCGACGGGCGGTCGCAGCGCACCGAGCTGCGGGCGCGCGACGGCCGCCTGGCGCTGCGCGCCGACGGGGGCGACACGCTCGTCATCGAGGCGCTCGACCTGGCGCTCAAGGACCTCAAGATCGAGCGGGAGGCGTTGCCGCCCGACGGGCTGCACCTGACCGACCTCGCCCTGCACCTGCCCGAGTCGGCCGCCGCGGCGGCGACGTGGTCACTGGACGACGGCGCCGCGACGGCCGTGGTCACGGCCGACCTCGAGCTGCACTGGGCGCTGCTCGGTCCCGACGACGACTTCGTGCCGCTCGCGCCGCAGCGCATCACGGTGGAGCTGGGGGTGGCGCTCTTCACCGACCGCGCGGGCGCGGTCACGGCGCGCCTCACCGCGACGCGCGCGGGGGCGTTCCTGACCCCGGCGGGGGTCTACGAGCTCGGGGATCTGGCGCTCGACCTGGTGGCCGCCGCCAACTAGCGCGACGGCCGCGCGCGACCCTTTGGCGCCAGCGGGAGCAGCGGCTACAATTCCGCCCGATGCCTCGACTCCCCCTCGCCTTCGTCGCGCTCGCGGCCGTGCTCGCGGCCGGGTGCCCCCACGGCTGGCGCTCCTCGTGCCCGGCGCCGGACGTGGTCGACTGCGACCTCGCCCGCAGCGTGCGGCTCGAGGCCCTGCGCGCCCGCGCCTGGATGCTCGACGCCGAGAGCTTCGGCAGCCGCGCCGCCGCCCAGCCCGGCGCCGACCGGGCCGCCCACTTCATGGCCGCGGAGCTGCAGTCGGCCGGGCTCACCCCGGCGGGCGACCGCGGCACCTTCCTCCAGGACGTGCCGCTGCGCGTCGACGAGCCCCGCCAGCCCTCGGTCGTGCTCGCGACGGGGAACGTGCAGCTCACGCTGATGGACGAGCGGGACTACACGGTGCTGGAGGCGCGCGGCAACACCCGCGTTCTCGTCGACGCCGAGCTGGCCCTGGTCGACGGGCCCCCGGGCGACGGGGCGGGCTGGGCCAAGGGCCGGGTCGGCCTGATCCCGGTGCGCACGCCGCAGGACCTCGACCGCGCGCCCGCCGCGGCGCGGGCGCTCGCGGCGCGGGGCGCGCACGCCGCCATGCTGTGCCCCCGCGGCCCGCAGGCGCGCGACACCTACACGGCCGCGCAACGCCGCCTCCAGCGCCCGACGGTGCGGCTGGCGGACGACGCCGTGCCCACGTCGCCCGCGGCCCTGCCCGCGGCCGCCCCCGCCACCGAGCTGAAGCTGCTGCTCGCGCTGGCCCCGCCCGCCTGCGAGCAGCTCCTCGCCGCCGCCGGCGGCCCCGGCGCCGCGCGCCCGGTGCTGCCGATGCGCGTGCGCGCGCAGGTCCGCCTGGTGCCGCGGCCGGCCCACGGCTTCAACGCCGTCGCCCTCTACCGCCCGACCCGCGCGGCCGCCGGCCCGCCGCTCCTCGTCGCCGCGCCCCTCGACGGCTCCGGCCTCGACCTCGCCGGCCTGCTCGAGATCGGCCGCACCCTCACGCTCGCCGCGCGCCAGCCGGCCCGCCCCGTCCTCGTGCTGGCGTACGCCGCGGCCGCCGGGGCGCCGGTCGGGCTGCGCCACTACCGCCGCCATCCCACCGCGGGCGCTCCCGGGCCGACGATCAGCCTGCGGCTCGAGCGCGACCCGCTCTCGCGCGCGGTCATCGACTGCGCGCGCGTGGTGCAGTCGCTCATCAGCGGCGAGGGGCTGCTCGCCGGGGCGGCGGAGTGACGGGCCGCGGGTGCGCTTGACGCTCCTGCGGCCCCGCCCTACGCTGCCCCCGTCTCATGGCCCTCTACGAGCTGCGCGCGGTCCACTTCGCCTACGGCGCGCGCGCCGCGCTCGGCGGGCCCGGCGGCCTCGACCTGGACCTCGCGGCCGGCACGATCGTCGGCATCGTCGGGCCGAACGGCGCGGGCAAGTCGACGCTGATTCGCCTGCTCGGCGGACTGGCCGCCCCGGGCGCGGGCACGATCCGCTTCGCCGGCGCGCCGCTCGCGGGCCGGCCGCGCCGCGAGCTGGCCCGGGCCATCGCCTACGTGCCGCAGGACTACAGCCTCGAGTTCCCGTTCACCGTCGGCGAGGTGGTGCTCATGGGCCGCTACCCGCACCACGGCCCGGCCGCGCTCGAGGACGCCCACGACCTCACGCTGGCCCGCGCGGCCATGGAGCGGACGGACATGTGGGCCCTGCGCGACCGGCGGTTCGGGGAGCTGTCCGGCGGCGAGCGCCGCCGCGTGGTGCTGGCCCAGGCGTTCTGCCAGGAGACCGAGGTCATCCTGCTCGACGAGCCGACCGCCGCGCTCGACGCCGCCCACGAGCTGACCCTCGCGCGCGCGCTCGCGGCCGGCCGGGCGGAGCGCGGCACGACGGTGGTCCTGGTCACGCACAACCTCTCGGTGGCGGCGCGGCTGTGCGAGCGGGTGGTGTGCCTGAGCGCGGGGCGCGTCGTCGCGGACGGGGCGCCGCTCGCGGTGCTCGGGGGCGAGGCCGTGAGCGCGGCCTTCGGCGTGCGCTTCCACGTCGCCCGCGTGCCCGGCGCCGACCTGCCCTTCGTCGTCCCGGTGGCGCTGCGGTGACGGCGCCGGCGCCGCTGCGTCACCTCACGCGGGGCCGCGCGGCCCTGGTGCTGATCGTGCTCGCGCTCGTGGCGCTCGGGGTCGTGCTGGTGGCCCCGTTCATCGGCGCGACGCCGCTCCACCTCGGCCGCGCCCTCGACCGCACGCGCCCGCTGGCCCAGAACCCCGACGCCCAGGTCCTCCTCATCTACCGCCTCCCGCGCGTCCTCGCCGCCGCCCTCGCCGGCGCGGGCCTCGCCGCCGCCGGCGTCGCGTTCCAGGCGGTCCTGCGCAACCCGCTCGCGACCCCCTACACGCTCGGCGTCAGCTCCGGCGGCGCGCTCGGGGCGGTGCTCGCGATCCGGCTCGGCCTCGACGCCGCGGTCGGCGCCGCGGCCCTGCCCGCCTGCGCCTTCGCCGGCGCGGCCGGCACCGTCGCCGCCGTCTACCGCATCGCCCGCATCGGCCGGGCGCTGCCGCCCGCGACCCTGCTCCTCGCCGGCGTCACCATGAGCTTCGTCGCCGGCGCCTTCATGATGTTCGTCCAGTACAGCGCCGACTACTCGCAGTCCTACCGCATCGTCCGCTGGCTCATGGGCGGCCTCGACGTGATGCGGCCCGCGGTGCTGTGGCAGGAGGCGCCGCCGCTGCTGGTCGGCCTCGCCGTGCTGCAGTGGCGCGCGCGCGATCTCAACGCGCTCGCCGCCGGCCCCGAGGCCGCGGCCTCCGTCGGCGTCGAGGTCGCGGCGACGACGCGCGCCGTCTACCTCGCCGCCTCGCTCATCGTCGGGGCCGTGGTCTCGGTCGCCGGGCCCATCGGCTTCGTCGGCCTGGTCGTGCCGCACGCCCTGCGCCAGATCCTCGGCCCCGATCACCGCGTGCTGCTGCCCGCGTCGATCCTCGGCGGCGCGGCCTTCCTCACGGTGTGTGATACGATAGCCCGCACGGTCCTCGCGCCCGCCGAGATCCCCGTCGGCGTGCTCACCGCGATGATCGGCGGCCCGTTCTTCCTCGTGCTCCTCATGCGCCGGAAAGCTCAGGCGGGGATCTGGGGTTGATGATGCCGCGATGCCTCGCCCGCCCGCTCGCCGCCCTGACCCTCGCCGCCCTCGCCGGGTGCGGGGCCGCCCCGGGCCCGGCGCCGGCCTGCCCGCAGCAACACGCGGTCGGCGAGAAGCTCACGGCCCTGACCCGCGAGATCGACGTCCTCGTGGGGCGCTACGACGCCCTGCTGAAGCAGAACCAGGCCATCGAGAAGCTGCTCGGCGACCTGGGCTTCAAGGTCGAGATGACCGGCGGCACCGTGCAGCAGCGGGTCGAGATGATGCACCGCTTCGAGCGCGCCGAGGCGAGCCGCACGGCGACGTTCCAGAAGCTGCGCCGCCTGCTCGCGACCCTCGCCTCGCAGCACACGGTCGAGACCTACGTCGAGGTGCGCGCCGGGCAGATCGTCGTGCGCCTGGCCGAGCGCGCGCTGTTCGACGCGAAGGGCGCGTTCCGCGCCGAGGCCGCGCCGCTGGTGTGGGCGGTGGCCGAGGGGCTCAAGGAGCTGCCCGGCCGCTTCGAGATCGCCGCCGAGGTCGCGGTCGCGGCGGCCGCCCCGGTCGCGGCGGCCGCCGCCGTCACGGGCATGGCCAAGCGGAAGGCGCGCCCCGCGCGCGCCCGCACGCCGAAGGGCCCGCCGCCGCCGTCGCCGTGGACCGTGGCCGCCGGCCGCGCGGCCGAGGTGCTGCGGCTGCTCGAGGGCACCGGCCTCGCCGGCGCCCGCCTCGCCGCCACCGCGCGCCTCCCGGAGCAGCCGGGCGGCGCGCCCTTCATCGAGATCCTGGTGCTGCCGCTGCGCGACGAGCTGCCGCGCGTGCACGGCGCCACCGACACCGCTGCCCCGAGGAGGTAGTCATGACCCGGATGTACGCGACGCTCATGCCGCTGTGCCTGCTGCTGGCCGCCTGCGGCGACGACCCCAGCAACTACTCCGCCCCGGTCGGGATCAACCTCAAGGTCAAGGGCGACGTCCCCAAGACCACGATCGACGACGGCAAGAACGTGACGACCGAGTCCGGCAACCCCTACGGCGCGTTCGTGCAGGCCGCCCGCGCCAAGCTCGGCCGCGACCCGGCGCGCATCACGCTCGACCGCGTGACCCTCACGCTCGGCGCGACCTCGACGGGCGTGACCGCGCTCGAGCAGGTCTTCGCCGGCGACGCGACGGTGGCCTTCCTCATGAACGACACCAACAACACCTTCCCGGCGGGGGTCATCCCAGCCCCGACCGGCACCGGGCCGGTGGCCGGCACCGCCACCTTCGACTCCGTCAACGGCGTCGCCGCGACGGACTGGACCAAGCTCCTCGGCGGCAACTTCCAGGTGGTGCTGAGCGGCGCGACGGCCGCCGCGTTCCAGGTGAAGGGGCCGGAGGCGGACCTGCAGGTCACGCTGACGTTCTCGGCCTTCCCGTAGCGGGGGCGGTCACCGCGCCGCGTCCCGCCCGGGCCGGCGCTGCTCCCACGCCCACGCCGTCCGGATGATCGTCCCGAGCTCGCCCAGCCGCGGCTGCCACAGCAGCTCGCGCTTGATGCGCTCGCTGCTCGCCACCAGCACCGCGGGATCGCCGGCCCGCCGTGGCCCCTCGCGCACCGGGATCGGCCGGCCGGTGGCCTGCTGCGCCGCCTCGATGACCGCGCGCACCGAGAAGCCCGCGCCGTTGCCGAGGTTGTAGGTGAGCGCGGGCCGGCCCGCGAGGGCCTCGAGCGCGAGCACGTGCGCCTCGGCGAGGTCGGTCACGTGGACGTAGTCGCGCACGCAGGTGCCGTCCGGGGTCGGGTAGTCGGTGCCGAAGACGGTGACCGGCGCGCCGGTGCGCGCCGCCCGCAGCACGAGCGGGATGAGGTGGGTCTCGGGGTCGTGGTCCTCGCCGATGGCGCCGCCCTCGTCGGCGCCGGCGGCGTTGAAGTAGCGCAGCGCCGCGTAGCGGAGCCCGTACGCGGCGCCGTAGTCGGCGAGGAGGTCCTCGATGACGAGCTTGGTGCGGCCGTACACGTTCGTCGGCGCGCGCGGGCTGTCCTCGTCGATCGGCCCGCGCGCGGGCTCGCCGTACACCGCCGCCGTCGAGGAGAAGACGAGGCGCTCGACGCCGGCGCCGAGCATGGCGTCGAGGAGCCGGAGGGTGCCCGCCACGTTGTTCGCGTAGTAGAGGCGCGGCTCCTGCATCGACTCGCCGACCTGGCTGGCCGCGGCGAAGTGGACGACCGCGGTCACCGCGTGGCGCCGCAGGGTGCGCGTGACGAGCCCGACGTCGGCGATGTCGCCGACGACGAGCGGCACCCCCGCCGGCACCGCCCAGCGGTGGCCGCGCGTCAGGTTGTCGACGACGACCACCGGGATCCCGCGCGCGACGAGCCGGGCGACGGTGTGCGAGCCGATGTAGCCCGCGCCGCCGGTGACGAGGACCGTCCGTTCTGCGCTCATGCGTGCCCTCCGCGAAGCTGCGCCGGCTATACTATGCTGAACCGCGGCCCCGACCGCCATCCCGCGCGACGGCGCGCGATCGCGCTATCATGGGCGCAGAGCGAACTTGACGAGGGGGTAGTGCCGTGCCGCTCGAGCAGTCAGGGCTGATCCCCGCCACGCATCTGGGAGCGCCTGCCATCGTCCTGCAGAACGCGTTCCTGCGCGCCGTCGTGCTGCCCGACCTCGGCGGCAAGCTCGCGTCGCTCGTCTACCGGCCGCAGAGCTTCGAGGTGCTGTCCCAGCCGGCCGCGCGTGCCTATCGCCGCCCCGCGTACGGCGCGCCCTTCGCCGAGTACGACACCAGCGGCGCCGACGAGATGTTCCCGACCATCGACGCCTGCGCCTACCCGCTGCCGCCGTTCGCGGGGGCCGCGCTGCCGGACCACGGCGAGGCGTGGAGCCAGCCGTGGGACATGTCGGTGGAGGGCGACCTGCTCGTCGGGACGGTGCGCTCGCGCGCGCTCCCGCTCTCGCTCACCCGGCGCCTCGGCATCGAGCGCGAGCGGCTGCTGCTGAGCTACCGCGTGCGCAACGACGGCGCCGCGCCGGCGGCGTTCCTGTGGGCCTTCCACGGCCTCGTCGCCGCCGACGACGACAGCCGCCTCGAGCTGCCGGGCGCGCGCCGGGTGCTGGTCGCCCACGACAGCCCGCGCCTCGGCGCCCGCGGCAGCGAGCAGCCCTTCCCGGCCGCGCAGACGCTCGCCGGCGAGCCGTGCCGGCTCGACCGGCTGCCGCCCAAGGGTACGACCGAGAAGCTCTGGGTGGCGGGCGGCGTGACCACGGGCGAGGCGAGCGTGACGCTCAACCACGGGCGGCTGCGTTACACCCTGCGCTTCCCGCGCGACACCGTGCCGCACCTCGGCCTCTGGCTCAACGCCGGCGGCTTCAAGGGTGAGCACAACCTCGCGCTCGAGCCGTCGACCGGCTACTACGACGACCTCGTCACGGCCGCGCGCACCGGCACCGCCGTGACGCTCGCGCCGGGCGCGTCGACGACGTTCGTGTGCACGATCACGCTGGCGCCGGTGGGGTGAGCGCGGGCGGGGCGCCGCCGCAGCCCGGCCGCAGGGCGGGATCCCGTTCCCCGACCGCGGGTTGGCGCTGATGGGATGCTGGTGTGGTCGACGGCGTAGATGCCCCGTCCGCCGTGGTTCGTGGCGGTGTTCCCGGGCCAACGGCGACCCGGCGCGGCCAAGAGGTAACCACAAGTAACGGCAGGTTGTGGTGGTGCCGTGATAAGACGCGCGCCGTCGTCCAGTACGCCGTCAACGGAGGCGGCGCGACGACGGAGAAGGAGGATGCCCCGATGGAGCAGCGGAAGCGGCTTTGGCGGATCTGCGGGATTGTCGGCCTCATCGTGACGGTCGGTTGCGTCGACGGGGTGCAGACCACGAACGCGTCCAGCGGCGCGCTGATCGACCCCGGCGATCGCACCTGCACGAGCGGCGTGTGCTGCGACGTCGCGAGCGGCACCTACCTTCCGGCCGGCGCGCCCTGCACGAACGGCGCCGGATACTGCAACGGCGGGAGCACCTGCACCGGGGCCACCTACACGCTGGATCCGACCAGCGCCTACGGCGGCAGCTTCGAGACGAGCGATCCGGGGTGCGCCACGGACTGCCAGAACCCCAATAACCTCGCGGGGGTCTGCGAGTGTCCGGCGGGCTTCGTGGCCGACGGCAACTTGCGGGTCCTCAACGACTGCGCGGGCCTGCACGGCGGGTACGTGTCCACCTGTCTACCCCAGGTGCGCGACCAGTTCGGCGGCGCGTACCAGGTGGATGACGCCGTCCCGGGCGGCTACGGCTGCCGCAAGACGAACCCCTACACGGGCGCGTGCAGCTGCCCGGGCGGCACGTCCGCCGTGGCCCTGCGGACCATCGTCGATAATGGCGGCGGCCGCCTGGGCTCCACCCTCTATTACTGCGGCCAGGTCGGCGCCCAGCCGACTACCTACGGCGGCGTGTTCCAGCAGGACGACCCGGCCGCGGGCGGGTACGGCTGCCGGCGCGCCAACCCCTACACCGGGTCATGCGCCTGTCCCGCCGGCTTCGAGAGTCAGAAGCTGCGCGTCATCGTCGACGGCTATGCCGGGTTCATCGGCTCCACGATCTCCACGTGCGCGCCCAGGCCCGCGCCGGTGGCGCTGTGCGGCGGGCAGTATGCCGATCCCACCGCACGATCGTCCGCGACCGGCGCGTTGCAGCAGTGCATTTCCGGGCAGGCCTCCCTCACCCTGCCCGTCGGCAACTACCTCGTCGAGGGGACCGGAGTCACCATCAACAAGAACGACTTCACGCTCCAGACGGCCAACGCCGCCGGCGCGGGGACGTGCCTCAACTCGTCGGCGCGGTGCGCCCGCCTCGTGGGCGGGTACGGCCTGAATCGCGCCGGCGGGCTGCTCGTCGCGTCCGGCAACAACATCACGCTCGATCACGTCATCATCGACGGCAATCGCGCCGGACGGGTCGGCTCGACGGCGTGGGCCACGTGCACGGGCGGCTACAACCGCCTCGGCTTCAACGCTCAGTTCTCCGGCTGCACCTCCTGCGGCTTCCTGAGCTCGGCGTCCATCAACGCCGTCTGCGGGACCGGCCTCGAGTGGAGCGGCGACTACGCGCGCGTGAATGCCAGCCTCTTCCGCGGCAACGGCCAGGCCACGGCCAACATGCTCTGGGCCGACGGCTTGACCCTCCTGAGCAGCAACTACGCCGTGGTGACCAACAACAAGTTCTGGGACAACTCGGACGTCGGCTTCATCATGGGCGGCATGGTCGGTGGCGTCGCGCAGTACAACGAGATCCGGCAGTCGAGCCAGCACGCCTTCGGCGGCATGATGCTCGACAACTTCAACGGCGGGACCTCAGGGGACTTCACCGGGGCCGTCATCAGCGACAACACCATCACGTGTGAGCCCTGGTGGGACTGCTCCTACGCCGTCAACATCGGCCCGCACGCCTGGTACGTCCCGCCGCAGTCCGTCCACGGCGCAACGCTCTCGCGCAACACGGTGCGGGGCGGCTACATCACGCTCAACGTCGACGGCGCCTACGGCATCACCCTGCGGGGGAACGTCGTCAGCACCGGGGCGGGCACCGCCCAACTGTGCCCGGGCGTCTATGCCTCGACGTTCAACCTCGACGCGGGCGATTCGTCCGTGGATGCGGACATCTGGCTGCAGTCGATACAAAGCACCCACGGGTGTCACTAGCGCACCGCGCGCGCCCGCGATCTTCGGGCGCGCAGATCCCACCTCCGCGCCGCCGGCGAGGTCGTAGCGTGTGCCGGCGGCGAGCCCGGGAGCCCTGATCGCCATCCTCCTGCTGAAGTGGCTGCACCACCTGTCGTAGGCGGGGTGGTCGCGGTCGAACCGCGCGTCGATCCGGCGCCTGAACCTGCTCAGCTATCGCGGCTCAACGACCCCATCGATTGGCGCCCGCGGGTGCGCCCTGGGCGGAGGGCGAAGCGCGCCACCGGCGAGGCTGGCGGACCGAGGCGCGAGACGCAGGGATCAGTGCTGGATGCCGATCCGCGCGACGTCGATGCCAGGGAAACCCGGGACGGTGAACATGGGACTCGCGGGCTGAAGGCGGAAATCGAGCTTCGCCGGGTCAGTGAACAGCGGATCCACCTGGCTCAGGTTCGCGCCGACCTGGCTGAAATACGAGACTGGCTGACCGAGGGAGGGCCAGGAGTTGTGCTGATGGTAGAGGTCGGGGGACAGCCCCTGCTGGAGGTTCCCATAGCAGACCGATCCCTCGGGTTCGAGCCAGTGGGATCCCTGGATCAGGGACCAGTCGTTGGGGATCTGGGCCACGTTCGGATAGGTCGTGGACCAGGGCGGGGACTGGTAGTTGAGGGCGATGAGCTTGCCGAGGAGATCCCAGCTCGACCCGGCCGTGTGGTTCACGACCTCGAACGCCACATTGCTGATGTCCACCCCGTACCAGTGCCCCGACATGATGTTGTACTGGGTCACGACGTCCCGCCCGCCGTTGTGCTGGATGGCGAACATCGGCGCCGCGTGGTACAGGATGTTCCCCTCGAGCTTGACGCCGCTGCCGACCCCGTCGATGTAGATGCCCGATTGGAAGACGCCCAGGGGACTGCCGCAGTGGCGGATCAGATTGAACTGGATCACGTTCCCCTGAGTCCCCCAATCACGTCCCGTGGTGTAGATGGCCCCGGCGTCATTCGTCCAC
Organism: Polyangia bacterium; assembly: GCA_036504295.1. Taxonomy (GTDB): domain Bacteria; phylum Myxococcota_A; class Polyangia; order JACRCY01; family JACRCY01; genus DASXVK01. The sequence continues at coordinate 14,518 of DASXVK010000496.1, forward strand.
TGGGTCACATCATGAATGTGATTGTATCGCATGGTGTTCGCATTGCCGCCGTAGAGAATGGCGGCATGAGGGGAGTGATGGATCTCATTGTGCTGGACCGTGATGCCCATGCTGGTGTAGTCGATGTTGATGCCCGGCTGGTAGGTCCAGAATAGCCGCCCGAAGCGCTGCATCTCGCAATTCTCGACCAGGGTGCCACTGGGAGTCAGCGTCGTCCGGCTTCCTCCACTCACATAGACTCCGCCCTTGCCGAGGTGCCTGAAATCGCAGGCCTCCACGAGGTTCGCGGAGCCGATCAGGAGGAGGCCGTCGCCGCCAGCGTTCCGGAACGAGCAGTTCCTGAAGGCCACGTTCTGGCAGACATTGGCGTACACCAAACGGTCCCGGTCCGCCTCGAACGTGACCCCCTGCCAGGTGATCCACTGGCAGTTGTACATCTGCACGATGGGCGTCTGGAGGGTGGAGAGCAGCACCTCGGCAGGCGGCACGTCGCCCGCGGGGCGCAGGTACAGGCGGGCGTTGCCGCGGTCGATGAAGTACTCGCCCGGGGCCGTGAGCTCTTCCAGCAGGTTGTAGACGAAGAAGGGCTGACCAGCGCGCAGCCCATACGTGGGAGTGCCGGCGAGCACCAGGCTCCCCGTGACGGGATCCAGGGATGCAAGCCCGCTGTGGCTGCCGGACCAGCTGTAGTAACCGAGCCCGAAGTACATGGCCTCGGAGGCCCGCCATCGGCTCAGGTGGGAGTCGGGCGCCGTGATCTGGGTGGTTCCATTCGTGCCGCGGATCAGCAGGAATCCAGGCACGGGGCTCGAACCGTCCGCCGGGGCCAGGAAGGCCAGGCCCGCGGCGCCGGACAACGGCGCAAAGCTGCCCGCGGGTCCAGCGAAGGTGTCCCAGGTGCCCCAGGAGGTGAGCGAGCCGGTGCCCCCCAGGTCCGGGCGGTTGGAGAGTCGCCAGTCGGGACTGGTGGCGGACGCCGCGATGGACCAGACGTTCCCGCCCTTGGCCAGCTGGTAGTAGGGCCGTCCCAGGCTGTCGAGTCCCTTGTAGGCATAATCACCGGTCGCGTCCGGCGTGATGGACCCGGTGACGCGGATGGTGGCGTGGGGTGCCAGATCCACGACGTCGCGATCCACCGCCTTGGGGTAGCGGGCCAGCGTGAGCGGAACCCCATCCGCGAAGACTTCCAGCGCCTGATTGACGAACCCGCCCGCATCGGAACGACTGGTCAGGTTCCCGAGGCTCGCAGCGTAGGCCGTGAGGTCCGCGACATAGATCTGGGATCGCGTGGCCGGATCCAATCGCGACCAGTTCGGGTCGGTGCCATCGACCAGGTGGAGGGCGGCGGGGGGCAGGGCCGCCCCACCGATCAGGCGGGGGGTCTCATTGGGATAGGCGGCATACACCACAGGGTTGGCCGCCGAGCCGGAATCCGCGGCACCCAGGGTGAAGGTCGCGCTCCGGGAATAGAGCCCGCCGCGCAGGATCACGCGGAGGGTGCCCGGGTTGGCCCGGCTGGCGTTCTGGACGAGCGTGCGGGCCCCCTCGAGGGTCGTGGGGGCCGCGACGGTGCCGGGATTCCCTAGGACGCCACCGGGCGCGACGTAGAAGCACGTATCGCCCGCGGGGCAACTTGGCGGCGGCCCGTTCGCCACCGTGACGGTCACGCCGGTGGCGATCGTCTGGTTGCCGGCCGCATCCCGGGCCACGGCGGTCAGGGTATGGGGACCGTCGGTCGCGGTCGTCGTGGCCCAGGAAACGCTGTACGGACTCGTCGTGTCTTCCGCGGCGAGATTGGCGCCGTCGAGCTTGAATTGCACGCCGATCACGCCGACATTGTCCGCGGCGCTGGCCGTGATGTTGACTGAGCCGGACACCGTGGCGCCGGCGGCCGGCGCGGTCAGGCTGATGGTCGGCGCCGTGGTGTCGCAGGCTGAGGTCTGGGCCATGCCCGCGCAGCAGTAGCCGGTCGCGACCACGGCGGCGCCGCACTTGCACTCGGCCGCCACCGGGCCGTCCGCACACACGGGCGTGGTCGTCGTGGGGAGGTGGGGCTGACCGGCGGGCAGAATCTCGATCGCCGAGACCTGCCCGTAGAAGACGTTGTTGGTGAAC
>DASXVK010000497.1:0-7025 GCA_036504295.1 Polyangia bacterium
GACGGGAACGTCCCCCCCTGTCAGAAGTGCCAGGCCACGCCGGCGCGGGCGCCGTGGGACACGTCGGAGCCGCTCGACGGGGGCTTGGTGATGCCGCGCTCGATGGCCAGGTGGCCGATGCCCTGGTACGTCATCTCGACCTGCTCGTAGGCGTAGCCGACCGAGAGCTCCAGGGCGCGCGCGAGGTAGAGCCGCAGGCCGAGGTTGAGCTCGAGGCCCCAGGCGGTCCAGGTGGACCCGAAATCGCCGACCTGGCCGAGCCCGGTCACGATGTAGTAGCGCAGCCCGCCGGCCACGCCGAAGCTGGGCGTGGCGACCGGCACGAAGAGCCCGAGGCCGAGGGCGACGTAGGTGTAGGCGGTGTCCGGCATCGCCGAGCCGCCGCCGAGCGCGAAGGTGTGGCGGCCGACCGCGACGCTGGGCCGCAGCACCGGCGCGAGCGGGGAGGCGCCGGTCTGGAGGCGGTAGGTGAGCCCGCCCTCGATCCGCTCGCTCTGGTTCTCGTGCGTGATGACGTCGCCGGTGGTCTGGTCGATCTCCTGCGACGAGAGGCCCAAGACGCGCTCGTAGCGCAGCGTCAGCCCGAGGTCGCCGAGGCGCCCGGAGGTGAAGAACGCGAACGGGTAGACGTCGCCGGTCAGGACGAGCACGGGGTAGAACGGCGCGTCATAGACGGGCAGGGAGGGCGCGTGCGGCGACAGCTCGAAGTGGCGCGTCGCGACGGCCACCCCGGCGCCGATCGAGGCGGCGCCCCGCCCGGGCGGTGGGACGGCGCGCGCGGCGGCGACGTCGGGGCGATCAGCACGCTCGCGCTCGGGCGCGGCGGCCGCGCGCGCCGGCACGGCGGCGTCGGGGTCGCGCGCCCGGCGGTCGCGGGCGTCGCTGGTCTCGTCGTCACGGTCGCGGGCGGCGCGCCGCCGGGTCGGGCGCTCGGCGTCGCCGTCGTCGCGGTCCTCGCGGGTGCGTTGCCGCGCGCGGCGGGCGCCGTCGGCGTCGCGCTCACGGCGGGCGTCATCGCGGGCGCGGCGGGCGCCGTCGGCTTCGCGCTCGCGGCGTGCCAGCTCGGCCTCGCGCTCGCGCCGGGCGGTGTCACGGGCGCGGCGGGCGCTGTCGGCCTCGCGCTCACGGCGGGCCAGCTCGGTCTCGCGCTCGCGGCGGGCGAGCTCGGCCTCGCGCTCGCGCCGGGCGTCGGCGCTGGCGCGGCGCGTCCGCTCGTCGGCCTCACGCCGCTCGCGTTCGCGCTTCTCGCGCTCGAGGCGCTCGGCCCGGGCCTGCGCCGCCTTGGCATCGGCCCGCTTGCCGCGCGGGCCGATGACGTCGGTCGCCTCGTCGTCCTCGGCCTGCTGCCGCCGGCCGTCGTCGGGGCGGCGGGCGGCCGCCCGCTCCTGGGCCTCGCGCTGCTGCTCTTCGCGCTCGCGGCGGAGCCGCTCGGCGCGCTCGGCCCGCTCCCGGGCCTTCCGGGCACGCGCGCTCTCCTTCTTGGGCTTGGGCTTCTTCGCGTCCTTCGCCTTCGGGGCGGGCGGGTCGTCCTCGTCGGCCGCGGCGGCGACCTTGCGCGGCGGCGCCTTGCGCGGCCGCTCGGCCGCGGGCTCCCGCTCGGGCCGGGCGGCGCCCCGGCCGGCGCCGCGGGCGCACAGCGGCGGGATCTCCCGCCGGATGCGGTCGGCGGTGGCGGCGTCGAGTCGCGGCGCGGGCAGCGGGTAGGAGCGGCTGCCGAGGACCTTGCCGCTCCCGTCTCGCACCGTGAGGCCGAGGATCCAGCTCAGGCCCTTGGCGGTGAGGCTGCCGTCGACGATCGCGTCGGCGCCCCGGGGCGAGCCGACCGTGTCCACCGCCCCGCGCAGCGCGGCCGCCACGCCCTTGCGCACCTCGCCCCCGGGTCCACCGCGGAACCCCCGCAGGACCACCCGCGGGCCGGCGGCCGCGTCGAGCGCCGCGAGGCAGACGACCGCGAAGGTGGCGAGGGCGACCCTGGACCGCACGCCCCATCTTCCCAGAGCCGGCCGCGGGCAGCAAGTAGCCACGACGGTCGGAGGTCAACCGCTCCTCGCGGCGCGCGCATCACATCCCACAGGAGACGACAATGCAGTTGTTGCCCTGCCCAGCCTGCCGGACCACGATCCGCGGGGACGGCGTCACGGCGCTCGGCGCCTGTCCGCGTTGCGGCGAGTCGCTCATCGTCGGCGGGCGGTTCCGGATGCAAGAGCTCCTCGGGCAGGGCGGCACCGCCGTGGTGTACGCCGGCCGGGAGGAGCGCACCGGGCGCAAGGTCGCCATCAAGCTCCTCAACGCGGCTCAGGACCACGACACCACCGTGCTGTTCGAGCACGGCGCCCGGGTGCTCGAGGGGCTGGATCACCCCGGGCTGCCCCGGGTATACGACTTCAGCCAGGACGGACTGGGGCGGCAGGTCCTCGTGCGCGAGGCCTTCGACGGCGGCTCCCTGGAGGAGCGCATCCTGACTCAGCGGCGGCGCATGGACCCGCTCGCGTTCCGCCGGCTGCTGGAGTCGCTGCTCCGCACGCTCGCCTACCTGCACGGCCTGGTGCCGCCGGTCTACCACCGCGACGTGAAGCCCGCGAACGTGATGTTCCGTACCCGCTGGGACTGGGACCCGGTCCTGTGCGGGTTCGACACGGTCGCGCTGCCGCTCTCGGATCGAGGGCCGGTCGACCTCGTCGGCACGCCCGGGTACTCCGCCCCCGAACAGCTCGCGGGCGAGGTCTCCGCGGCCGCGGACCTGTACGCCCTCGGGATGACGATGCTGCTCGTGGCGACGCACCTCGAGCCCGGGGACCTGCCCCGGAGCTACGGCCGCCTCGACCTGGGCGACGCGCTCGCGAACCTGGAGCCCTCGGTCCGCAGCGTCCTCCTGAAGCTCGCCGAGCCCGACCCGCGCGACCGTTTCAAGCGGGCGGAGGAGGCGCTCGCCGCGCTGCGTCCGGCCAGGCGCCCCACGGTGCCGGTGGCGGGCACGGCGCGGCGCCCGGCGGGCCCGGTGATGGCGCGGCGCCTGGCGGTGCTCGCGATCACGCTGGTCAGCTCGCTCGCGGTGCTGCTGTGGTTCGGGATGAGCGGCTCGGGGCCGCTCCTGCGCCTCGACGCGCCGCCCATGACGGCGATCGCGCCGGCCGCGGACATCATGGACTCGACCTGCACCGTGCGCAGCGAGCCCCCCGGCGCGGCCCTCGTGGCCGACGACCTCATCCTCGGCGTGACGCCGGTCACGGTGCGGCCGACCCAGCCGGGGCGCCTGCGGCTCGTCAAGACCGGCTACGCGCCGGTCGACCTGGACCTGCCGGCCTACGGGCCATGCAGCGTGGACGTGCAGCTCACGCCCGGCCCCCGGTGACTACCGCTCCGGCTGTGAGGCCGGGTGCCCCGCGCCCGGGTGCGGCTCCGCCGGCCCGAAGGTGAGCTGGTACGCGGCGTAGGCCTGGAGCTCGTTCGGGCCCTGCAGGCCGCGGCCGGCCGAGAACAGCAGGTGGTGCGTCGCCGTCAGATCGACCACGGCCCCGAGGTTGAAGCGCGTCTCGTGGCCCGCATCGGTGGTCCGCGGCGTCGTGTGGAACAGCTCGGCGCCCACGGCGACCGGGCCGAGCTTGCGCTGGACCTGCCAGCCGCAGTACCAGTAGCTGCGGTTGCCGGCGCCGGCGGTGATCCAGTAGCCCGCGCCGCCGTAGGTCGACCAGGGTCCGAAGCTCTTCTGCAGCCACAGCGGCAAGTAGCCCTGAACGTGGCCGCTGCCGAGGCCGCGCGCGGCGCTGCCCGTCGGCAGCTCCAGGAGCGGGAAGACGCCGATCATGGGGCGCCACCCGCGCTCGTCGACGAAGCGGACCTTCACCCCGAGCTCCGTGTCGCCGTAGCCGTAGCGCGCGCCCGCGCCGCGGGGGGCGTCGTAGACGAGCGGCGCGATGACGTGGAGCTGGACCGCCGGCACGACGCCGTAGTTGACCTCGAGGTGGGGCGCCGTGCCGCTCCAGTCGTCCCGGTCGCGGGCGTGCTGCGACGCGAGGTACAGCTCCCAGTGCCGGTGCTCCACCGGCTCCGGGTCGTCGGTGACGTACGGCGGGCCCGCGGCGGCGGTCGCGCCGCACCCGAGCGCCAGGGCCAGGAGCGCGGGGCGGACCAGGCGGGCGGGGCGGCGCAGGCGCATCGGCGGGGGCCATAGTAAGGTCCGCGCTGCGCGCCGGCCAGGCGCTTTGACACGCGCGCGGCGCCGATGCTAGCGTGCGCGACGTGGCGGCGGACCTGCGGCCCCTCGGGATCGGGGACATCTTCGACGCGTCGCTGCGGCTGTACCGCCGGCTCTTCCGCGTCCTCATCGCCATCATGGCGGTGTCCTACGGCGTCGTGCTCCCGGCCCTGTCGGCCGCGGTGGAGCGCTTCGTGCAGCCGGCGTATCGGCTTCAGGAGGCCGATCTCGCGGCGTTCTGGCGCGCGCTGACCGCCGAGCGCTCGCGCGTGCTCCCGCTGGCCGCGATCTTCCTCGTGAACCTCGTGCTGGTGCGCCCGCTGGTCGAGGGTGCGGTCGTCGCCGCCGCGGGCCGCGGCTACGTCGAGGACGCGGCCGGCTTCGGCGGCGCCTACGCGACCGCCCTCAAGCGCCTCGGCGCCCTCGTCGGCGCGCTCACGCTGCAGATCCTGATCTACACCGGCGTGATCGCCGTGGCCGCGGCAGCCGGCGCGGCGCTCGCGCTCGTGAGCCCGTGGCTGGCGCTGCTCGCCATTCCCCTCGCGCTGGCCGGGCTGGCGCTGCTCGGCCTGCAGTTCTCGTTCGTCGCCGAGGCCGTGGTCCTCGACGGCGCCGCGCCCATGGCCGCGCTCGCCCGCTCACGGCGCCTCGCGAAACGCAACTACGGCCGCATCACGCTCGTGTACCTCCTCGGGCTCACGGCGACGCTCGTGCTCGCGAAGCTCTGCGGCACGCTCGCCTCGCTGGCCGCCCCGGGCTCGCCCTTCGTCTCGACCCTGGCCGAGATGCTCGCGACGATCGTCGGCCTGCCGCTGTCGTGGGCCTCGTTCGTGGTGCTGTACTACGACCTGCGGGTGCGCAAGGAGGGCTACGATCTCGAGCGGCTCGCCGACCGCGTCCTCGGCGACGAGCCGGCCGCGGCGGCGTAGGTCGCGGGTCGGGGGCGGCCTCACGGCGACAACTGCACGCTGCCCTGGGTAGGTTGCGGCGCGGGGGCGGCTGCCCGATACTTAGCGCATGGATCGCGCGGCGATCGTCACCTGCCTCCGCGGCGCCCTCCAGGGCGCACCGCTGCGCCTTGCCATCCTCTTCGGCTCGGCGGCCCGCGGCCGTTTGCGCGTCGACAGCGATCTCGACCTCGCGATCCTCCCCCGCGACCCCGCCTGGCCGCTCGCGGCCGAGCTGCGGCTCGAAGCCGACCTGTCGCGTGCCTGCGGCCGCGAGGTCCAGATCGTCCGCATTGACCGCGCCGATACGCTGCTGTCGTGGCAGATCGCGCGTCATGGCGTGCTCGTGACCGCTGATCCGCCCACCGAGTACCCCGGCTTCGCGATGCGCGCCGCCGCCGAGTACCTGGATGCCGAGCCCGCGTTGCTTGCCGCCGGTCGCCTCTACGCGCGTCGCCTCGCCGGGGCCGCCCCGTGACCGACGCACCGCTCATCCTGCGCAAGATCGCGGTGTTGCGCGAGCACCTCGCCCGCGTGCGGCGGCGGCGCCCCGCGACGGTGGAGGCCTTCCGCGACGATGTCGACCTGCAGGACGGAGTGGCCCTGAGCCTGTTCGTCGCCATCCAGGAAGCGGTGGACACGGCGTTGCACGTCGTCGCAGACGAGGGGTGGGGGGTCCCCGCCTCGTACGCCGAGGCGTTCACGACCCTCGCGCAGCACGGCGTCGATCGCGCGGCTCACCGTCGGCGGCTAGGGGGGGCCGCCCCGCGCCGGTTTCACGGCGACAGCTGCACGCTGACCGACGGCGCCCAGAGGTCGACGGTCGGCGGCGCGCCCGGCGCGGCGCTGCTCTCGATGAGCGCTACGCGGCTGCGATCGCGCGGCTCGCCGCGGGCGGGTGACTGGCGGTCGCGGTCGAGCCGGGGTCGCGGTCGCAGTCGCTAGGTCGCGGTCGCTCCGTCGCGGTCGCGGTCGCTCGGTCGCGGTCGCCCCCTCGCGGTCGCGGTCCCCCGCCTTGGGCCCCCCCGCGCCCCCATGCTAGACTCGCGCCGGCGTGGGCGCCCCGACGACATCCGGTGTCCCGGTCGCGCCGGCGCGCAGGGCGGCGGGGCCGCGGCGCGCGGGACGGCTGGTCGGCGTCGCGGTCGCGGCGGCGCTGGCGCTCTGCGCCGCGCATGCGCTCGCCGCGCCCGCCGCGGCGCCGCCCGGTCCCGCCGCCGACGAGGCGCGGGTGCGCGCCGAGCTCGCGCGCATCCTCGATCACCCCGAGCTCCGCGCGGCTGGCCGGGCCACTGGCCCCGGCGCCGCCCTGACGGTTGCCCGGGCGAGCCTGGGGCGCTGGATCGAGGGCCAGCCGGCCGGGGTCACGCGCACGGTCGTGGCCGCGTGCATCCTCGTGCTCGTGCTGATCGCGGCGCACCTCGCGGTCTCGGTCCGTGCCGTCCTCCGTGGCGACCGGCGGAGCCGCGGCGCCGCGCCGGACACGGCGCCGCGCCGGTCGGCGACGGAGCTGCGGGCCGCGGCCCAGACGGCGGCGGCCGCGGGCCAGCACGCCGAGGCGGTGCGGCTCTTCTACCTGGCGGCGCTCGCCGCGCTCGACGCCGGCGGGGGGTGCGACCTGCGCGCCGGCGTGGCCGACTACACCGTCGTCGAGCGCTGCGGCCCGCGCGCCGCCCCGCTGCGCGAGATGGTGCGCCTCTTCCAGGAGAGCCGCTACGGCGGCCGCGCCGTGGGCGCCGCCGAGGTCGACCGCTGCCGCGCCTGCCTGGACGCCATCGCCCCGCCGCCCGCCGCGGCCGCGGAGGCGGCGTGACGCGCGACGGAGGAGGCGGCGTGACGCGCGACGGAGGAGGCGGCGTGACGCGCGACGGAGGAGGCGGCGT
>DASXVK010000498.1:0-3217 GCA_036504295.1 Polyangia bacterium
CGGCGCGGTTTGCTGCTGCTCGTCATCGGGTTGACGGGCGTCGCGATGATGCTCGTCGGCGTCAGCCAGACCACCGCGGGCACGACCAAGATCTATGGCCTCTTCCAGCCCTGGTCGACGTCGGGCCGGCCAGCTGGCGCGATCTTCACGACCTTCATCAACCCGAACCACAGTGCCGCGTTCCTCACGGTCGCCACCGCGTGCTGGGTCGGCCTGGCGGCCACGACCACCGACATGTCGCGCCGGCTCATGGCCGGGCTCGCGGCCGCGGTGTGCAGCGCGGGCGTCTTCCTGGCGATCTCGCGCGGCGGCATCGTCGCGCTCGTCGTCGCCGTCATGCTGCTCCTGGCGCTGCTGCTCAAGCTGAAGCCCGCGCGCGAGCCGGCCGAGCGCCGGGCGCGGCGCTCCCGCTGGCGCGTCTCGCCGCGGCTGTGGCTGCCGCTCGCGCTCGCCGCGGCGCTCGGCACCGGCCTGTGGCTCGGGTGGGAGCCGGTCACGCACAAGTTCTCGCTCATCGACGTCACCCGCGAGCGCGAGGCCGGCCGTCCCAAGGTCTGGCGCGACGCCATGCCGATGCTGCGCGCGCACGCCGTGTTCGGCGTCGGCCGCGGCGCGTTCGCCACCTCGTACCCGCGCTACCAGAAGGCGTCGCGGCCGGGCGCCTACGAGTACGCCTACAGCCACCTCGAGAACGAGTACCTGCAGCTGCCGGTGGACCTCGGGCTGCTCGTGGGCGGCGGCGTCATCCTCGCCATCGCCATCGCGACGGTCGGCTGGCTGCGCCGCACGATCCGCGGCCCGCACCTCGCGGCCGGCCTCGCGGGTCTGGCCGGCCTCGCGATCCACGCCTTCACCGACTTCAACCTCGAGACGCTCGGCGTCGCGATCCCCGCGGCCGCGCTCGCCGGCATGCTCGCGGGCTCGACCCCGGCGAGCGCGCTCACCGAGGGCCGGGTGCCCCGGCGCGCGGGGCGCTGGACCCTCGCGCCGCTGCCGGTCGGCATCCTCGCCGTCGCGGGCCTCGCGCTCACGTCGCTCGGCACGTGGAGCGAGCGCGACGCGGAGCGCCTGGCGGCCGCGCGCCGGCTGCCGCTGCCCGAGCTCACGCAGCACGCCGAGGCGGCGGTCCGGCGCCATCCCGCCGACTACCTGCAGTACGCCGTGATGGGCTCGCACCTCGCGCAGCGCCGCGACCTGACGGCGCTGCGGTGGCTGAACCGGGCGATGTTCCTGCGGCCGACCCACCGCGGCCCGCACCTGATCGCGGCCCGCGCGCTGCGTACCGCCGGGCACCGCGACCAGGCGCTCGTCGAGTACCGGCTCGCGCTCGCGGGTCAGCTCCCCGGTCGGGAGCGGGTCGTCGCCGAGCTCGTGGCGGCGTACCCCCGGACGGACGACCTCCTGGCCGGGGTGCCGGAGTCGGCCGCGGGTTCCGGCGAGCTCCCCGCGGCGTGGCGCGCGGCCACCCGCGCGCGCCAGGCCGAAGAGGTGGCCCGGCGGGGCTTCGACCAGTGGCCGCAGGACCCGGCGCTCCTGCACCACCTCGCCTCGCTGTCGCTCGCGCGCCAGGACCTCGCGGCCGCCGACTGGTGGGCGCGCGCCCTGCTCGCGGCCGAGGATCGGCCACGGAGCTGGGTCATCCGCGGCCAGGTGCTCGTGGCCACGGGTCGGCAGCAGGAGCTGGTGAGCCATTTCGAGCTGGCGCGAGCGCGTCACCCGCAGGAGATCGAGATCCTCGGCGGCCTCTCGTCCGCGTACGTCGCGGTCAAGCGGCTCGCCGACGCCCGGGTCGCCGCCCAGGCGATCGGCGCCGTCCCCGGGGCAGGGGTCGCCGCGCTCGCGGCCATGCACGACCAGCTCGCGGTCATCGACGAGGCGGACGGGCGGATCCACCGCGCCGCCTGGGAGCGGGGTCAGGCCCGCCGGCTGCGGAGTGGGAACTAGCGGTCGTCTCAGGCGCCCGGGCGTAGAGCTCGCGCTCGTCGTTGCTAGCTTCGTGCAGCCGGGCGCCCCGCTCCGCGATTCTTTTTCTTGCGGCGGGCACTGATAGTGTGTTCAGATTGGTCGGGACTGCCGCCGCGTGCATCGCGCACGGCGGCGGCACGAACCCCTCGAGGGACAGTCGCATGACTCCCCCGACGAATCCCCACATCACGCACGTCGACAACCTGCCAAGCATCATCAGCGAAGGCGGCTTGTGGTCGGATGCCGAGCGCCTGCGACGGCGCGTGGGCGTGACGGCGATCGGCTACCAGCACATCAAGGCTCGTCGGCTTCGACGAGCGGTGCCGGTCGCCGCGCGGGGCGTGGTGGGCGAGTATGTGCCGTTCAACTTCTGCCCGCGGTCGGTGATGCTCTACGTCATCCACCAGGGCCATGCCGGCTACGCGGGCGGGCAGAGGCCGATCGTGCACCTGGTGTCCAGCGTGCAGGCCGTCGTCGCGCTCGGGTTGAAGTGGGCATTCACCGACCGTCACGCCGAGCTCGGCTTCACCGCGTTCTTCGATGATCTCGCGAAGCTCGACGCCGTTTCGTGGGAGCTCATGCCACTGACGTACTGGGCAGATCCCGATGTGAAGGAGCGCCGCCAGGCCGAGTTCCTCGTCCACCAGCACTGCCCCTGGACCGCCGTCACCCACATCGGGGTGATCGACCACAACATGCAGTTGCGCGTGGAGACGTTACTCAATAGTGTGTCGCACCGTCCCCAGGTGCTGGTCAGACCCGACTGGTACTACTGAGGTTCATCATGCTCGAGCTGGGCACAGGTAATCTACTCGAGGCGCAGGTCGATGCGCTGGTGAACACCGTCAACACCGTCGGGGTGATGGGGAAGGGGATCGCGCTTCAGTTCAAGAAGGCGTTCCCGGCCAACTACGAGGCGTACCGCCGCGCGTGCGCGGTGAAGCAGGTTCAGATCGGGCGCATCTTCGTGTTCGAGACGGGGATGCTGATGCCGCGCTACATCTTCAATTTCCCGACGAAGAAGCACTGGCGGCAGCCGTCCCGCCTCGAGTACATCCGGGCCGGCCTCGAGGATCTGGTGACCCAGGTGCAGCAGCTCGGCGTCCGCTCGATCGCCGTGCCGCCGCTGGGTTGTGGCCATGGCGGGCTCGCGTGGTCGGCGGTGCGTCCCCTGGTTGAGGCCGCGCTGGCTCTGGTGCCAGCGACGAGGGTGCTGCTCTTTGCTCCCGCGGGTGCGCCGCCGGCAAAGGAC
>DASXVK010000499.1:0-3891 GCA_036504295.1 Polyangia bacterium
TGATCAATTGAGATCCGGCGCTGGGTCTCGAGCATGTCGGCGAACTCGGGGAACAGGAAGCGCGGCGACGTCTCGCTGTCCGAGCAGATGCGCGCTAGCTCGGCCGGTGTCGGGTGAGTCGTGGCGGCACTTCGTCGCGGAGTGCCAGCGCCGCCGAGGCATGGCCGGCACGATCATCGCGGGCCGAGCTAGGGCACGCCACGCCGTCGATCACGTCCCGCCACTAACGTCTCCGACGGCGCGCAGCGCGCGGCCCGGCAAGCGCGGGGCTACGCGTACGCAACAGCGGCAAGCAGCGCGCAGGGGTTTCCCGAGGGTTTTCTGCGACGGCGCAGTGGGAAAATAACCGAATGAGATCGCGCGCGGCCATGGCCGAAACTATGGGACGCCGCTACGCTGTGATCAATGCTCGAGCTACGCATCGATGGTCTGGACGACGAGGGGGCGGGCGTCGGCCGCGACGGCGACGTCGAGGTGCACGTCGCCTTCACGCTCCCCGGCGAGCGGGTCCGGGCCACGCTGGAGCACAAGAGCCCCCACGCCCCGCGCGCCTGGGCGCGCCTCGGCGAGGTGCTCGCGGCCGCCCCCACGCGCCGGGCGCCGCTCTGCCCCGCCTTCGGCCGGTGCGGCGGCTGCGTGCTGCAGCACGCGGGCTACGGCGAGCAGCTCCGGTTCAAGCGGGAGCGCGTCGCCCGCGCCCTCGCGGCGCACCCGGCCCTCGCCGGCGTGGCAGTCGAGGAGTGCGCGCCCGCCCCCGCGGAGGTCGGCTACCGCGACGTGGCGAAGTACGTCACGGCGCGGCTGCGGGGCCGCACGGTGGCCGCCAGCTACGCCCCGCGCAGCCACCGCCCGATCGACATGCGCGGCTGCGTCGTGCCCGAGCCCGAGGTGCAGGGCGCGGCCGAGGCGGCCGTCGCCGCGGCCGCGGAGCTCGGCGTCCCGCCGTACGACGAGCGCGCCCGCACGGGCGTGCTGCGCTACGTCGTGGCGCGGAGCAACCACGAAGGGCGCGTGCTCCTGGTCGTGGTCGCGGCCGAGGACTTCGCGGCGGCGGACGCGCTCGCCGCGCTGGTGGCCGAGCGGCGGCCGGCCGTGGCGGGCGTGGTGCTCGACATCAACCGGACGACCGGGGGCGCCATCCTCGGCGGCACCGGCCGCACCCTCGCCGGCGTCGACCATCTCCCCGAGCGCGTCGGCGCCATCACCCTCGAGCTGGGCGCCCGGACGTTCTTCCAGGTGAACCGCGCCCAGGCGGGGCGGCTCTACGACCTCGCGGCGGAGCTCGCGGCGCCGCGGCCCGACGACGTCGTCGTCGATCTCTACTCCGGCATCGGCGGCCTGGCGCTCACCGTCGCGCCGCGGGCCGGCCGCGTCATCGGCATCGAGGCCAGCCCCGACGCGGTCGCCGCCGCCGGCCGCGCCGCGGCCGCGGCGGGCGCGCGCTGCGAGTTCCGGGCCGCCGACGCGACCGCCGGCCTCGCCGGGGTCGACCGCGCCGACGTCGTCATCCTCGACCCGCCGCGCAAGGGCTGCGCCGCCGAGGTGCCCGCCCGCCTCCTCGAGCTCGCGCCGCGCCGGATCGTCTACGTGAGCTGCGACCCGGGCTCTCTCGCCCGCGACCTGGCGCGCCTCGCGGCCGGCGGCTACCACGCCACGCGCGTGCACCCGGTCGACCTCTTCCCGGGCACCGCGCACGTCGAGTGCGTGGCGCTGCTGGAGCGCGACTGCGCCTGAGGAATTGAACAGGGAGGCGAGGAGGCGGGGAGGCGGATTGGGGTTGGTTGAGGTAGCGCGCGGCCACGTGCTCGAGCGCCGTTCCCGCGCGTTCGGCGCAACCCAACCAAGATCCGTCTCCCCGCCTCCCCGCCTCCCTGTTTCCTGATCCGTCAGCCCTGCGGCGCCAGCGTGCGCACGCGCTCCAGGATCCCCGGCATCAGCGCGGCGACCTCGTCCACCTCCGCTTCGGTCGTGCCCCGCCCGAGGCTGAAGCGGACGGCGGCGCGCGCCTCGCGCGCGGATTGGCCGAGCGCGAGCAGCACCGGCGATGGATCGAGCGACCCCGAGCTGCACGCCGCCCCCGTCGAGACGCACACGCCCGCGAGGTCGAGGTTGATCAGCACGAGCTCGCCTTCGACGCCGTCGAACCCGACGTTGAGCGTGCCCGGCACGCGGTGCGCCGGGTCGCCGTTGAGCCAGGCGCCCGGCAGCGCGAGCAGCGCCACCTCGAGGCGGGCGCGCAGCCGCCCGAGCCGCTCGGCGTCGGCCCGGAGACGGGTCCGCGCGCCGGCGGCCGCGACGCCGAAGCCAACGAGGGCGGCGACGTTCTCGGTGCCGGGGCGGCGCCCCCGCTCCTGGTGGCCGCCCGCCAGCAGCGGCCCGAGGCGGAGGTCGCGGCGCGCGCACAGCGCGCCCGCGCCCTTGGGTCCGTAGAGCTTGTGCGCCGACACGGACAGGAGGTCGGGCCCGCCCGGGCCGGCGGCGATGGGCGCCTTGCCCGCGGCCTGGACCGCGTCGCAGTGGAAGAGGGCCCCGCGCTCGTGGGTGAGCGCGCACAGCTCCGCGATCGGGTACAGCGTACCGATCTCGTGGTTCGCCCACTGGATCGAGACGAGCGCCGTGTCGGGGCGCAGCGCGCGCCGCAGATCGTCGGGATCGAGGCGCCCGTGGCGGTCGACCGGCAGCGCCGTGACCGCGACGCCCTCCGCCGCGAGCGCCGCGGCGCAGTCGGCCACGGCCGGGTGCTCGACGGCGCTGGTGATGAGGTGCGGCGCCCGGCCGGCCTCGCGCGCCGCGCGCAGCCCGGCGCGCAGGGCGAAGTTGTCGGCCTCGGTGCCCCCGCTGACGAAGATGACCTCCTCCGTCCTCGCGCCGCACAGGGCCGCGACCTCGGCGCGCGCCGCCTCGACGGCCTCGCGGGCCGCGCGCCCGGCGGCGTGCACGCTGGAGGCGTTGCCGAACGCCGCGCCGAGGAACGGCAGCATGGCCTCCCGCGCCGCCGGATCGAGGGGCGTCGTGGCGTTGTGGTCCAGGTAGATGCGCGGTGCCGGAGGCGTGGTGCCCACGCCCTGATTCTAGGCGGGAGCGCGCGGCTGTCGAGGACCCAGGCGGCCGGAAAGTGGCCTAACCTGTTGACAGCTAAGGGGTCTCTCTGGAAGAATCGGAGATCTCTGCGGAGGTGGATGTGGCCGAGACCGCTGGCGTGATGCTGCTTCGAGCTGGGCTCATCTCGCAGGAGCAGCTCGGGCAGGCTCTCGCCTCGCGGCGCACGGAGGGCGGGACGCTCGGCGGCCACGTGATCCGGCAGGGCGCGCTCACCGAGGAGCAGCTCGCCGACTTCTTCCGCCACCGCCTGATGGTGCCCAAGGTCGGCAAGGAGGCGCTCGGCGCGATCACGAAGAAGGTGATCGGCGTCGTCCCGTCGGACATGGCGGCCGAGTTCTTCGTCGTGCCGGTCAGCCTCGACCGCGAGGGCAACCTCACCCTCGCGATGGCGGACCCCAGCGACACCCACGCGGTGGACGAGGTCGGCTTCTTCACCGGCCACTTCGTCATGCGGGCCGTCGCCACCGAGTCGGCGATCACCTGGGCGCTCGAGAAGTACTACGGCATCGTCCGGGAGCAGCCGGCGGCCGCGGCCCCGCCGCCCGCCGCCGCCGCCCCGGCGGCCGCGCCCTCCACGGCGGCCGCCGCGGGGCCCCAGGTGCTCGAGCTGGACGCGGACGAGCCGAGCGCCGCCGAGCTGGACGCGGCGCGCCGCCCGGCCGCGGTGATCGAGGCGGAGCCGATCCCGCCACCCGCCGCGGAGGAGCCGGGCCTCCTGCACCACCCGATGGCGGAGGCGATGGCAGAGGCGAGGGCGGAGGCGAGGGCGGAGGCGAGGGCGGAGGCGAG
>DASXVK010000500.1:0-8223 GCA_036504295.1 Polyangia bacterium
TGGCCGCGCTGCTGCCGCGCAACGCCGAGCACCTCGGTCGCATCCTGCTCGAGACCGGCGTCATCACCCACGAGGTCTACGACCAGTCGCTGCGCCGGCTGGCCGAGTCGGGGATGCGCCAGGGCGAGATCCTCATCGAGATGGGCGCCATCACCGACGAGCAGCTCACCCAGGCGCTGAAGCTGCAGCTGCGCCGCAAGCTCACCGGCCTCTTCGGCGCGTCCGCCGGCGAGTTCGCGATCTACGTCGCCGACCACCAGTACGGCCGCGGCGACGAGGCGGCGCAGATGCGCGTCCACCCGCGGCGCATCATCTACCACGGCGTGCGCCACCGCTACGACGACACGCGGCTCGACCTCGAGGCCGCGGCCCTCGAGGGCCGGCGCGTGCGGCTGCGCGCCGACGCCGCGCGCTCGCTCGACCGCTACGGCTTCGAGGACGACGACCTCGCGCTCGTCAGCAAGCTCGGCGAGCGCGCCTACACCATCGACGAGCTCACCGCCGCGACCGAGCTCGACCGCACGGTCGTGCGGATGATCCTCTACACGCTCTACATCACCGAGGCCCTCGAGGTGGACGAGGACGTCGCCGCGGCCGTGGGGCCGCCCCCCGTCGCGGCCCCGGCGATCCTGAACCCGCCGCGCCCGGCCCCGTCGCGCCCGGCCCCGCCCCGCCCGGCCCCGCCGCGCCCGGCCCCGCCCCCGGCGGCCGCCCCGGCCCGCGCCGCGGCCGCGCCCGCCGCGGCGCCCGCGCGCAACGGCAGCTTCACGAGCGCCCACGCGGCCGGCTCGACGCCGGCGGCCGCCGCCATGAGCCCGGCCGCGCGCGAGACGCTGCGGCGCCAGATCGAGGCGAAGGCGAAGGACATCGACACGGCCACGCTCTTCCAGGTGCTCGGGGTCGAGCAGACCGCGAGCAAGGAGGCCGTGCGCGAGGCCTACCTCGAGCTGGCGAAGACCTTTCACCCCGACCGCCTGCACGGCGGCGATCTCGAGTCGCTGCGCCCCCTGCTCGACACCATCTTCGCCCGCGTGAGCGAGGCCCACGCCACGCTCATGGACGACGAGCGGCGCCGCGGCTACGTGCAGTCCCTCAGCCAGGGCGGGGACCTCAACCGCGGCCAGCGCATCCTCGAGGCCGAGGTCGCGTTCCAGAAGGGCAGCGTCTTCCTCAAGCGCAAGGACTTCGCGCACGCGGTCGTCGAGTTCAAGCGCGCGGTGTCGCTCAACGCCGACGAGGGCGAGCACCACGCCGCGCTCGCGTGGGCGCTGTGGCAGGGCGCGCCCGACAAGTCGGCCGCCGCCGCCGAGGCCAAGGCCATGCTCGCCAAGGCCATCGACCTGGCGCCGCGCTGCACCAAGGCGCACTTCTACCGCGCGGAGATCTCGATGGCGCTCGGCGCCGAGGCCGAGGCGCTCACGCACTACCGCCGCGTGCTCGCGCTCGACGACAACCACATCGACGCGCAGCGCGCCGTGCGCCTGCTGGTCGCGCGGCTGGAGAAGAAGGAGGGCAAGAAGGGCGGCCTCTTCGACCGCCTGCGCCGCAAGTAGCTCGCGTGAGTGCTGGCGGGCTTTGCCTGCCAGCACTCTGCGCGGGGGGTCAAAGGGACCCTCCGAGGGTCCCTTTTCTGATCGGTCGGCGCCGGGCTCAGCCCTCCTCGCCCGCGCCGTCCTCGGCCCCGCCCTCGGCGACGCGGCCGTACCACTTCTCCATCACCTCCATGATCTGCTGCCCCTGCTTCTTGCTGGAGATGTTGAAGCTCGACTGCTTGCGGTAGACGCCGTTCCACTTCTTGAAGCGGACGATGGCGATCTTCGGCTCGCGGTACTGCTCGGTGGTGCGGTCCAGCTCCTGGTACAGGAACATGATGGTCGCCCACGCGCCCTTGGACAGGACGCTGCGGTCGATCTCCTTGCGGACCAGGCGGCCCTCTTCCTCGTAGTTGTAGGTCACTTCGTCGATGGATTCAGCCATGGCACTCGGGGTCAACAGGCGGCCGTTGACGGCAGGGGTTGTGCGGGCGGCGACCGGGTCTAGATCGCCGCGATGAACGCGCGGACCGCGTCGCGGTCGGCGTCGCTGAGATCGGTGAACTCGACGCCCATCCCGGGCACGTGGCCCGGATCGCGCTCGCGGCTGACGCGCACGACGCGGCCGTGGGCGCGCACCCGCGGCCCGTCGGGGAGCGAGAACTCGATGCGCAGCTCCTCACCGACCTCGAAGAGGAGGTCCGAGCGGAGGAAGGCGCCGCCGACGGAGAGATCCTTGGAGTCGAAGCGGATCTTGCCCCGGACGCGGTTGGCGTCGTCCACCAGCGTCACCGGCAGCTCGATGGTCCGGCGCTCGTGCTTGCGGGCCGGCCGGGCCGGAGGCGCGGTCCGCCGCGCTGCTCCATCACCGCGAGTGGTCATCGCGCGGTCCTCGGCCGCGACGCGCCGCGGACGGCGGCGCGAGGCAGCTCGGCGAGGGTGACTTCGGCGACGTCGCGGGCGATGACGAGGAGCTCCCCGCCGCCCACGGCCGGCGCCGCGAAGGGCTGGCGCCGCAGCCGCGCCACGCTGACCGACAGCTCGCGGGTGCCGAGCTCGGCGAGCGCCGCGGCCGCGATCATGAAGCCGCCGTCGTCGGGGGCGGCGCAGGCCAGGGTGCGCGAGCCGTCGCCGCGCGCGCCGCGCACCTCGATGCGCACGTCCTCGCCGTCGCGGCCCGCGGGCCAGCGCAGGTCGAGGCCGGCCGGCAGCGCGGTCACCTGCGTCAGCGGCAGGTCGAGCGGCGTGGGCGTGGTGACGGCGAAGGGCCCCACCTCGGGCCCGCCGGCGCTCGCCACGGTGACCTCGCCGCCGAGGGCGGAGTCGAGATCGCCGGGGGGCTCCTGCTCGCCGTAGTAGACGCCGGAGACGAAGGGGACGAGCTCGGGGTAGCGGCGCGCGGCCAGGGTCACCGGGCCGCCCGGGAGGCTGACCTGCACGTCGCCGGCGTCGAGGAGCATCACCTCGGCGTCGGGCCCGTCGGGGTTGAAGGCGGCGGTGTAGCGGGCCTGACGGTCGACGACGCGGCACTCGCCCCGGCGCAGCTCACCGCCGGCGGGGCTGGTGCCGAGCAGGGCCTCGATGCCGTCGGCCTCGGCGTTGCGGTAGCGCACGAAGAGCGCCTCGGTCTCGAGCCGCATCTGCGCGGTCGGATCGTCGTGGCGGTGGACGAGCGCCACCGCGATCCGGGCGAAGCTGCCCCCGGCCTGCGACGCATCGCGCAGCTCCCCACTGCCGCCACAGGCGATGGGGACCCACACGAATATGCCCAGCGCCACCAGGATGAGGAGGTGGCGCGCCTTCCGCGACATCGTCAGCGCCTTCCTAGTAGTAAGATGATGAGGACCCGGTCCCGCTCCTCCAGCTCTGGATTCGTCCATTATAGGTGGAACCTGCCGCCGGAGCAATATCCTACATCGGCCCCACCGCTCCGGACCTTGTCGCGGCCGCGCCGTTAAGCTATGGAAGGTCAACACCATGCCCATCAGCCGCGCCGAGATCCAGGACGTGGCGCTGCTCGCCCGGCTCGAGCTCACCGAGCCCGAGATCGAGCGGTTGACCCACGATCTGAGCGCGATCCTGGCCTACGTCGAGCAGCTCGGCGAGCTCGACACGACCGGGGTCGAGCCGACCACCCACGCCGTGCCGCTCGACTGCCCGCTGCGCCCCGACGAGCTCGAGCCCTCGCTGCCCACGGCCGCGGCGACCGCCGCCGCGCCGGCCGCGCACGACGGCTTCTTCGGCGTGCCCGCGATCCTCGACGCGCCGGAGCCCGCGAAGTGAGCGGCCTCGCCGACCTCGGCGCCGCCGAGCTCGCCGCCGTGATCGCCCGGCGCGAGGCCAGCGCGCTCGAGGCCACCGAGGCCTATCTCGCGCGGATCGCGGCCCACGACCCCGCCCTCGGCGCCTATCTCACGGTCACCGCGGACACCGCCCGCGCCCAGGCCGGCGCCGTCGACGCCGCCCTCGCCCGCGGCGAGACCGTCGGGCCGCTCGCCGGCGTGCCCGTCGCGCTCAAGGACATCTTCGTCACCCGCGGGATCCCGACCACCTGCGGCTCGCGGATCCTCGCCGGCTGGGTGCCGCCCTACGACGGCACGCCGTGGGCCCGCCTGCAGGCCGCGGGCGCGGTGCTCCTCGGCAAGCTCAACATGGACGAGTTCGCCATGGGCTCGTCGAACGAGAACAGCGCGGCGGGGCCGGTGCGCAACCCGTGGGATCTCGCGCGCGTCCCGGGCGGATCCTCGGGCGGCTCGGCGGCCGCGGTCGCCGCCCGCCTGTGCGCGGTCGCCCTGGGCACCGACACCGGCGGCTCGATCCGCCAGCCCGCGGCGCTGTGCGGCGTGACCGGGATCAAGCCCACCTACGGCCGCGTCTCGCGCTACGGCGTCATCGCCTTCGCCTCGAGCCTGGATCAGGTGGGGCCGCTCGGCCGCTCCGTCGGCGACTGCGCCCTCGCGCTGGAGGTGCTCGCCGGCCACGATCCGCGCGACGCCACCTCGCTCGACGTGCCGGTGCCGCGCTACCGCGACGCCGCCGGCCGCGGGCTGCGGGGCGTGCGCGTGGGCGTGCCGCGGGAGTACTTCGGCGCCGGCCTGGATCCCGAGGTGGGCGCGGCGGTCACGGCGGCCATCGCCGCGCTGCGCGCGGGCGGCGCCGAGGTCGTCGAGGTCTCGCTGCCGCACACCGGCTACGCGGTCGCCGCCTACTACCTCATCGCCACCGCCGAGGCCTCGTCCAACCTCGCCCGCTACGACGGCGTGCGCTTCGGCCTCCGGGTCGCCCGCCCGACGCTGCTCGACATGTACCGCGCCACGCGCGCCCAGGGCTTCGGCCCCGAGGTCAAGCGCCGCATCATGCTCGGCACCTACGTGCTGCGGGCCGGCTACTACGACGCCTACTACCGCAAGGCCCAGCAGGTGCGCACCCTCATCCGCGACGACTTCACCGCCGCCTTCGCGCGCTGCGACGTCATCGCCACGCCGACCTCGCCGGTGGCCGCGTTCCGCCTGGGCGAGCGCATCGCGGACCCGCTCGCCATGTACCTGGCCGACGTCGACACCATCTCGTGCAACCTCGCCGGCCTGCCGGGCCTGTCGCTGCCGTGCGGCTTCACCGCGGCGGGGCTGCCGATCGGCCTGCAGCTCCTCGGCCCGCCGCTCGGCGAGGAGGCGGTCTTCCGCGCCGCCTTCGCCTACGAGGCGGCCACCCCGTGGCACACGCGCGCCCCGGCGCTCGCGGCGCGGCCATGAGCGCGGGCCGCTACGAGGCGGTGATCGGCCTCGAGGTGCACGCGCAGCTCACGACGCGCAGCAAGATCTTCTCCGGCTCGTCGACCGCGTTCGGCGCGCCGCCGAACAGCCACGTGGACCCGGTGTGCCTCGGCCTGCCGGGCGTGCTGCCGGCGCTCAACCGCGAGGTGATCGAGCTGGCGCTGCGCCTCGCCGTCGCCACCGGCGGCACCATCCGCCGCCGCTCGCGCTTCGCCCGCAAGCACTACTTCTACCCCGACCTGCCGAAGGGCTACCAGATCTCGCAGTACGACGAGCCCCTCGCCGAGGGCGGCCGGGTCGAGTTCCGCGTCGGCGGCGAGGCCCGCACGGTGCGGCTCACCCGCATCCACCTCGAGGAGGACGCGGGCAAGAACGTGCACCAGCGCGGCGGCGCCGGGTCGCTCGTCGACCTCAACCGCGCCGGCGTGCCCCTCGTCGAGATCGTCTCCGAGCCCGAGCTGCGCTCGGCGGAGGAGGCGGCCGAGTACATGCGCGCGCTGCGCCAGCTGGTGCGCTGGCTCGGCATCTGCGACGGCAACATGGAGGAGGGCTCGCTGCGCTGCGACGCGAACGTGTCGCTGCGGCCGGTCGGCCAGACCGCCCTCGGGGTCAAGGCCGAGCTCAAGAACATCAACTCGTTCAAGTTCGTGCAGGCCGCCATCGCCTACGAGATCGCGCGCCAGGCCGCGGTGCTCGACGAGGGCGCGGCGGTCGTGCAGGAGACGCGCCTGTGGGACGCGGACCGCGGCATGTCGTTCTCGATGCGCTCGAAGGAGGAGGCGCACGACTACCGCTACTTCCCCGAGCCCGACCTGCCCCCGCTCGTCGTGGGCGAGGACTGGATCGCGCGCGTGACGGCCGCGCTGCCCGAGCTGCCCGCGGCGCGCCGGGCGCGCTTCGTCACGCAGTACGGCCTCGCCGACACCGACGCGCACACCCTCACCGCCGAGCGCGACCTCGCCGACTACTTCGAGGCCGCGGCCGCCCTGGCCGACCCGCGCACCGTCGCGAACTGGGTGGTCAACGAGCTGCTGCGCGAGGTGCGCCGCGGCGGCGGCGACCTCGGCGCGGTGCCGGTGCCGCCCGCGCACCTCGGCGAGCTCTGCCGCCTCCTCGACGCCGCCACGATCACCGGCAAGATGGCGAAGGACGTGCTCGCGCAGATGGTCACGACCGGCGCCGCGCCCGGCGCGATCGTCGCGGCCGCGGGCCTCAGCGTGAGCGACGCCGGCGCGGTCGAGGCCGCCTGCCGCGCCGCGGTCGACGGCAACCCGCGCCAGGCCCTGCAGTACCGCGGCGGCAAGACCAAGGTGTTCGGCTTCTTCGTCGGCGAGGTGATGAAGGCGACGAAGGGCAAGGCGGACCCGCAGCTCGTCAACGAGATCTTGCACCGCCTGCTCGAGGCGTAGCAGAATCCCCGTCCCATGAACCAGTGGCTGAGTCCGCTCGACTATCGCGACCACAAGCTGTGGCTCCTCGATCAGCGCCGCCTCCCGCTCGAGGAGGTGTGGCTCGCCTACGACGACGAGCGCGAGGTCGCCCGCGCGATCAAGGACATGGTCGTGCGCGGCGCGCCGGCCATCGGCTGCACCGCCGCGTTCGGCGTCGCGCTCGGCGTGCGCCGCGGGCGCCCGCTCGCCGAGGTGATCGAGGTCCTGCGCGCGACGCGGCCGACCGCGGTCAACCTCTTCTGGGCGCTCGAGCGCATGCGCCAGGCCGCCGCCGCGGGCCGCGACCTCACGGCCGAGGCGCAGGCGATCTGGGACGACGACATCGCGCGCTGCCGCAGCATCGGCCGGCACGGCGCGGCCCTCATCCCCGACGGCGCGGTCGTGCTCACGCACTGCAACGCCGGCGCGCTCGCGACGGGCGGCTACGGCACCGCGCTCGGCGTCATCCGCGGCGCGCGCGACGCCGGCCGCACGGTCGAGGTCTTCGCCGACGAGACCCGCCCGTTCCTGCAGGGCGCGCGCCTGACGGCGTGGGAGCTGCACCGCGACCGCATTCCGGTGACGCTCATCACCGACAACATGGCCGCGTACTTCTTCCAGCAGGGCACGATCACCTGCGCCGTCGTCGGCGCCGACCGCATCGCGGCGAACGGCGACGCGGCCAACAAGATCGGCACCTACGGCGTCGCGGTGCTGTGCAAGGAGCACGGCGTCCCGTTCTACGTCGCGGCGCCGCTGTCGACCGTCGACCTCGACACCCCCGACGGGCGCACCATCCCGATCGAGGAGCGCGACCCGCGCGAGGTGCACACCGTGGGCGCGACCCGCGTCGCGCCCGCGGGCGTCGCCATCCGCAACCCCGCCTTCGACGTCACCCCCGCCCGGCTCATCAGCGCGATCATCACCGAGATCGGCGTCGCGCGGCCGCCCTACGGCGAGAGCCTGCGGGCGCATTTCATGCAGAAGGCCTGAGGGTCAGCGGCAGCGGTCCTTCACGGTCTCCGCGACGTCGGGGTCGTCCAGGCTGAAGAACCAGCCGTCCTGGAGCCAGCTCACCTTGGCCGGCCGGCGCGGCACGCCCTGGGACTGGGCGAGCCGGGCCGCGCCCGCGAGCGTGCAGCGCCACGCCGGGCGGGCCGGCTCCTTGCAGCCGCGGAAGCTGCGCACCGACACGACCTCGACCTCGGTCGCCTTGACCTCGACGTTGACCAGGCAGCGCGGCTCCTTCTCGCCGGTCGCGCTGCGCCCGGGCGAGCGGAAGCGGTAGTCGACCTCGCCGTCGGGCTTCGTGAGGTCCACGCGGCCGTCGGGGCCAACCGGCTGGACGTCGAAGTCGACGAGCACCGCGTCGCTCATGCGCTGGCGCGCGAGCGCGGTCGCGCGCGGCAGATAGCCGAGCGCGTCGAAGTCGCGCGGGTTCGGCGGCGCCGCCAGGGTCTCGAGCTCCGAGTCGCCGGGGCGGATGAC
>DASXVK010000501.1:0-14636 GCA_036504295.1 Polyangia bacterium
CGCGAAGCTGCAGGGCCTGCCGCCCCACGCGCAGCTCGACCGCGAGCAGGTGCTCATGCTGCTCGACGAGTGCGCCAAGTTCAGCCGCGCCGTCATCGCGCCGCTCAACCGCAGCGGCGACCGCGAGGGCTGTCACTTCGAGGCCGGCAAGGTCACGGTGCCCAAGGGCTTCAAGGCGGCCTACAAGGCCTTCTGCGAGAACGGCTGGATCAGCGTCTCGGTGCCCGAGTCGCTCGGCGGGATGGGCCTGCCGCGCACCATCGCCGTCGCCACCGCCGAGCTCGACATCGCCGCGAACTGCTCGTTCTCGCTCTCGGTGGGGCTCTCCCACGCCGCCACGTCGCTGCTCCTGGAGTATGGCACCGACGAGATGAAGCGCGTCTACCTGCCGAAGCTCGCCGCGGGCGAGTGGCAGGGCACGATGTGCCTGACCGAGCCGCAGGCGGGCTCGGCCGTCGGCGACATCAAGACCCTGGCGAAGCCGGACGGCGACGGCTGGCTCCTCAGCGGCACGAAGTGCTTCATCACGTCGGGCGATCACGACATGACGCCCAACCACGTGCACCTCGTGCTCGCCCGCACGCCCGGCGCGCCGAAGGGCTTCAAGGGCATCAGCCTCTTCCTCGTGCCCAAGCTGCGGCCGACGGCGGACGGGCAGCCCGGCGAGCCCAACGACGTCGTCTGCGCCGGGATCGAGCACAAGATGGGCATCAAGGCCTCGCCGACCTGCACCATGAGCTTCGGCGAGGAGGGCCGCTGCCGCGCCTGGCTCATCGGCGAGGTGGGCAAGGGCCTGCAGTACATGTTCCACATGATGAACGAGGCGCGCGTCGGCGTCGGCATCCAGGGCATGGCGCTGGCCGCGGCCGCCACCGCCTACGCGGCCGCGTATGCGCGCGAGCGCGTGCAGGGCGTCGACGTCGAGAAGATGCGCGACCTCGAGGCGCCGCGGGTGCTCATCAAGGACCACCCGGACGTCCGGCGGATGCTCCTCTTCTGCAAGTCCATCGTCGAGGGCACGCGGGCGCTGCTCTACTACACCGCGTTCTGCGCCGACATGGCCGCGCACCACCCCGACCCGAAGGAGCGCGAGCGCTACCAGAGCAGCATCGAGCTGCTCACGCCGGTGTGCAAGGCCTACGTCACCGACCGCGCGTTCGAGGTCGCGGCGCAGGCGCTCCAGGTCATGGGCGGCTACGGCTACATCGGCGAGTACCCCGTCGAGCAGTACCTGCGCGACGTGAAGATCGCGTCGATCTACGAGGGCACGAACGGCATCCAGGCGCTCGACCTGCTCGGCCGCAAGCTGCCGATGAAGGGCGGCGGCGTCTTCATGGCGTTCGCCGGCGAGCTGTCACGCGCGGCCGAGAGCCAGAAGAGCCACCTCGCGCTCGGCGACCTCGCGGCCACGTTCGGCGAGGAGGTCGCCCGCTGGGAGGCGACCACCGCGAAGCTCGCCGGGATGGGCATGGGCGGCGATCAGCGCTACCCCGTGCTGTCGGCCACGCCCTACCTCGAGATGACCGGCAACGTGATGACGGCGTGGATGCTGCTCGGCCAGGCCATCGTCGCCCACGACAAGCTCCAGGGCCGCTACCTCGACCGCCACGCCATGGACCCGGCCGCCCGCGCCAAGCTGCGCGAGGACGACGCCGAGGCGGGCTTCTACGCCAACAAGATCGAGTCGGCCCGCTTCTTCCTGCACCACGTCCTGCCGCGCAACCGCGCCATCGCCGCCGAGATCGAGAGCGGCGACCGCAGCCCCCTCGACTACACGCCGTAACGCCACCCGGGCGGGGTCACGCCACCCGGGCGGGGTCACGCCGCCGTCGGGCGGTGGACCTCGATCACCGTCTGCGGCATCTCGTGCACCTTCACCTTCGGCTTCGACGGGCCGGAGAGGAGCACGTACGCGAGCAGGCCGATCGCGACGACGAGCAGGCCGACGATGGCGATGATCGCGACCTTGGACTTGGAGCCGCCGCCCGCGGTCATGGTCGTGATCTGCGGCTCGGTGCGCATGCTGCCGGGGTTGCTGCCCGGGTTGCTGCCGGCGCCGGTGGTCTGCTGCCCCGGCCGCGAGCCGCCGGCGCCGGTCGAGCCGGTGGAGAACGCGCTGCGCGCGCCGGTGCCGGTCCCGGTGCCGATGCGGCTGATCGAGGGCAGCGACGGCACCGACGGCAGCGACGGGGCCGAGCTGGAGACGACGCCGCCGCTCGAGACCGCCGTGATGCCGACGCGGGAGCGCACCTTGCGCTCGCCCTTGCCGTCCGTCGGGCTCATCTCGTTGATCACGGCGTCGAGCTTCGCGCTCTGGGCGATCTTGCGGCTGCCCGCGTTGCAGAAGGCGAAGTAGGACTCCTCCATGTCGTCGAAGTCCATGACGCCGTCGCACTCGTCGCAGCGGCAGGTCGGCGCCTTCGGCGGGTTCGTGGCGGCCATCTCGGACGCCTCGATGAGGAGCACCTTCTCGAGATCGCAGGCGGGGCAGAAGAACGGCGCGTAGAAGCTCTTGACCGCGCCGTTGCCGGTGAAGTTGTGGACCAGGTTGATCTGGGCGACGATCGCCGGGCTGCACTCGACGAGCACTTCGTTCGAGCCCTGCTTCTCGAGCTTCGTCAGCCAGTTGACCCAGTCGCGGACGCCGCACGAGTTGATGCGCTCGATCTCGCCGGTGTCGATGACGACGGTGCCCCCGGGGATCTGGTCGGTCAGCCCCGCGAGCGCGTTGTCCTCGTCGATGACGCCGGTGAGCTTGACGTAGCAGACGTCGTCTTTGGGGGTAATTGCGGCGCGGAACTTCTGGTTCATGCCGGGTCCTCGACGGGGGCAGGTCGAGCTAACAGGGGGAGTATGTTAACCCATGGATCCGGGTCGTGTCCAGGAACCGGATACGACCCGTGACTCCGCGCCCAGGAACCCGGGCGCCAAGCTCCGCGGAGCCGACCTCGCTCGGCGTCCCTGGCGATGTCCGGGAAGACTTCCCGATCCGGGAAGTCGTCGAGCACATCGCCCGTCGATGTTCGACAGGACTTCCCGATCCGGGAAGTTCGCTGGCACCTCGTTTTCACGGGCTCCGTGGTCCCTGGGCGCGGCATCATGGTGCACCGCGGCTCCTCACAGGCTGAAGCAGCCCTCCATGGGCCAGCAGATCGCCGGCGAGTAGGGCAGGCAGCCCTCGCCCGCGGGGCAGGGACGGGTGCAGGCGAGCGTCGCGGGTGAGGCCATGAGGTTGCCGCAGTACTCCTGCCAGTCGTCCCAGCGCCCGTCGCTGTTGTCGGGGCCGCAGTTGCCGCAGTTGCCGCAGTCGCACGTCGCCACGCAGGCGCCGAGCGGCTGGCAGTGCGCCTCCGGCACGCAGGCGTGGTCGGCGTCGCAGGTCGTGGTCGCGCACGGATCCGGGTCGAGCACGCAATCCGCGCCGGCCACGCGGTAGCCGGCCGGGCAGGTGCAGGCCGCGACGCCGCCGACGACCGCGCAGGCGCCGCACCGGCCGCAGACGACGCCGGCGCAGGACGCGGGCCCGTCCGCGGCGGCGTCGGCGGCGGGGCCGTCCGCGGCGGCGTCGGCGCCGGGACCGTCGGCGATGGCGGCATCGGCGCGCGGGGCGTCGGCCGCGGCCCGCGCGTCGCCGCCGCCCGCACCCCCGTCGCGCCCCGGGACCCCGCGGCCGACCGTGCCGGAGCAGGCCGCGAGCCCGAGCGCGAGGAGCACCGCGAGGCGCATGAGGTGATGGTACACCGGCACGGGCGCGCGGGGAGCGGCCCCGGGCGCCCCAAGGATCTCGCGCAGCTCCCGATCCTGCGCGACACCCTGCGGAAGGCCGCGCTGGCGAGGCTGAAGGACCGGGAGCGCTAGCTCAGCTTCGCCTTGATCTTGCTCCAGAAGCCGCCGCCCTTTGCCTGCCCTTCCGGCGGGGCGGCCTGGGCCTGCTGCTCGCCGGGCGGCGGCAGGTCGGCCTCGACCTCGAGGTGGGCCGCCGGGGCCGCGGGGCCGGGCGGCGGCGCGTCCCAGGAGCGGGCCGTGCGGCAGGCCTCGAGCTCCGTCTCCTCCTGCTGGTAGTCCTGCCGGAAGAGGCTGCGCACGAGGTCGCGCAGCTCCGCGGTCGTGAAGCGGTAGCCCTCGAGCAGCTTGAGCAGCTCGGCGGCGAAATCGGCCGCGGTCGCGTAGCGGTCCTGCGCGTCGCGGGCGAGCGCCTTCATGCAGATGGCGTCGAGCGCCTCGGGCACGCGCCGGTTGAACTTCGACGGCGGCGTCACGTCGGCGTTGCGCACCTTCTCCATGAGCTGGAACTCGGTGTCGCCGCGGAACAGCTTCTCGGTCGTCAGCATCTCGTGCAGCACGATGCCGGTCGAGAAGATGTCCGTGCGCGCGTCCACCGGCAGGCCGCGGATCTGCTCCGGCGACATGTAGCTGAACTTGCCCTTGAGGACGCCGATCTCGCTCGTGAACTTCAGCATCGCCTGGGCGATGCCGAAGTCGAGCATCTTCACCTGGCCGTCGTAGCTCACCCGGATGTTCGAGGGCGAGACGTCGCGGTTGACGATCGTGAGCGGCCGCCCCTCGGCGTCGTTGAGCGTGTGCGCGTAGTGCAGGCCGAGGGCGGTCTGGGCCGTGATGTACACGGCGTGCGGCACCGGGATACGCTGGTGCTGCTCCTGGCACCGCCGCAGGACCTGGGTGAGGTCCTTGCCGCCGATGTACTCCATGGCGATGAAGTAGCGCCCCTCGATGCGGCCGATCTCGAAGGTGCGCACGATGGCGTCGTGCTGCAGCAACACCGCGAGCTTGCCCTCGCGGATGAACATCTCGACGAAGCGCGTCTCCTTCGCGAGCTGCGGCCGCATGCACTTGATGGCGAGGATCTCGGACTCGGCGCCGCGCTTGCGCGCGCGGAACACCTCGGCCATGCCGCCGCGGGCGATGAGCCCCAGGAGCTCGTACTGCCCGAACGGGATGGGGGCCTGAGACGATCCTGACGAGACCTTGTCCGACACGGGGAAGGCGAGCTTAGCTCAGGGCGCTACCACTTGTCGATGATGAACCGCTGGCCGGGCTGGATGATGACCGTCGCGTCCTTGACCTTGGTGCCGTCGGCGCTCTCCAGGTGGACCTTGTACTCGCCGGCGCGCAGGCCCAGCTCCTCGTACGAGCCGCGGTACTTGCCGTCCACGCTGATGCGGGCCCACGGCTCGAGCTTGACCTGGAGGACGCCGAGCGGGAGCTTGAAGACGGCGTCCTTGCCCGCCTCGACGACCACGCGGTCGCGGATGGTCCACTGGCCGTGCAGGTTGTCGGAGCCGAGCGAGATCGAGTAGCCGCCCGCGGGCATCGCCAGCTTCTTGATCGGGGTGAGCTTGCCGGCGAGGTCGCGGCCGTTGATCATGACGTCGCAGGGATAGCTCGCCTCGATCGTGAGCGAGCCGAGGCCGCTGCCCTTGCCGAGCTGCTTGCGGATGGTGTCGGCGATCGGGCCGTCGGGCCGCACGCGCAGGTACTCGACCAGGAACCTGGCCTCCTGCGGCTTGTCGCCGATCTTGCCGAAGGAGACGCCGAGCATGCGGTAGGGCCCCGGCTGGCCCGGGTCCAGCAGCAGCGCGGCCTGGAAGAACGGGATCGCCTCGCGGAATTTCTTGGCCTTGAAGCGCTTCTGGCCCTCGCCGAACGCCCACACCGCGTCCTGGGTGGCGGGCGCGGCGCGGAACGCGCCCTCGGCGAAGCCGCGCGGCTGCTCGTCCAGGTCCTTGGCCTTGGCGAGCGCGGCCTCGGACCGCGGCCGGTCGGTCTCGAGCGAGGCGTAGCGGCGGTACTCGTGGGCGGCCAGGTCGAACTGGCCGGTGCGCTGGTAGGCGGCGGCCAACTCGGCGTAGACCTTGGGGTCGGGCGACAGCGCGCCCGCGCCGCGCAGCAGGGCGATGGCGCGGCCGCTCTGCACCGCGGCCGGCTCCGCCGCCTTCTTCCGCAGGCTGGCCGCGGCGTCGGTCGCGGCCCGGTCCTCGACCTTGGCGGCCGGCTTCGCCTCGGGCTTGGCCTTGTCCTTCTTCTTGTCCTTGTCCTTTTGCGCCTTGGCGTCCTTGGCGGGCGGTTTGGCGAGGGCGGTCGGAGCCATGCCGCCGAGCAGCCACGCGAAGGCCAATGCTGCTGCGCACCGGGTCAATCTCATGGTGTCCCTCTTCGTGTCCCTTCGTGTCCAAGGTCGCCGCCGCGGGGAGTCGCCGACTGACAGTAAGTGACCTGAAATCGGGCGCTTGGATTTGTGAAGTCATATCAGAAAAAGGTTGAGCACACAAGCCAGAATTGATATTCTAGACTACCAACCGGCCCGGAAGGGCGTGGTTTTCCTCGCGGCCAGATCACCCGGAGCCACCAGAGCCAACTACTCGATGGAGTCGCTACAAGCAGTCATCCTGGAGCGAAACCGGCTGGTGAACCGCCGCTGCGCCAGGCTCCTCACGTGCGCCGGGTTCGAGGTCGTGGCCCTCGAGGATCCGGCGCTCCTCGTGCCCACCGTCACCGACGCCACCGCCCTCGTCTGCGCCGACGGCTTCGACGTGGATCTCATGATCACGCTCCTGCGGCAGCGGCCGCACGCGAAGGCGCTGCTGTGGAGCGGCGAGCCCATCGATCGGCTCCTGCGGTACTGCCTCGAAGAACCGCGCCTGTCGAACATCGTCGGCCGGGCGAGCTTCGAGTCCTCGCCCCGCGACTGGGAGCTCCTGCTCGCCGCGCGGCGGCTGGTGCGGCCCGACCCGGTGCCCTTCCACAGCTTCCTCGCCTGGGGCTTCACCGGCTACCAGTGGCAGCCGCGCGACACCGCCGAGCGCGACGCGGTGTCGGCGCAGGTCCAGGGCTTCATCGATCGCATCGGCACGCCCAAGCGCGTCGGCGAGATGTTCTACGAGCTCACCCACGAGCTCCTGATGAACGCGATGTACGACGCCCCGGTCGACATGCAGGGGCGCCCCAAGTACGCGCACGACCGCAAGCAGAGCATCACCCTCGAGGCCGAGGAGACGCCGACGCTGCGGCTGGCCTGCGACGGCATGCGCGCGGTGCTCCAGGTGACCGATCCCTTCGGCCGCCTCGGCCGGCACCACGTCTTCGGCGGCCTCGTGCGCGGCCTCAAGGGCGGCGAGATGGACGTGACCGGCGGCGGCGCCGGCCTCGGCATGATCAAGGTCTACCACTCCACGGTGTCTACCATCTATGACGTCGTGCGCGGGCGGAAGACCGAGGTGACCGCGATCTTCGACCTGGACATGAACCTGCGGGAGTTCCGTACGCTCCCGAAATCGGTGCACTTCTTCCAGAGTGGGTAAGAGGACGGGCCCCTGGGCCCGTCAGGATGACGAGGAGACAGATGGACGCGACGACTCCCGCGGCCAACCCGTTGGCCGGGCAGCCTGCCCCGCAGCCGCAGGGCACGCAGATGGCGGATGGCCGCAAGCTCTCGATCGAGAAGTTTGCGGACAACCAGATCACGTGCCTGAAGTTCTCGGGCACGATCGACGAGCAGTTCAGCGGCAAGGCGGTCGCCTCGACGATCAAGGGCGGGATCCTGGTCCTCGATCTCGCGGACATCACGAAGATCAGCTCCTTCGGTATCCGCGAGTGGGTCGACTTCATGAACCAGGTGGGGACGAAGGTCGATCAGCTCTACCTGGTCGAGCTGGCGCCCAAGATCGTCGACCAGCTCAACATGGTCGCGAACTTCGCGGGCAAGGGGAAGGTCATCTCCTTCTACGCCCCGTACCGCTGCGACTACTGCGACGACGACCGCCGCCGCCTGCTCCAGTTCGAGGCGGACTACGACGCCATCAAGAACATGAAGCCGCCGGTCCGGCCGTGCGAGGCCTGCGGCAACCCCGAGTACTTCGACGAGGACCCGACCTCGTTCTTCTCGTTCCTCGCCCAGCAGCCGAAGTTCGAGCTCGACCCGCAGGTCGCGACCTTCCTCTCCTCGAAGCTCAACTACGCGGTCGCCGAGGGCCGCAAGATCAAGATCGAGAAGCTCATCGAGGGCCGCGCGACCTACGTCAAGCTGGTCGGCGACCTCGACGGCACCTTCCCGCGCGACAAGCTGGCCGAGGGCATGGAGGGCGACGTCATCTTCGACCTCTCCTCGGTCGGCAAGATCGACCCGGCGGGCGCGGCCGAGTGGCGCCTGCTGATGGGGCAGATCCGCCCCGCGACCGACCGCATCTTCCTCGTCGGCTGCCCGCCCGTCTTCATCGAGCGGCTCACGCACGAGGAGGACCTGGGCGGCAAGGCGCAGGTCCTCTCCTTCGCGATGCCGTACCAGTGCTCGAAGTGCGCGACGACGGCCTCGCAGATCGTCGACGTCGAGCAGCACTTCGACGTCCTCAAGTTCGCGACCCCGCCGGAGCTCAAGTGCCTCGACTGCGGCGGCGACACCGCCTGCGCCGCGTCCGACGCGCTGCTCGCGCACCTCGCCACGCTGCCGAAGCCGGCGCCGGACGCGCAGATCCGCAAGTTCATCAAGGCGGCGCAGGAGCGCAAGCCCGAGAAGCCGAAGGTCGCCGACGTCGGCGCGGCCCAGGCGCGCAGCCAGAGCCTGATGCTCGCGCTCGTCGGCCTCGCCGCGGTCATCGTCGTCGCCGTCGCCGGCGTCCTCATCTACAGCATCTCGAAGCGCGACCGGGGCATCATCGAGGACCGCGAGACCGGCGGCCAGGTCGTCGAGATGAGCCAGGACAAGGCGCCGGCCTGGGTCGACAAGTCGGTCGAGCGCACCGGCCAGGCCGTGCAGTTCGTCGGCCGCTCGACCTACGTGGCCGAGCGCCAGGCGGGCTTCGACGAGGCCGAGAACGCGGCCCTCGAGAACATCGCCCAGCAGATGTCGGAGATGCTGGTGCGCAACGGCAAGTGGCTCGACCACGTCAAGCCGCAGTTCCAGCAGCACCGCGCGACGGCCATGGGCAACCTCGAGCGCAACGTCACCGCCGAGCGGCCCGACCCGGCGCAGCTCGACGCGGCGAAGCGGGCCGTGCGCGAGGGCCGCAAGCGGGTCGCGGCCGCGATGCGCAAGACCGCCGGGGCGCTGCTGCCGGCGCAGAAGTCCGACTACTACTGGCAGAAGTTCAAGACGCCGGCGGGCATCCGCTACCGCGTCGCGGTGCTCTTCTCGATCCCGAACCCCGTCTTCGAGAAGCTGCTCGACCTCTACGCCACCCCGCAGGAGGAGATGGGCCTCACGGTCATGTCGTACTTCCCGAGCCTGGCGTGGCGCTACGAGCTCGAGGAGGGCGGCATCGTCACGACGGTGAAGCCGGACTCGCCCATGCGGCTCGTCGGCATCGCCGAGGGCGACATCCTCACCGCGGTCGACGACATCCCGCTCAAGGACTCGAACGCGTTCAAGAAGACCGTCCAGGTGCGCTTCCAGATGGTGTGCCAGGAGGGCGGCGACATGGTGTGGAAGGCCAAGCGCCTGGACGGGCCGGTCGTCGAGATGCGCGCCCGCGTCGCGGCCGGCTGCGGCAAGCCGGCCGTCAGCAAGCCGCCGCGCGGGCCGCGGGGGCCGGGCGAGTACCGGCCGCCGGCCAAGGGCGCCCCGCCGTCGAAGGGCCGCAACGACTGGGAAGACATCCGGGAGTAGTCGCAACCTAACTCGCTTTGCCTACGGAGGAGCCTGATGCGCTTGAGGCTCTCACTCGTCTGCTTGATGCTCCTCGCGGGAGCCCCGCCCGCGCACGCCGACGCGCGCACGGCCGAGATCCTGATGCGCGAGTGCACGAAGCACTTCAACGCCCTCGAGTACGAGCTGGCGGCCTCGAAGTGCGAGGCGTCGCTCAAGGCGGACCCGACGGTGGTCGGGGCGATGCGCTACCTCGCGGTCATCACGCGGGCCCTCGGCAAGAAGACCGGCGAACAGCGCTACTACCACCAGTGCATCGCCTGGGCGGAGATGTACCTGCGCGAGCGGCCGACCGGCAAGTACACCGACCGCATGAAGGACGAGGTCAACGCCTGCCGCAAGGCGCTCGGCCAGAAGGAGCTGCCCAAGGTCCAGACGCAGGGGCAGACCGGCGCCCTCGTCATCACCTGCGACGTCGAGGGGGCCACCGTCAGCATCGACGACCTGCGCCGCGGCGCGACCCCGCTGAACCCCATCCAGGTCACGCCGGGGCGGCACACCGTCACGGTCTACAAGTTCGGGTACCTGCCGTTCACGGCCGTGGTCGAGGTCGTGACGAAGCAGGTGCAGGAGGTGAAGGTCTCCCTGCAGCGCGACCCGAACGCGCCGACGGAGCAACCGACCTCGCGGCCGTGGGGCGGCGGGGGCGACGGCGGGGGCGGGGCGCCGGAGCGGGAGGAGGGCACGGTGAAGCTGGACGTGGCGCCGAGCGCCGCCACCGTGACCGTCGACGGCCAGGCGCGCATGGAGCGGACGCTCACGCTCAAGCCGGGCACGTACGCGGTGCGGGTCGAGGCCGCGGGCCACGAGCCGTGGGAGCGGCGGGTCGTGGTCACGAAGGGCGCCACGAAGGAGTTCAAGATCGAGCTGCGCGCGCTGGCCGAGCGCCGGCGCGCCCGCACCTGGGCCTGGACCCTGACCGGCGCCGCGGCCGTGACCGCGGGCGTCGGCGCGTACTTCGGCATCGCCGAGAGCAACAACTACCGCAAGGCGAGCACCCTGTACGAGACGGCGCGGCGCGGCGGGTTCGCGCCGGACACGCGGTCGCGCATCGCCGGCTATCGCAGCGACGGCGACACCCAGAAGGTGATCGCCACGACGGCGCTCGGCGTGTCGCTCGCCGCGCTCGCCGGGGCCGTGGCCCTGTGGATCTACGAGCGCGGCGACGAGCACCCCGCCGGCGAGGCGCCGGCGCTGGCCGTGACCCCGACGCCGCTGCCGGGCGGCGGCGCGCTGATGCTCTCGCGGTCCTTCGCGTGGGGGGCGGGACAATGAGGCGCCTGGGACTCTGCTTCGGCGCGGCGGCGGCCGCGCTCGCGCTCGGGCTCGCGGGCTGCCCGCTGATGCACGACGCCTACCCGCCGTCCTCGAAGGAGTGCCAGACGGCCGCGGACTGCTACTGCGGCGAGACCTGCGGCGCCGAGGGGACCTGCGTCCCCGACACCAGCGACGGCGGCGGCTGCGCCGTCGATGCGGGCACCGTCATCCCCGACGGAGGCCGCCGTGGCTGACCGCACACGCTCGCTCGCGATCCTCCTCGCCGTTCAGGGGGGGGCTCTGCCCGCCCCCCCTCGACGGGCCCCACAGAAACCCGCTCGCAAGCGAGCGGGGGGCGTCGAGCCTCCCCCTCACCGCGCGTTCCTCGCGCGAGTTCGCGCTCAAGTCACTGTCCTCGCCCTCGCCCTCGCCATCGCGGGCACCGCCGCCGCGCCCGCCCACGCGGGCGGCTTCGGCCGGCCCAACATCCTCGGCGCCGGCGCCGTCGGCATGGGCGGCGCCTTCGCCGCGATCGCCGACGACGCGACCGCGATCCACCACAACCCGGCGGGCCTCGCGCTCATCGCGCCGACCAACGTCCTCCTCGACTTCGACATCGTGGTGCCGCAGCGCGAGTACCAGCCGGCCGGCTGCAGCGTGACGGCGCCGATGCTGCCCGCCTGCGCGGCTGGCACGACCACCCGGCGGGTCGAGAGCGAGCTCACGACCACCCACCTCGCGCCGGCCCTGGCCTTCTCGACCCGCTTCGCCGGCGCGGGCGGCGACGACGCGTCGCGCCTCGCGGTGGGCATCGGCGTGTTCTACACCTACGGCTCGTCGATCCAGTTCAGCGACCGCACGGCCCAGAGCGACCGGCCCGACGTGAAGAAGCTGAGCATCAGCCTCCTCGAGATCGTCCCGGCGGTCGCGTACCAGGCGAGCGACGTGCTCTCGGTGGGCGTCGGCCTGCGCATCGGCGTCGGCCTCTTCGACCTGAACGCGCCCGCCCTCAACTCGTACCCGACCCTCGACCCGGGCGGCCGGCCGTACAACTTCGCGACCGCGGATGGCAGCGGCGTCAGCGCCGGCGGCAGTCTCGGCGTGATGCTGCGGCCCGTGTCGTGGCTCACGGTGGGCACGACCTACCGCACGGCGCTCAAGGTCTCCGCGAGCGGCACGCTGCACGTCGACTACCGGCTGCCGCCCCGCGCCGACCAGGGCACGACCGTGGACCTGCCGTTCCCGCAGCAGGCGACGCTCGGCGTGGCGGTCCGGCCGCTGGCGAGGCTGCGCCTGTCGGCGCAGGTCGACTGGACGAACTGGGCCGCCTTCAACCAGCTCAGCCTCAGCGCCGCGCCGTCGTCCTACGACGTGCGCCTCGACCTCAAGGACACCTGGACGGCGCACCTCGGCGGCGACTACCTCCTCGGCCAGCGCGCCGTCGTGCGCGCCGGCTACTCCTATGACTCCGGCGCCGTGCCGGCGGTCGCCGCGGACCGCTACCTCATCGACATGCCCAAGCACACCGTCGCCGCCGGCGCCGGCTTCGCCCTGACGAAGTCGCTGCGCCTCGACGCCGCCTTCGAGGTCCTCTTCGCCTCGGAGACGACGGTCGCCCCGAGCCCGGCGAGCACCCCCGTCCTCGTCCAGAACCCCGCCCCCGGCACCTACCGCGGCACGTCCTACCAGGGCCTCGTCACCGCGCAGTACCGCTACTAGGGGACACGCAGTACCAAGTTAACCCTCCGTACCGCCACCGCTTTTGGACACAACCGCGCATTTTGCTCCGCGCTCGACGGAGCGCGACCCGCGGGGCGTCAGATCCGCTCGAGCCGGAGCGTAGGATCGATCGCGAGCAGATCGTCGGCGTCGGAGGTGAGCACCGGCCACCCGCGCTCGCGCGCGAGGAACACGACATGGGCGTCCACCGGATCCGATCCGCCGCTCGCACCGAGCACGCGCCCGAGTGTACGCGCGACCGCATGGGTGAGGTCCACGACCGTCGCCCGGCGCAGGAGGAACGCCGCCGGCACCTGCCGCTGTCCCCCGCCCCGCCAGACCTGGGCCACGACGCCCGCGGAGGTCACCAGCGGCGTCCGCGCGTCGATGAACAGCCGGGCGAGCGCCGTCATCGCACGATCGCGGCGCTCGAGCGCGATGAACGCGCCCGCGTCGAGGACCACCCCCCCGCGCTCGCTCACGCCGTCCGCCGGCGGCGCGTCGCGCGCGTGAGACGGTCGAAGATGGCTGCGGCGCGACGGCGGTCCGCGCGCCGCGGGCTCACGTCACGGTAGAACTCCAGCCACTGGCGCTCCAGCTCGGCCTCGTCGAGGCGCTCCTCGATGACGTCGGTGACCCAGGTCGAGACGGGGAGGGCGCCGGCAGCCTGCTTGATGCGCCGCGCCACCTCCTCGGGCACGCTGACGGTGATGCGCTTGATCGAAAAAACATCAACATAACACACGGACGCGCGAAGGCGAGCCGCGCGGCATGTCGCCGCCGCTCGGGCCGCCGGGTCACTGCCAGGCACCGGCGCTTCAGGCATTCACCAGCGACAGTTCGAGCGTCACGCCCAGCGCCCGGGCGAGCTTCTCGATGGTGCCCACGGTGGGGTTCCCCGGACGCTCGAACTTCGCCACCTGCTGCTGTGTGACACCGGCGCGCCGGGCCAGCTCCGCCTGAGTCAGCCCCGCGGTCGCGCGTGCCCAGCGGATCTGGAGCACCACGGCCAGGGCGGGATCGATCCGCGCACGGGCCAACTTGTGCCCGGCCGGCGCGCGCCGGTGGGTCTTGGGCTGCGGGGGCGCCTCGCCGTGCACCAGGTGCGCCTCGAGCCAGCCCTCGAGGGCCTCCTTCGCCGCCGCCGGCAGCGCGTCGGCGCTGTCGGTGAAGGTCTGACACCCGGGACAGTCGGGAAACTCTGCTAGCCACTGCCGCCCCTCGCGCGAAACGTATGCGGTGTACTCCACGGCTACCTCCTGCCGAACTTGAGCCCGGCCTGCCGCTCTATCGACTTCAACGTCCCGAGGGGGAAATCCTTCTTCGGATGCGGCACGGTCACGATCCCAGGCTTCGACGGATGCGCGAAATGATGGTGGCCACCTTTGATCCTGACGCAGTACCAGCCGTCGCCCTCCAGGATGCGGATCACCTCGCGCGACGTCACGAGTTCCAGCATACAACCTATGAGTTGTATGTCAAGGCGCGCGCCGTCGCCCTCCGTCGACCCTGCCGGCGCGGTCCACGCTGGCGCGGCGCCAGACCCACCACCCGGTCGAGGGCCCGTGGCCCGGCGCTGGTCCTACGCCGCTCGTCGCACCAGCCGCCGGATCGCCTTCGTCGCCCGCCGTGTGGCCGTCTCGGGCCGCCGGGTGAAGTACCACGCGCCGGCCCCCAGGCCCGCGCCGAGCGCCAGCAGCCAGCGCGCGCGGCGGCTCACGCTCTTGCCGTTCCAGCCCCCGCTGACCTCGGCGCCCTCGGCCATGGGCTGGAAGAGGGTCCCCGGGCCCGTCGTCGCCGGCCGGTCCGACAGGTGCCGGCGCGCCGTCTGCCGCGCCATGAGGCGCCGGAAGAAGCCGGGGGCCACGGCGCGCAGCGCCGCGAGCCCGGCGCCGGCCGCGCCCACGTACACCTGCGGCCGCGGCCGCCGGGCCACGCGGACGATGGTGGCGGCGACCTCCTCCGCGCTGTAGACGGGCGGGGTGGGCTGGACGTCGCGGCC
>DASXVK010000502.1:0-2390 GCA_036504295.1 Polyangia bacterium
TCCATGCGGCCGACGGCGGGCCCGTAGCTGTGCACGCTGTTGCGCGTGATCCGCTGCGCCGCGCGCACCACCTCCGGGTGGGGCGCGAAGTCCGCGTTCTTGTAGTCGCCCTGGGTGAGATCGAGCGCCCCCTCCTGCTGCACGCGCCGCGCGAACGCGCGGACGAGCGGCTCCGGCGTCGAGAGCGCGCTCGCCGCCAGCCTCGCAAACGACTCTGCCATCGGGGTCCTCTCCGCTGCCACGCGCTCTATGATAGGCGAAACCGTCCGGCCCGCACGCCATTGTCGGGCCGGGCGTGAGCTTTGCTTGACCTCGGACGGGGCGATGCGACAATAGCGCGCTATGCGCCCCGTCCTCTTCGAGATCCCCGTCTTCGGCGGGATCCCGATCTACTCCTACGGCGTCATGCTGGGCCTCAGCCTCATCGTCGGCTGGTACCTTGCGATGTGGCTGGCCCAGAAGGATGGGCTGCCCCGTGAGAAGATCGGCTCCTGCTACATCTGGACCGCGGTCTTCGCCGTCCTCGGCTCGCGGGTCCTCTACGTCATCACGAACCTCGACAGCTACACGGCCCCGCGCGGCGAGTTCCTGGACATCTTCAAGGTGAGCAAGGGCGGGCTCGTCGCGTACGGCGGGTTCCTCGGCGGCTTCATCTCGAGCTGGGTCTTCTGCGCCAAGCACAAGATCTCGATCCTCGCCTGGGCCGACGACGCGGTGCCCTCCATCGCGCTCGGCACCGCCATCACCCGCGTCGGCTGCCTGCTCTTCGGGTGCGATTTCGGCGCCACGACCACGCTGCCGTGGGGCATCCGGTTCGGGCAGAACATGATCAGCGGTACGCTGCAGAACACGCCCGCGCTCGCGAAGCACCTCGCCGAGCACAAGGTGGCGGTCGGCAGCACGCTGTCGCTGCCGGTCCATCCGACGCAGGTCTACGAGACGCTCGTCGGCCTCACGCTCGTCGGCATCCTCATGCTGACGCGGCGCTACTGGCGCCGCTTCAGCGGGCAGATCTTCTGCCTCTGGGTGATGGGCTACGGCGTGCTGCGCTACCTGCTCGAGCTCGTTCGCGACGACCCCGAGCGCGGCGGGATCCAGTTCGGTGACGGGCTCACCTGGCCGTCGTACCAGTCGGAGTCTCAGCTCATCGGCCTCGTCACGCTCGTGCTGGCCGCCGTCCTCTACGTCGTGCTGCAGCGGCGCGCTCGGCGCGACCCGGAGCGGGCGCGCCTGTGGGAGCACCCGTGGGTGGCGCCCGAGGGCGAGGAGGCGCCGGCGCCGCGGCCGGCCAGCGCCGCGATCTTCGACCAGAACCGCGCCGCGAAGGCGCGGGCGAAGGGCCAGAAGCGCAAGAAGCGCTGAAGAGGGGCGATGCCGGTCTACTGGAAGCTCAGGCGCATCGCGCCGCGCACGCTCCGGGTGCTCGCTCGGCACCGGGGCGAGTCCCAGGCCATCGCCGCCCACGAGCCCGGGCTCACGGCGAAGGCGGGGGCGTTCGTGGCGGCGTTCGACGACGCGATGCGCGGCGCGAAGCCCGCGGCGGCGGCGCACGCGCTCCAGGTCGCCGTCCGCGCGTGGCTGCCGATCCTCACCCGCGACGTCGACGGCTTCGACGCGACCGACTTCGGCGGCCGCGCCGAGCTCGCGGACGACGTCCTCGACGACGCGCGCCGCCTCGTCGAGCGCGTGCAGGGGCACAAGGACGTGCACGGCGCGGCGCTGCCGTACCGCGACCAGTGCGTGGCGGGGCTGACCGCGCGCATCGCGCAGGCCGAGCAGGAGGCGCAGACGCGCGAGGCCGCCGACGCGCCCCTGCGCGGGCTGCTCGCCGCGCTGCGGTCCACCAGCGAGGCGCTCGAGACCGAGCTGCAGGGCGTGCGCCGCACACTCGCGGCGCGGCTCGGCCGCCAGGACCGGGACTTCACGAAGCTCCGGCCGCAGCGGGCCCACCTCGTCGACGACGACGATGACCCGGCCGCCCCGCCGCCGCCCAAGCCGGTGAACCCGGCCCCGCCCGGCGCGCACCTGCCGTCGTAGGTAAGGCTCCCGGCTACGTCGCCTGCTCGTGGCCGGGCAGCACGAGCCAGCGCCGCTCGCGCGCCGCGAAGGCGGCCCCGAGCGCCGCCCCGAAGAAGACGAGGTGCAGCACGAGCTGGGGGAGCTGCGGGAGCGTGAGGAACCACGGGTAGAGCTCCGGCGCCACGCCCTGCAGGTTCACGACCCAGAGCACGCCGCCAGCGATGATGCCGAGCGCGATCTCCCGCCCGTAGCTCGCCCGCGTGCGCGCCGGGACGAGGACGTTCACCGCCCCGAAAATGGCCCCGTAGAGCGCCGCGAGGATGAAGTGCACGGTGATGCCGATGAGGGCGGTCGTCGCGGCGGGCGCGCGC
>DASXVK010000503.1:0-38116 GCA_036504295.1 Polyangia bacterium
CTCGCGCGGCAGAGCCGCGCGAGCCTCCCCCCCACCGCGCGCTCCCCGCGCGAGCTCAGGGTTGCCTACGCCGCCTTCGCCGCGTCCTCGGGGAACAGCGCCTTGAGCATCTCGGCGCTGGGCGCCTTGGTCAGCAGCGA
Organism: Polyangia bacterium; assembly: GCA_036504295.1. Lineage (GTDB taxonomy): Bacteria > Myxococcota_A > Polyangia > JACRCY01 > JACRCY01 > DASXVK01. The sequence continues at coordinate 141 of DASXVK010000503.1, forward strand.
CACGACGACGAGGGTGACGACGCTCACGGCGAGGCCGGGGTAGACCATCGGAATGCCGAACAGGTCGCCGTCCAGGACGAACTGGGGGGCGACCTTCTGGCAGATCATCTCCCCCGCGTACTGCGCCGTGACCACGACGGAGCCGGCGATGATGGAGGCGACCCCGCCGGCGCGCGTGGCGCGCTTCCATGCCAGCGCGGCCAACAGCGCCGGCGTGATGGCCGTGCCGTAGATCGTGTACGCGAACAGGCTGGTCTTGAGCACCGATGAGAACTGCGTGGCGAGCAGCCAGGCGAGGACGCCGAGGAGCACGACGAAGACCTTCTGCAGCCACACGATCGTGCGCTGCTCGGCCTTCTTGCCGAGGAACGACTGGTAGATGTCGCGGATGATGTTCGTGGTCGGCGAGAGCAGGTAGTTCATCGCCGTCGAGAGCACGACCGCGCAGGACGCGGCGAGGAGCAGGATGCCCACGAACCGCGGCACGTAGGGCGAGCGGGCCGCCTCGATGACGATGGTACGCGCGTCCCAGACGTTGGGCATCAGCGCGTTGCCGAAGACGGCGATGAAGACGACGATGCTCTCGACGATGATGGTGCCGATGACCCAGAACACGACGGCCGAGCGCGCGGCGCGCGGCGTCTTCGCGCTGTAGAACTTCTGGTACATGCTCTGGATGCCCATCAGCAGCAGCATCGTGGAGAGGCCGTACCCGAGGGCCTTGAAGATCGGGTAGCGCCCGAAGTCGGCGTTGAACGTGGCGAAGTGCTCGGGTGGCAGTGGGTGCGCGCCGCCGGGGTGGATGCCGGACCACCCGCCCGCGGCGAGGTAGAGGAAGGGCAGGGTGAGCACGCAGGCGACGCAGATGATGATGCCGTTGGGCAGGTCGGTGTAGGCGACGGCGATCATGCCGCCGAGCGCGGTGAAGAGGATGACCAGCAGCGCCGTGAGGAGCTGGCCGGTGTTGGCGCTGATGAGCGAGTCGAGGTTGACGCTCTTCACGCTGAGCACCGAGGCGCGCTGCTCGGCCAGGCCCGCCGCGGTCGGCTGGAAGACGATGAGCTCGCTCGAGACGCCGCGCGCGGCGATCGGGCCGCGGGTCGTCTCGAGCTTCGTGAGATCGCCGGTCTTCGCCTTGCGCGTGACCTCGGCCGCCGGGATCTCCTCGACGGTCTCGCTGCCCTGGCGGATGAAGAAGACCCGCTGCCGGTCCTGCACGCGCCGGATGTTGACGGCGTGGACGTCGCGCGGCTGGCCGCGGTCGGTCAGGGTCACGATGGCGGCGCCGCCGGGCCGCTGGGTGATGACGTTGAGGATGAGGCCGCCGGCCTTGAACTGGTAGCTGACGATGGTGACGAAGCTGATGACGAGGGCGACCGCGCCGAAGAGGCGGGCGAAGCGGCCGTAGCGCACCTCGAGGATGTCGCCGATCGTGTACTGGCCGAACGTGCGGATCTTGCCGGCGAGGAAGTAGATGACGCAGATGCCGGCCCAGGCGCCCGCCGGCATCCACAGGCTCGACAGGCCCGCGCGGTAGGCGTACTCGGCGCCGGCGATGAACGTGCCGGAGCCGATCCAGGTGCAGACGAGGGTGAAGACCATGACCGGGACCGAGAGGCTGCGGCCCGCGACCATGAAGTCCTCCTGGTTCTTCACCCGCCGGGCGCGGACGAAGTTGAGCGCCATGAGGACGACGAGGTAGCCGAGGATCAGCCACAGATACAGGGTCATCGAGGACTCCCGCCGAGCGGCGTCACGAGGTGGCGAGAGGATACCGCTTTTGGGCCGCGGTGCGAGCCCTCAAAGCAGCGCCCCTGCCGGGCGCGCCGCGCCTCTGTTCACGACGGCCGGCTCCATGGTACCGTCCCGATGAGGGGAACCATGGGCTCGGGTCGATACCCCGTGCGGGGAGTGGTGGTGCTCGCCCTGGCGGCGCTGGCCGGGGGCGGGTGTCAGTTCGAGCTGGGCGGCGTGCCCACGGGTGACGGCATCGACGCGGCCGCGGCCGACACGGCCGTGGCGACCGACGCCGCGGCCGGGACCGACGCGGCGGGCGACGGGGCGCCCCGCGACCGGCCGCCGCTCACAGACGGGACGCCGGCCGACGCGCCGCCGCCGGACGCGCCGCTGCCGGCCGACGCGCCGGCGCAGGTGGACGCGCCCGTGCCGGTGGACGCGCCGGTGCCGGCCGACGCGCCGCCGCCGTGCACCGAGAACGCCTCGAGCTGCGCCGGCGATCAGCTCATGACCTGCACGGGCGGCCACTGGACCCCGGCCGCCACGTGCCCGCTCGGCTGCAGCGCCGCGCTCACGCGCTGTCTCGAGTTCGACCCACGCAACGTGCCGGCCGGCATCCTGCGCGACGGCACCTACGACTGGGTCGTCAGCAGCGACGAGACCGTCGACGCGGACGGCTATGGCCTCCCGCCGCAGCTCGACGTGACGCGCGCGCCCCAGAGCGGCGGGCCCGACATCGCGGTCATCGTCGTGCGCTCGCTGCGGGTCGAGGCGGGCGCGACCCTGTGGCTCGAAGGCGCGAACCCCATCGCGATCATCGCGGCGGAGGCGATCACGATCGACGGCACGATCGACGCCTCCGCCTCGGTCTGGGCCGCCGGCCCGGGCGGTTACTCCGGCGGCGGGCGGTGGCAGGACGGCCGGGCGCCGGCCGGGGTCACCGGGGCGGCGCACGGGATCCACGAGGGCGGCTACGACGACTCGGGCGGCGCGGGCGGGTGCTACGGGCAGGCGGGCGGCAAGGGCGGGATCGGCGGCGCCGCCGCGGCGCCCGGGCCGTGCGCGGCGTACGGCTCGGCCACGGGCGTGCCGCTGCTCGGCGGCGGCGGCGGTGCCGGCGGGAGCGGCACCGCGTGCGGCGGCGAGGGCGGGGGCGGCGGCGGGGCGGTGCAGCTCTCGGCCTATCTCGGCATCACCGTCGGCGCGGGCGGCCGCGTGCTGGCCGGGGGCGGCGGCGGCGTCGGCGGCTGCGTGACCACCAACTCGGGCTCGGGCGGCGGCGGCGGCGCGGGCGGCGGCATCGTGCTCGAGGCGGCCACCGTGACCATCGCCGGCGTGGTCGCCGCGAACGGCGGCGGCGGCGGCGGCGGCGCCTACGCGCCCGACGACAACGCGGGCGAGGACGGCAACCTCGGCGGCGCGGGCGCGACGTCCGCGGCCGGGGGCGCCGGCGGCCGCACGACCGACCGCACCTACGGCGCGGGCGGCGCGGGCGGGGCGAGCGCCGGCGCCGCGCAGAACGGCCGCGACGCCGCGGGCAGCTACGGCAACGGCGGCGGCGGCGGCGGGGCCGTCGGCCGCATCCTCATCGCCACTCGCACCGGCGCCGCCCCCACCGGCACCACCTCCCCGCCAGCGCAGCCCGCGACCCTCGCCCCGAAGTAGGGGACACGCAGCCCCCCCGCAAGCGGTCGCAATCACGGCGGTTTTCTGCGACAGCGCGCATTTCGTGCAACTGCTCGGAATTACGTGGTTTCCGCCAGGGCGATCGAAATGCGCGCTGTGGTCAAAAACGCTTGTCCCCGCGGAGGCTTAGCTGGGGGCTGCGTGTCCCCTAGATCCGGACGATGTCCATCTGGCGGGGGCCGGCGATGACGAGCTTGCGGTCGGCGCTGATGTAGCCGTCGATCTCGGTGCGGACGCCGAAGTCCTCGAGGTAGATGCCGGGCTCGATGGAGAAGAGGGCGCCGGGGACCAGGAGGCGCTCGTCCTTGGTCTCGAGGTTGTCGATGTTGACGCCGTTGCCGTGCACCTCTTCGCCGATGGAGTGGCCGGTGCGGTGCACGAAGTACTGGCCGTAGCCCGCCGCCTCGATGTGCGCGCGGCACGCCTGGTCGACCTCCCAGCCGGCGAGCGGCTGGCCCGCGGCGAGGCGCTCCTCGATGAAGCTGACGGCGCGCTCGCGCGCGTCGCGGGCGATGCCGAAGACCGTGGCGTAGTCCGCGGGCACGTCGGTGCCGGCGAAGCCCATCCAGGTGATGTCGTAGTAGATCGAGTGCGGCTCGTCGCACTTGGCCCACAGGTCGAGCAGCACCCGGTCGCCGCGCCGGATCGGGACGGTGTTGTCGGGCCGCGGCTCGAAGTGCGGGTCGCCGGCGTGGGCGTTCACGGCGACGATGGGCGGCTCGCCCCACGCCATCTGGTGCGCCCGGTACCGCTCGAGCATGAACTGCTGGATCTCGTACTCGGTCGGGGTGCCCGCGGCCAGGCGGCGGCCGATCTCGGCCCAGGTCTCGCCGAGGATCGCGTGCATGCGGCGGCCCGCCTCGATGTGGCTCTGGAACGCGGTCTCGTCGACGTTCGCCTCGAACTTCTGGACGAGGTCGGCGGACGAGATCACCTCGACGCCGAAGGAGCGCACCAGCTCGAGCATGCCGCCGTCGACGAGGGAGATGTAGGGGATGAGGCAGTTGGGCGAGTACTGCATCGCCACGCGCCGCGCGCCGCCGAGCGTCTCCTTCAGGCGCTGCTGCATCTGCTGCCACGGCAGGTAGATCTGCTTGTCGCCGGGGAGCGCGTCGAGGCGCTTGGGCTCGACGCTGTGGCACAGCTTGCGCGGCGGGCCCTCGGCGGGGATGAAGTAGAACCACCGCCGGGTGGTCATCTTCGCGGCGTCGAGGCCGAGGATGCGGTAGCCGATGATGTCGCGGTTGTGGTGGTCGTAGAACAGCCACCCGTCGAGGTGTGCGTCGCGCAGAGCCTGCTGAATCGCGGCGATCCGGTCCATGGGCGGTGCCTCCCTGATATGGGAACCCTCGGAGGGTTCCCATGCCTTCCCGCGAGGAAACCCGCCGGGCAAAGCCCGTCAGGTTCCGACGCGATTGTGTGGAGGCACAATAACGCCGGCGCCGGGGGCGCGCCAGCGGCGTCGCGGCGCTACTCCGTGCTCTCCTCCGCCTCGAAGCCGCGCAGCAGGCTCGGGCAGGCCTGCTTCGCCCAGGTGGTCTCGGGGAAGTGGCGCTGGAAATCCCGGCAGATGCGGCGCACCTCGGCGCGGTGGCGGCGCGGCTCGCTCATGAGCCCGGCGGCGCAGCCGAGCTGCGTCGAGAGGCCGCGGACGGTGGGCCGCTCGCGCTTGAGGATGTCGAGGCAGCCCGCGCGATCACCGGTCGCGGAGCGGGCGATGGCGCGCGCGACCGCGTCGTCGGTCGCGGGGGGCGCACCGGCACCGGCACCGGCACCGGCACCGGCACCGGCACCGGCACCGGCACCGGCGGCCGCGGGCGCGGCGGGCGGGGCGGCGCCGACGGCGGCCGGCGGGGCCGGCGGGGCGCGGCGCGCGGCGGTGGGCGTCGGGGGCACGGCCGGCAGGGGCGGCGCGCCGGGTGGCCGCGTGCGCCGCAGGGCATCGGCGAGCCGGCGCTGCAGCTCGGGACACTGCGCGGTGAAGGCGTCGCCCGCGGCCCGCGCCGTGAGCGCGTCGCAGACCCGGCCGAGCGCGGCCGCGTCCTGCGCCTGGAGGGCGCAGTTGGCCTGGAGCTTCAGCGTGCCCGCTCCCGCGCGGTCCGGCGGCACCGCGGTGAGGCACCGGCGCCAGTCGCGGCCGACGCTCGCGAGCACCACGGCGCTGTCCACGCCGTCGGCGGCCGGTGCCGCCGGCAGCCCCGGGGCGCCGCCCGCCCCGCCCGCCCCGCCGCCGGCGCCCGCGGCCGGCACGGCCGGCAGCCGCGGGATCTCCGGCGGCCGCACGAACGCCGGCTCGAAGCGGCGCCAGGCAATGTAGCCCGTCACCGCCGCCACGGGCGCGACGAGGACGAAGACCACCAGCGCGGTCGGCCAGCCCGGTCGGCGCGCCGCCGGGAGCGGCGGGCCGCTCAGCGGCTGTGACCGCGGCGCGACGAGCGGTGCGGGCGGGGTCGCCCCGTGGACGGGCAGCGTCGGGCCGAACGCCGCGGCCGGCGCCCCGAACGGCGTCGACGGCGCGCGCGCTGCCGCGATCGCGCCCGGCGCCCCCGGCCCCGCGATCGCGCCCGGCGCGCCCGCGGCCGGTGGCAGCACCGTGGGCGCGAGCGCGGCCACCGCCCGTGGATCGCCCTCCGCCGCGGCCACCGCCGCGGCGAAGCTCGCGACGTCCGGGAAGCGCGCGCCCGGATCCTTCGCCAGCGCGCGCTGCAGGATCGGCTCGATCGCGAGCGGCACCGGCCACCGCAGTCGGCCCGTGAGCGGCGGCGGCGGCTCGGTGAGCAGCTTCGCCAGCACCGCCGTGAGCGTCGGGCCGGTGAAGGGCGGCGCGCCCGTGCACAGCTCGTAGAGGAGCGCGCCCAGCGCGTAGACGTCGGCGCGCGCGTCCACCGGCGCGCCGCGCGCCTGCTCGGGGGACATGTAGAGCGGGGTGCCGAGCACCGCGCCCGTCGCGGTGAGCTGCGACATGGCGCCGGTCTGCGGGTCCTCGATCTTCGCGAGGCCGAAGTCCAGCAGCACGGCGCGCTCGGGCGCGCCCGGCCGGCGCACCAGGAAGACGTTCGCCGGCTTGAGGTCGCGGTGCAGGATCCCGAGCGCGTGGGCGGCCCCGAGCGCCTCGGCGATCTCCTGGAAGGTCTGCCGCGCCTGCGGCCACGGCGGCGGCCCGTCCCGCCCGAGCCGCTTCGCCAGGTCCTCGCCCTCGAGCAGGTCCATGACGATGAAGGGGATCCCGTCGTCGGTCGTGTCGCAGTCGTGGACCGCGATGATGCCCGCGTGGCCGAGCGCCGACAGCGCCTGCGCCTCCCGCCGGAAGCGCCGGGCCGCGCCTTCGGTGAGCGCCGCCTCGGGCAGCAGCACCTTCACCGCGTAGCCGCGCCCGGTGCGGACGTGCCGCGCCGCGTAGACCGCACCCATGCCCCCGGCGCCGAGCTTGCGCTCGACCTCGTAGGCGCCGCCGAGCACGCGCCCGATCATGCCGTCGGCGCTCACGGCCCGGGCTCGTGGCCGCGCCGCGACTCGGCCACGGCGGGAAGGCGCTGCATCACCGCCGATGATGGTACACGACGCGCCGCCCCCGTCACAAGCAGGGCGGCGCCGCGCCGGCGCCCCGCCCGAGGCGCCCGCCGTCCCCGCCAGCCCAGCCGCTGCCGGTGGAGCCGCGGCGGTGGTTGCGTTATGCTGGAGGTATGGAGCTTGGAGCGGACCTCTCCCTCGCGCAGCTCGTGCCTCGGGTGCCGTGGGAGGACTACCTGCGGCTCGAGCCGCCCGCGGGGCTGCGGTTCGAGTTCGACGAGGGGAGGTTGCTGGTGAGCCCATCGGGCAGCGAAGCGCACGACCTCCTCATCGCGGTGCTGCTCGGCATCCTCGAGCGATACGAGGAGGAGACGCAGGGCCGCCACTGCGTCGCCTTCCCGCCGCACTCGTTCTTCATGCCGCCGGGCGAGCGGGACTACCAGCCCGACGTCGGCATCATCACCGATGAGCGCAAGGACCGGCCGCTCGGCGGGCGCACCGTGGGCGCACCCAACATCGCGGTCGAGGTGCTGTCGCCCTCGACCGGCAAACGGGATCGCGGGCTGAAGGCGGCGCGGTACTTCGAGCAGGGCACCGCGGAGTACTGGCTCTTCGATGCGGAGGCCCGCACGGCGGAGCTGCACCGGCGCGGTGATCGGGGCTGGGTGTGTGCCCTGGCCGGGTCCGAGGGGACCTACGAGACGCCGCTCTTGCCCGGGCTGCGGCTCGACCTCGTCGACATCTGGGCGCGACTCGACCGCAAGCTGCGACGCGCCTGAGCGCGGCGCGGCCGGCGCACCGGCGGCGGGGACGCGCCGCAAGCGGGCCGGCGGTGCCGTGTGATATACCGGGGCGGGCGAGCGCGCCGGTCCACCAAGGACGCAGCGCGGTCGGTCAGGCTCGACCACCTCATGCGCCGGGTTCGCGCCATCCTCCTGCTCCTGCTGCTGCTGCTGCTCCCCGCGGCGGCCGGCGCCGACGCGGCGGCGGCGAGCGCGCCCGCGGCCGCCGGCACGCTGCGCGCGGTGCGCGTCACGACCCCGCCGGTCGTCGACGGCCGCCTCGACGACCCGGCCTGGAGCGCCGCCCCCGTGCACCGCGGCTTCGTCCAGCGCCAGCCCGCCGAGGGCGCGGCCGCGACCGAGGACACCGAGGTCCGCTTCGTCTACGACGACCGCGCGCTCTACGTCGGCATCCGCTGCCACGACCGCCAGGCGCCGCTCATCCAGCCGCGCCTCGGCCGCCGCGACAGCCTGCCGCAGTCCGACTGGGTCTCGGTCGCGCTCGACCCCTACTTCGACCACAAGAGCGCCTTCGTCTTCCAGATCAACAGCGCCGGCATCCAGGCCGACGCCGCCATCGCCGACGGCAGCGAGGACGACTACGCCTGGGACGCGGTGTGGGACGGCGCCGTCCACGTCGGCCGCGCGGAGTGGACGGCCGAGCTGCGCATCCCCTTCGCGACCCTGCGGTTCCCCCAGCGGAACGACCAGCGCTGGGGCGTGCACGTGCGGCGCTACCTCAACCGCAGCCAGGAGCTCAGCGAGTCGCGCCTCATCGGCTCGGGCACCACGGCCTACGTCGGCAACTTCGAGGTCCTGACCGGGCTCGGCGCGGTGCGGCCCGGGCTGTCGCTGGCGCTGCTGCCCTACGGCCTCTTGCAGGGCAACCCGAGCTACGCCGCCGACAACCTCGCCCCGCGCGACCGGCTGCGGCTCAATGGCGGCCTCGATCTCAAGTACGCCATCACCGGCCAGCTCACCCTCGACGCCACGCTCAACCCCGACTTCGGCCAGGTCGAGGTCGACCCCGACGTCATCAACCTGTCGGCCATCGAGACGTTCTACCCCGAGAAGCGCCCCTTCTTCACCGAGGGCGCCGAGATCTTCCGCACGCCGCTGCTGCTGCTGCACACCCGCCGCATCGGCGCGCCGCCGCCCGCGCCCGACCCGATCAACGCCGCCGGCTCCCTCAGCGCCGTCGACGAGCTGCCGCGCATCTACGGCGCGGCGAAGGTGACGGGGCGGGTGGGCCCGGGCACGTCGCTCGGTGTCCTCTCGGCGCTCGTCGGGGCGACCGGCGCGACCGAGACCGATCCGGCGCCCGGCGGGACGACCGCGGCGCACGCGACCGCCTCGCCGCTGACCCACTACGGCGCCCTGCGCCTGCGGCAGCAGCTCGCCGGGCCGTCATCGGCGGGCGTGCTCGTCACGATGGTGCAGCGGGCGAGCCCGGGCACCGCGCTCCCGACCAGCCCGACGGGCGACCACTACGTCGGCGCGGTGGACCTGGACCTGCGCGGGTCCGGGCCCTACAGCCTCGTCGCGCAGGCCGCCGGATCGTCCGGCACCTGCGACGAGCAGCGGCAGGCGCGGCGGCTCGACTGCGTCCCCGTCGGCGGCTACGTGCAGGCCGGCCGCACCGGCGGCGAGCACCTCCGGGCGTGGGTGCAGGGCCGTTTCCTCGCCCCTGACTTCAGCTTCAACGACGCCGGCTATCAGGCGGTGCGCGACACCTACGAGGTCTTCGCCCAGGCCGGCTGGCGCACGCCGCGGCCGTGGTGGCGCACCGCGAACACCGAGAACGTCGCCTACGTGTACCAGTTCTGGAACCAGGAGGGCTACTCGACGGCGCGCGGCTTCGGCCACACCGGCTACTGGAAGTGGCGCTCCTTCTTCGAGACGACCTACGACACGGGGCTCGACTTCCCGCGCTTCGACCCGCTCGAGACCCGCTACGGCCGGTTCCCGTACCACCGCACCTGGAGCCCCTGGTTCTGGTTCGCCCAGACCACGAACGCGTCGCGGCCGGTCTCCGGCCGGCTCGAGGGCGCGATCATCGAGGAGGCCGGGCAGTACGACGTCCGGCTGATCCCCAGCCTGACCGTGCTCGCCGGGCGTCGCCTGCAGCTCCAGATCGGCGCCGGCTGGCGCGGCTACTTCAACCGGTGGCGCTGGATCGAGACGGTCACGCTCGACCAGGTCGACCACTACGTCTTCAACCGCATCACCTACCACCAGCTCGACTGCAACGTGCGGATGACGGCCACGCTGCTCAAGGGCCTCACGGCGCAGCTCTACATGCAGCTCCTGCACGCGTCGGGCCGCTACCCCACGAACGATTACCGCGAGCTGCTGGACCCGACGACCCTCGGCCCGCTCACCTTCACCTACGGGGCGGACGCCGACTTCACGCACACCTCGTTCATCTCGAACCTGGTGCTGCGGTGGGAGTACCGGCCGCTCTCGACGGTGTACCTGGTGTGGACCCACTCGTCGCGCTTCGACGCCGGCACCGTGCCCGGCTCGGTGCAGACCCCCGGCACCTTCGGCCTGGGCGGCGCGCTGCGCGATCTGTGGAACGTGCAGGCGAACGACGTGGTGATGCTGAAGGCGGCGTACCTCTTCCAGCTGTGAGCCACCGGGCTGCGGGGAAATGCAACACGGAGACGCGGAGGCACGGAGGATGATTCTGATTCAGGACCTTACTGCGTGTCACCGTGCCTCCGTGTTGCATCTTCCCGCACGCTCCTACGGCTCGAGCCGCAGCGCGTCCTCCACGGAGGGCTGCGGCGCCTCGGCGGGCTCGACGGGGCGGTCGCCGACGAGCTCGAGGTGCGGCTGGCCGGCGGTGAACGGTCCGCCGATGCGCCGGGCGATGGCGTTGAGCAGCGCCGTCTGGCGCGCCGCGCTGGCCTGGTGCTCGGCCGGGACCTTGCCGGTCATGAAGTCGGCGTACTCCTCGATGCCGGCGGCGAGGGCGGCGTTGATGCGCGCCTCCGCGCGCTGCGGCTCGTCGGTGAGCACGACCAGGTGCGCGAACTCGCCGCCGACGAGGTACGAGAAGAGCCACACCAGGGCCTGGGTACGCTCGAGCGGCTCGAGGTCCTCGCCCAGGGCCTTGGCGGCGGTCTCGTGGCACGCCGCGGCCGCGGCCGTCAGCCGCCGCAGGAGCTCCTGCCGCGTGACGCGCTTCGACCCCTTGCGCTTGCGCGGCGGCTGCGCCCCCGACCCCGTGCCCTTCCTGGTTCGCTTCACGCCGCTCATTCCCTGCAACCTCCGTCGGGCGTCGGCCGCCCGCCCTTCACATTTCTTGTGACACAGTCGCCGCCGCGCGGCTAGGGGCAAACCGTAAATTTCCGGCGGTCGCGCGCCACCCTCGACGCGGCGCGGCGCCCGCTTGCCGGCGCGGGTCTCCGGCGGTATCGTCCCTGGGACAGCTGGAGGAGGCGCGCGATGGGCACCGGGCAGCGCACGTCACGGGTTCCGCCGCCGCGGGCGAAGCAGCCGCGCGCCGCCGCCACGCCGCCGCCCGCGCCGGCGCCGGTGGATCAGCCCCGGCGCGCGTTCCTCGAGCTGCGCCCGGTCGCCGACCCGGCGGCGCCGGAGCGGGGCCTCAGCGTCACGGCCGCGCTCTCGTTCGACCTGGGGCACGGCCGGCTCGCCGCGTTCTGGGTGGCGCCGGGCAAGCTCGAGTCCATCCTGCCCGACGACTGGCGGCCGGCGCGCCCGCCGGGCGCCCTGTCCCCGGCGGGCCAGCTCCTCTGGCTCGTCCACCGCTACTGCCTGGATCCCGCGTGCCGCGCCTGGCACGTCGGCGAGGGCGTGCTCGAGCACCTCGACCGCGTGCTGCCGGCGGCGGAGGGCCAGAAGGCGTTCGTGCAGGAGACGGTGCTGCAGCTCGCGACCGGGTCGCGGCGGGCGAAGCCGCTGTAGCGCCGCCGCCCCCTCAGCGCGGGATCTTGATCATCTTGCCCTGCTCGAGCTGCTGCAGGAACAGGTGCAGCCGCTCGTACACGGGCTCGATGCGCTCGCCGAACTCCGCGCGCGCGCCGTCGGCGATGGCGCCGACGGTGGTCGCGCCGTCGATGTGATCCCAGACGAAGGTGCCGATGTCGTCGAGGTGGATGCGGTAGTACGGCCGGCGCAGCCGCGGCTGCACCCAGCGCGCGAGGGGCCCGCTCTTGAACCTGGGGCGGAGGAGCACGACCCGCCCCTCGGCGGTGCGCTCCGCCCCGACCTCGCGCGTGGGCGCGAGATCGAGGAGGTTCCGGGCGGGAGCCGTCCGCCGGGCCATCGCCGACCCTACATCACCGCGGTCGGCGGCGCCGGCTCGTCGGGCCGGCCGGCCTTCGAGAGCGGCACCTTGATCAGGTAGTAGGCGAGGATCACGAAGACCGGGATCGCCAGCCACCCGGCGATGGAGTCGAAGGCCCCCACCTGCCAGAACGCCGGCTTGCCCGACAACCAGTCGCGGACGGCCACCACGCCGGCGATGAAGAGCCCCATCAGGGCTTCGCCCGCGATGAGCCCGGAGGCCGACAGCACGCCGGCATTCTCGACGCGCGCCTTCTGCGCGGCGTTGTAGCCGCGCGCCACGGCACGCTTGTCGACGAAGCCGCGGATGAGGCCGCCGATGAAGATGGCGAACGTCGTCTCGAGCGGGAGGTACATGCCGACCGAGAAGAGCATGGGGCTCTTCACCTTGATGAGGATGAGCGCGATGCCCATCGCGATGCCGACGAGGACGAGCGGCCAGGCCATCTCGCCGCCGACGATGCCCTGGGACAGCGCCGCCATCAGGCCCGCCTGCGGCGCGGGCAGGCCGGGGCCGCCGAAGCCGCCGGTGCCGGGGTGGCTGGCGAGGTCGGAGTTGTGCAGCAGGTAGAGCGGGAAGAACATCACGAGCCCGGCCACGACCACGCCGAGGAGATCGCCCATCTGCATCTTCGCGGGCGTGCCGCCGAGGATGTGCCCGACCTTCAGGTCCTGCAGCATCTCGCCCGCGACCGCCGACGACACGCACACGACCGCCGCGACCCCGAGCACGGCCGCGACGCCCTGGATGCCCTTGGCGCCGATGATCACCATGACGAGGGCCGCGACCACCGTCGTCGCGAGCGTCAGCCCCGAGATGGGGTTGTTCGACGAGCCGATCATGCCGACGAGGTTGCCCGAGACGGCGGCGAAGAAGAAGCCGGCGACGAGCATGACGACGGCCGCCAGGATGGCGCCGACGTACATCTTCGTGAAGTAGAAGTAGAGCCCGATCATCAGCACGAAGACGATGATGATGCCGAGGACGACGAGCTTGAACGGGAGGTCGCGCTGGGTGCGCTCGGTCGTGGCGGAGGCCGCCGCGGACTTGCGCACGTCGGCGATGCCGCGCTTGATGCCGAGGATGAGGTTGGCGCGCATCTTCCACAGCGTGTAGCAGGCGCCGACGAGCATGCCGCCGACCGCGATCGGCCGGACGATGAAGCGGTAGACGTGGCCGGTGAGGGCCGCCCAGCCCGTCGGGGTGTCGCCGTAGCTGCCGATGAGCTGCGGGCCGAGGAAGTAGACGAGCAGCGGCACGAACAGGCCCCACGCGAGCACGCCGCCGGCGAAGTTCAGCGCGCCGAGCTCGGGCCCGATGATGTAGCCGACGCCGATGTAGGCCGGCGTCGCGGCCGGGGCGGAGATCGTCGTGACGCCGCCGGCCATGACCTTCTTCGCGTCCCCGGTGAGCCCGAGCCGGACGAAGGACTCCTTGACCTTGCCGATCACGATCTGGAAGTCGTTCGAGGAGCGGAAGATGCCGAGGCCGTCGAAGAGCTTGATGACGAGGCCGACGGCCATCGCCTTGAAGAGCTGGAGGGCCGCCTCCGCGCCGCGCTGGCCGGCCTTGTGGATCTCGGCGGCGGCGACGGACTCGGGGAAGGGGAGACCCTTGTCCTCGACCATCACGCGCCGGAGAATGGTGACGAACATGATCCCGAGGATGCCGCCGAGGATCATCAGCGCGGCCGACGTCAGGTACTCCACGAACATGTTCTGGGAGTCGAACTTCCAGATCTTGAGGACGACGAACGCCGGGATCGTGAAGATCGCGCCCGCCGCGACCGACTCGCCGATCGAGCCGACGGTGCGCGCGAAGTTCTCCTCGAGGATGGAGCCCTTCAGCATCTTCAGCAGGGCCATGCCGATGACCGCCGCGGGGTAGGTCGCGGCGATGGTCATGCCGGCCTTGAGCCCGAGGTAGGCGTTGGCGGCGCCGAGGATGACGCACATGAACAGGCCGATCACGAGGGCGCGGACGGTCCACTCCCTCATGTTCGAGCTGGCGGGGACGTACGACGTGCTGGTGCTTTCGGGTGTCGCGGTGCCGGGGGCGGGGTCGGCGGCCATGCGAGCTCTCCGGGTAGGTAGAGTGTGGCCGAATGCTACCCGCGACCACCTGGGCTGTCAACGACGTCTTTGCGACAGAGTCGTAGCGATGACAACAACTTAGACCGCCGGTGAGCAGCCGCCGGAGCGCCTACGGGCGGGCGGCGCACTTCTCGGCGCGCTCGCGGTCGAGGTTCGCGAGCACCTCGGCCGGGCGCGCGGGGTGCGACGACAGGCGCAGCAGGCCGGCGCGGGCGGTGTCGTCGAGGAAGCGGCGGTAGGTCTCGCGCTCGCGCGGCACCGGCGGGCGGTTGCAGTCGAGGAGGCGGCTCTCGAGCCGCAGCGCCTCGTCGGCGCGCTTCTTGAGCGCCACCCGCTGCGCCTCGGGGAGGTCCTCGCGCCAGAACGGCCGCGCGGTGGCGAGCCCGTGGCCGAACATGATCGCGCCGGCCGCGACGAGGCCCAGCATGAGCGCCCACTCCTCCCGCCGCGTCATCTGCGTCCGCGGCGATCGCCCGGGCGGCGGCAGCAGTGGATACGGATCCGCCGCAGCATCGCCGCCGCTCTCCGCGTCGTGCTCGTGCTCGTGCTCGCTCGCGTCCGCCTCTGCTGTGCCCGACGCCGCCGCGAGCACCCGCCGCTCCATCAGCCGCACGACCGCGTACGCGCACAGCGCCGCGAACGGCGCGACCGCCATCATGGTGGCCTCGCTCATGAGCACCGGCGCGCGGCCGAGCGCCGGCCCCGCGCCGACGAAGGCGAGCCCGCCGCCGAGCCGCACGCCCCAGTACACGGCCGTGGCCGCGGCGCACAGCGCGGCGAACGGCAGCCCGTCGCGCCGCAGGCCGAGCCCGTAGTTGCCCACGATCAGAAGGAAGAGCAGCGGCTCGGTCACCGTCCCGAAGGCTACGCGGCCGTGCCGCGGCGGTCAAGCGGGCCGGGGTGGGATCGGAATGCAACACGGAGACACGGAGACACGGATTTCTTTGGGTTCGGTCGCACTGGCCACCGCGGCTCAGGGTCGTCGTCAACCCAACTCAATCCTGCCCCGTGGGCCTCCGTGTCTCCGTGTCTCCGTGTTGCATTCTCCGGATCGCGCAGCCGCTGCCTTCGCGCAACTTCTGCGCGCCCGCCCCGCCGCCGGATCGCGCAACTCCTGCGCACCGGCGCGCGCAACCACGCGGACCTACATGCCCGCACCCCGGCACGGCGCTTGCTAAGAGCTGGCCAGAGATGATACACGGCATCCACACGGAGGCTCACATGCGCATCGGTATCCGCGGTCTCGCCGCCCTCGCCCTCATCGCCTGCGGCTGCGCGGGGCAGCCCGGCGAATCATCCGGTCCCAACCCCTTCCTCGAGGACCAGAGCAACCAGGGCAAGGCCGACACCGCGTACATGAACCCCGACGGGATCGAGGTCGAGGTCGATCTCGAGGCCGACGTCGAGGCCTCCGCCTACCAGATCTTCGACGCGCCCGCGATGCTCGGCCAGTTCGCGCTGACCTACCTGCGCAACCGCGGCGAGTTCTACCTCGAGTCGCTCGCCGAGGCCGAGGGCTCCGACCAGCGCATCGAGTGGAAGGTCGACGGCGCGTGGCTCACCGCCGCCCAGGCGCGCGCCGCCGCGCCGAGCAAGCTCACGCACTGGCGCCTCAAGGCGGTCAACGCCGTCCTGCTGCACCAGGCCGCGACCGGCGTCACCGTCGGCAAGGTCTTCACCGCGACGGTCCCGCGCAAGCCCTACACCATGATGGCGGAGTGGGGCGAGAAGTGCGCCAACAAGGACGACCACCTGGGCCTCGACCAGTCGATCTACTGGTACCAGTGGAACCCGGAGCTCTCGACCTGCACCTGCCCCAAGCAGGACATGACCGTGACCATCTCGAAGCTGTCGCCGGTCAGCAAGATCACCTACCCCGAGTACGACCAGCTCGTCGCCGACGGCAAGATCACCGCCGTCATCCTCTTCGGCAAGATCGGCGAGGGCAGCGTCGAGAGCGACTCCGGGATGTACGCGTTCAAGCAGATGGCGAAGTGGCTCACCGACGCGAAGTTCACCGAGGTCAAGCCCGCCCCGGTCGGCCGCCGCTTCACGAAGAAGTACGGCGCGGTCAGCTTCGAGATCGACCTCTACTCGCCGGCCGACTTCTCCGGCCTCGACGACTACGCCCACTTCAACAACTTCCAGAAGGCCATCAGCGAGCACGAGATCATCGCCTACGACGGCCACAGCATGCTCGGCGGCAGCGACTTCTGGGCCCGCCCGACGTACCCGGCCTTCTACCAGATCTACCTGTACGGCGGCTGCCTCGGCTACGAGTACTACGTGAAGCACATCGTCGACGGCAAGGGCGGCACCTGGGACAAGCTCGACATCATGTCGAGCGTCGTCGAGGTCTCGGCCAACGCGAACGAGTTCGCCGGCCCCGTGCTCGCCAAGATCATGTACGCCCTCGAGCACGAGAACAACGTGTCGTGGAAGGACCTCCTCACGGCCGTCCGCCAGCGCGTCGGCGACTCCACCTTCGGCGCCTCGGGCGTGCGCGGCAACTGCTACTCGCCCTCGGGCTCGCTGTGCGGCGGCTCGTCGCCCACCCGCACCACCAAGACCTACGAGAGCACGACCGTCCTCACCATCCCGGACAACAACACGACCGGCGTCAAGGGCACCATCGAGGTCCCCGACACCCTGACCGCGAAGACCTTCGTCCTCGACCTCGACGTGACCCACACCTACGTCGGCGACCTCAAGATCGTCCTCAGCCACGGCACGACCAACGTCACCGTCTGGAACAACGCCGGCGGCTCGCAGAAGGGCATCAAGCAGTCCTTCACGCTCGCCGGCTTCGCGGGCAAGGACGTCAAGGGCACCTGGACGCTGAAGGTGGTCGACAACGCCGCGATGGACACCGGCACGGTCAACCGCTGGGCCCTGATCGTCACGCCGTAACCCTCGGCTGTATACTTTTCGGCTGCACCTCCCCGCCGCCCGCCGCGCCCCTTCTCCTCCGTCGCTGACACCGCTCGAACGATGGCCCATACCGCGGTCGGGCCTGGCCGCCGGTCGGTCTTTCGGCATTGAACGTACGCCGGCGGGTTGTGTACGATGGCCGCCGATTCGGCGAGGATGACATGGATATCGCAATCCCACGCGAGACGGTGATCGAGGAGCGGCGGGTGGCGCTGGTGCCGTCCGGGGTGGACCTCCTGCTGCGGGCGGGACACCGGATCTACATCGAGTCGGGCGCCGGCGAAGGCGCCGGGTTCCCCGACGAGGCCTACGAGAAGGTCGGGGCCAAGATCGTCTACTCGCACGACGAGGCGCTGCGCCGCGGCACGCTCATCGTCAAGGTGCAGCCGCCGTCACGCGCCGAGTGCGACGCGCTGACGCGCGGGCAGGTCATCGCCTCGTTTCTGCAGCTCGGTGTGCAGACGCGCGAGCGCATGGAGAAGCTGCGCGGCGCCGGCGTCACCGCCTTCGCCCTCGAGCTCATCGAGGAGGACGACGGCGCGCGGCCGCTCATCCAGGCGATGGGCGAGATCACCGCCGGCCGCATCCCGGTCATCGCCGGCCGCTACATGAACGCGCTCACCGGCGGCCGCGGCATCATCCTCGGCGACGTGCCCGGCGTGCCGCCCGCGACGGTGGTCATCCTCGGCGCGGGCACCGTCGGCGGGGGCGCCGCGCGCAAGCTCGGCGCCCTGGGCGCCAGCGTCGTGCTCCTCGACAGCGACGTGCGCAAGCTGCGCCACCACCTGCTCACCGACATCGAGCGGCCGATGACGCTGATCTCGACGCCCTACAACCTCGAGCGGCTGCTGCCGACCGCCGACATCGTCGTCGGCGCGGTGAGCGTGACCGGGGAGCGGGCGCCGATCCTCATCACGCGCGAGATGGTGAAGAAGATGCGCCCGCGCTCGCTCATCATCGACGTCTCCATCGACCAGGGCGGCGTCGCCGAGACGAGCCACCCGACGACGCACTCCAACGCGACCTACGTCGAGGAGGGCGTCATCCACTACTGCGTGCCGAACATCCCGGCCACGGTGGCGCGCTCGGCCTCGTACGCCTTCACCAACGCGGGGCTGCCGTACCTGGTCAAGGTCGCGGCGGACAAGCTCGCCGACGCCCTCGGCCTCCCCGCCATCGCGCGCGCGATGTACCTGCGCGACGGCCAGTGCACCCACGAGAAGATCGGCAAGCTCTTCGGCTGGCCGGTCGGCGCGGCCTAGAGGAACTGATGAGCTGGATCGATACCTACATGCGCAAGCGCGTCTCGCCCGAGGACGCGGTGCGCGTCATCAAGTCCGGCGACACGATCTATCTCCAGGCCGACACCGGCGTGCCGCAGCAGCTCGTCCGCGCCATGACCGCGCGCAAGGACGAGCTCACCGGGGTCAAGGTCGTCCACATCCTCGCCATCGGCGACCTCCCGTACCTGCAGCCGGGGATGGAGACGCACTTCCGCCACCTCGCGCTCTTCACCGGCGCCAACGCGCGCAAGCCGGTGGCCGAGGGGCGGGCCGAGTTCATCCCGATCTTCCTCTCGGAGATCCCGGCGCTCTTCACCAAGGAGCTGCCGCTCGACGTGGCCCTCGTCCACGTCTCGCCGCCCGACGAGCACGGCTTCTGCAGCTTCGGCACCAGCATCAACGTGACCAAGCCCGCGGCCGAGGCGGCCAAGGTCGTCGTGGCGCAGGTCAACGCGAACATGCCGCGCTCGATGGGCGACAGCTTCATCCACGTGAGCAAGCTCGACCACGTGGTCGAGGTCGCGGACATGCTGCCCGAGCTGCGCCCCGAGCCGGCCGGCGAGCTCTACCAGACCATCGCCGCCCACATCGCGGCGCTCATCCCCGACGGCGCGACGCTGCAGATGGGCATCGGCGCGATCCCCGACGCGGTGCTGCCGTACCTGCGCGAGAAGCGTGACCTCGGCGTGCACACCGAGATGTTCGCCGACGGCCTGATGGAGCTGCTCGAGGAGGGCGTCATCAACAACGCGAAGAAGACGCTCCACCGCGGCAAGGTGGTGGCCTCCTTCTTCATGGGCACGCGCAAGCTCTACGACTACGTCGATAACAACCCGTTCTTCGAGTTCCACCCGTCGCACTACACGAACGACCCGTTCATCATCGCCCAGAACGACAGCATGATCGCCATCAACAGCGCCATCGAGGTCGACCTCACCGGCCAGGTGTGCGCCGACTCGATGGGCTACGACATCTACAGCGGCATCGGCGGCCAGGTCGACTTCATCCGCGGCGCCGCGCGTTCGAAGGGCGGCAAGCCGATCATCGCGCTGCCCTCGACCGCGAAGGGCGACGCGATGACGCGCATCGTGCCGTGCCTCAAGCCCGGCGCCGGCGTCGTCACGAGCCGCGGCGACGTGCACTACGTCGTCACCGAGTACGGCGTGGCGTACCTGCACGGCAAGTCCATCCCCCAGCGCGTCCGCGCGCTCATCGACATCAGTCATCCCAAGTTCCGCGAAGAGCTGAGCCGCGTCGCGCGCGAGCGGCGGTGGCTGTAGCCGGGCGCGTCGAGATCATCGTTGACCGCAGTTCGAGCCCCGGCCTAGAGTGCCCGGACTGACGGTGGGTTATGCGAGTGCAGCCAAGGGAGGTCGGCGTATGAGAAAGGTAGGCATCGTAGGCGCAGGGATCACCGAGTGTCGTGGCCGGTGGGTGGAGGCCACCTACTGGGACCTGTTCCAGCAGGCGACGCGGCGGGCCTGTGAGGATGCCAAGATCACCACGGCCGAGATCGACTCGGTCGTGTACGGCATCTACAACGACATCTTCGAGCACCAGGCCATCCCCGAGAGCAGCCTGACCGGGCTCATCGGCATGGCGAACAAGCCGGGTACGCGCGTGACGAGCGGCGGCGCCACGGGTTTCTACGCGATGCGCACGGCCGCGATGGAGGTCGCCAGCGGCGCCTCCGACTGCGTGCTCTGCATCGGCGGCGAGAAGGCGACCGACTGCTTCGACCCGCGCTCGAAGACCGCGACGCCGATGGTCATCGACACCATCGCCAAGTCGTGGGACCCGTTCTACGAGTACCCGCTCGGCGCCACCGCCAGCGACTCGTACATGGGCATCTGCATGGCGTACAACGACTCCCACCCCGGCGACATCGGCGATCCGCTCGTCCGGGCGAAGATCGTCGAGATCCTGAACCACGCCGGCAACCGCAACCCCTACGCGCAGCGCCGCGACGAGACCGTCACCGTCGAGCAGGTGATGAGCTCGCGCTGGATCATCGCGCCGTTCCTGCGCCTGCTCGAGGTGTGCATGTACACCGAGGGCGCGGGCGCGATCATCTTCGCGGCCGAGGACAAGGCGCGCGAGATCTCGGCCCGCACCGGCCAGCCGATCGTCTGGGTGAAGGGCATCGGCGCGGCGAACGAGTCCTACTCGCCCGGCCGCGGCGGCAACTACAAGCGGCTCGACCGCATCGACTCCGACCACATCGCCGCGCAGCGCGCCTACGCCGCCGCCGGGGTCAAGCCGTCGGACATCCAGATCGTCGAGCTGCACGACGCCTTCGTCGCGCAGCTCATGGTCACCATGGGCGAGCTCGACTTCGTGCCCATCGGCCGCACCCGCAGCCTGATCGACGACGGCGTGATGGTCGATCCCAAGCTCCTCAAGGACGACGAGCGCCCGGGCAAGGGCAAGCTCCTCGTGAACCCCTCCGGCGGCCTCATCTTCGGCGGCCACTTCGTCGGCGGGTCGAACATGTTCTCGATGTGGTCGTGCCGCCGCGAGATGATCAACCGGCAGATCCCGCTCGGCATGATCCACGGCACCGGCGCGATCAACGCCGTCTTCGGCGGGGCGATGGTGGTGGAGCTGGACGAGGGAGGTGCCCGATGACGACCACGGCGACGACGACCGAGAAGCGGCCCGCGCTGCCGCTGGACTTCAACCTGCCGAGCCAGAGGACGGAGCTCAAGGGCCGCGACGGCGAGACGTACCTCCAGTTCACCTCGCACATGGTCACGTTCTACGAGCAGACCTACGGCGAGCACTCGCGCTTCATGATGGCCCTGCGCGCCGGCCGGCTGATCGGCGCCGAGTGCCCGCAGTGCAAGCAGGTGATGGTCCCGGCCGCCACCTGGCACTGCCCGAACTGCAACTTCGTCGAGATGCACGAGGTGGAGCTGCCCCACCGCGGCGTGCTCGCCTTCACGGCGCCGATCACGATCTTCCCGTCGGCCTCGTTCATCGGCGACGCGCCGTTCGCGCGCGGCTACGTCGACGTCGCCCGCGAGGCGCCGATCGCCTCGTACCTGATGTCGCGCCTGCGCACGACCACCGGCCTCGAGCGGCCCGGCATCTTCGTCAAGGGCACCGAGCTGAAGCTGGTGTTCCAGGACGTGCGCGAGGGCTCGATCCGCGACATCTTCTGGGTGCCGCTCGCCGAGGTCCCGGAGCAGCTGCGCGACAAGCAGCCGCTGCTCGCCTCGGAGCTGAACTTCACGACGCCGCAGCCGCCCGCGGTCACGCACGACCCGACCAAGGCGAAGGCGCTGGCCGAGGCGCTCGCGGCGATGCGCAAGCTCGCCGCCGACGTCGACCGCAGCCGCCGCGCCCAGGCGGACCTCGCGAACCGCACCCACGTCGTCGGCGTCAAGACCGGCGGCGGCGACTTCGGCTTCCGCGTGGCCGGCGCGCGCTTCGCCGTCGAGGACAGGCTGCCCGCGCAGGTCGAGTTCACCCTCGTCTGCGAGGATCCGGGCGTCTTCACCCGCTGGGTCCACGACGGCTCGCTCACCGACGCCGCGGTCGAGGGCACGCTCTGGCTGCCCCACAAGGAGGCCTTCGGCCTCCTGCCGATCCTCGACCGCCTCCCCCGCTCGGTCCGCCGCGACGTGAAGTAGCGGCCCGCTCCGCCCTGACCCCCTCCCAAGTGATGGGCCTCCAGATTCGCGGAAATCGCGAATTCAAACGCCCATCGCGCTCGATGTCGTGATGGATTCGCGAAAACCGCGAAGCGGCGAGCACATCGTCGACGGCGAAGACGACCGCGCCGCTACTCCGCCTCCAGCCGATCAGTCCCGAGCACGAGCGCGAGCCCCCGCGTGAGCGCGTCGCGGCGCTCGCGGCCGATGACGCCCACACGGTGCCGCAACCGGTCACGGGCGACGGTCCGGAGCTGGGTGACGTTGATGACGCTCGGCTGCGGGAGGCAGCCGACGTTGCCTGAGGGCGGGGCCGCGGTGACGGCCGCCTACGGGCAGGAGACGCTGAGGTTGAACGCGCTCGTGGAGCCGGCGTAGCCGTCCGCGATGAAGTAGTAGGTCTGCCCGGCCGTGGCGGTGAAGATGACCTTCTCGCTCGTGGTCCCGCCGCTCGTGCTCGCGCCGATGCAGGCGCCGGTTGCATTGCAGGTGCCGTCGGCACTGGCGCCGAGGACGATGAGGTCGAGGTCCGCGGCGAGGCCGGTGAGCTGCACAGTGACCTGGCCGGTCGCCGCGGCGACGAATCGGTAGCGCGCCTCCGGGCCGGTCTCGTTGCCCGCACACACGTAGCCGCCGACGAGATTCCCACCGCCGACGTTGGTGCCGGGGACGCTCGTGCCGCAGGTGACGGGGGTGGCGGGGCCGCAGGCGCCCAGGTAGCCGCGCAGGAGCTGCACGATCGTGCCGCTGTAGCCGACCGCCCACGTCGTCTGGGGGTCGGCCCACACGCTGCGGAGCCACTGGGTCGACGCATCGCGCACGGGGCTCCACGCCACGCCGTCGTAATGGAGCATCACCCCGCTCAGGCCGACCGCGAACACGTCCGTCGGGCCGGTGCCCCACACCCCCCACAGGTGCTGGGTGGTCGTCGAGGCCATCGGCGACCAGCTCGTGCCGTTGTGGTGCAGGATGGTGCCGCTCTGGCCCACGGCGAACGCGTCGGCCGGCCCGCTGGCCCACACGCTCATGAGGTTCATGGTCGTCGGGTTGGCGGTCGACCAGCTCGTGCCGTTGTAACGCAGCACGGCGCCGCTCGCCCCCACCACCCAGACGTTGTTGGACGCGGTTCCCCAGACCGCCGCGGGGATCACTCCGGCGACGATCGTCGTGGTCCAGGACGAGCCGCCGTAGTGCAGCAGGTACGCGTTCATCCCGTTGCTGCCGACGGCCCAGACGTCGCTCGGCCCGGTGCCCCAGACGCTCGAGAGGCCGTTGGTCCCGACGGTGCTCCCCGCCCAGGAGGTGCCGTTGTAGTGGAGGATCGTGCCGGCATCGCCGACGGCCCAGACGTCGCTCGGCCCGCTGCCCCACACGTCCTTCAGGTTGGCGGGCGTGCCGGTGCTCGTCACCGCCGCCCAGGTAGACCCGGTGTAGTGGAGGACGCGCCAGAGCCCGCCGCTGGCGTCGCCGACGGCCCAGACGTCGTTCGGCCCGCTGCCCCAGACCGCGTAGAGGTCGCCGGTGCCGGAGGTCTGGGGCAGGAGATCCGTCCCCTGGTAGTGGAGGATGGACCCGCCGAAGCCACCGCCCCACGTGACCGCGTAGACGTCGCCGGGCCCGCTGCCCCAGAGGCCCCGCACCGTCGAGTCCACACCGCTCGCGAGCGTGGTCCAGCCGGCGCCGCCGCTGCGCAGGAGGACGCCGCCGACCATGTTCTGCGACCCGCCGACGTAGACGTCGGTCGCGGTGCCCCACACCGACTGGAGCCCGCCGGTGGCGAGGCCGGTCGCGATGGTCGACCAGCTGCCGTTGTAGTGGAGCACGTTGCCGACCCCGGTGACCGCGTAGATGTCGGACGCGCCGCGCCCCCAGATCGCATTGATGTCCGACGTCCCCACGGTGGTCGAGGTCCAGGAGGTGCCGTTGTAGTGGAGGATCAACCCGGCGTATGCGCCGACGTAGATGTCGCTCGGGCCGGTGCCCCAGACCGAGTCGAACCACACGGTGCCGGTGTAGAACGCCGCGTAGGTCAGGCCGGTGATGTGATAGAGGCGGCCGGCGCTCCCCACGTTCGGTTGGGCGGTCGCCCACGCCTCGCCCGGACCGCTCACCCACACGCCGCTGAAGGTGTAGGCCAGCACCCCGGTCGTGATCGTGGACCAGCTCGTGCCGTTGTAGTGCAGGATGGTGCCGTTGTTGCCGACCGCGTAGACGTCGCTCGGGCCGCTCCCCGACACGCCATACAGCGGCTGGGCCGTCCCGGCCGCCTGCTGGGCCCAGCTCGAGCCGTTGTAGTGCCAGATCAGGCCGCCCAGGTCGCCGACGGCGAAGATGTCGCTCGGGCCGCTGCCCCACACCGCGTAGAAGCCGGGCTGTGACGTGGCGCTGGCCAGCTGGAGGCCGAAGCGGCGGCAGTCGGCGGTGTCGGGCCCGCACAGGTTCGAGCAGGAGAGGCGGCCCAGGTCGCCGCCGAAGGTGAGGCAGTTGTCCACGGCCGGCACGGTCCCGTCGCAGTACTCGGACCCGTTCCGGATGTCGTCGCCGCAGTAGCCGGTGCAGGCCGACGAGTCGAAGCCGCAGAGGCCGTTGCACTTGAGGCCGGGCGCGTTGTAGTAGCCGAGCGTCTGGCAGGTCGTGCCGCCGAGGTCGGCCGGGATCGAGCCGCCGTTGCCGGGGTCGCAGGACTCGGGGCCGTTCTTGACGCCGTCGCCGCAGTACTGCGCGCAGTTGGCGGTCGAGATCTGCGTGCAGCTGTTCACGCAGGTCAGGCTGCCGGCGTAGAAGCCGTAGTAGGCGCAGCTCTTGCCGCCGAAGTTGGTGCCGTCGCAGGCCTCGGGGCCGTTGATCACGCCGTCGCCGCACTTCTGCGAGCAGCCCGTCGTCGCGATCGTGCTGCAGGCGTTCGTGCAGGCGAGCGCGCCGCTGTAGAACCCGTAGTAGCCGCAGGTGAGGCCGCCGAAGTCGCTGCCGTCGCAGGCCTCGGGGCCGTTCTTCGCGCCGTCGCCGCACCGCTGCGAGCAGCCCGCCGTCGACAGGTGGCAGCTCCCGTCGCAGCCGAGCGTCCCGGTGTAGAAGCCGTACGTCGCGCAGGTCTGCCCGCCGAAGTCGCTGCCGTCGCACTCCTCG
The DNA here is from genome assembly GCA_036504295.1 of Polyangia bacterium. Lineage (GTDB taxonomy): Bacteria > Myxococcota_A > Polyangia > JACRCY01 > JACRCY01 > DASXVK01. The sequence continues at coordinate 25,260 of DASXVK010000503.1, forward strand.
GTGCCGTTCTTGACGAGGTCGCCGCAGCGGCCCACGCAGCTCGCGGTGCTCGTCTGGCAGTTCGGCAGGCACGTGAGCGCGCCGCCGTAGAAGCCGTGCGCGGCGCAGCTGTCGGCGCCGAAGTCGGCGCCGTCGCACTGCTCGGTGCCGTTCTTCGTGCCGTCGCCGCAGCGCTGCGAGCAGCCGGCGGTGCTGATGGTGCGGCAGCCCTGCAGGCAGGCGAGGGTGCCGCTGTAGAAGCCGTAGCTCGCGCAGGTGAGGCCGCCGAAGTCGCTGCCGTCGCACGCCTCGGGGCCGTTCTTCGCGCCGTCGCCGCAGGACTGCGAGCAGCCGGCGGACGAGATCTGGCAGCCGTTGCAGGCGAGGCTGCCGGCGTAGAAGCCGTAGTTGGCGCAGGTGAGGCCGCCGAAGTCGCTGCCGTCGCACTGCTCGGGGCCGTTCTTGATGTTGTCGCCGCACTTCTGCGTGCAGCCGCTCTTGTCGATCGCGCCGCAGCCCACGGGGCACGACAGCGCGCCGGCGTAGAAGCCGAAGCTCTGGCAGGTGAGGCCGCCGAAGTCGCTGCCGTCGCAGGGCTCGGGGCCGTTCTTGACGCCGTCGCCGCACTTCTGCGTGCAGTTCGCCGTCGAGAGCTGGCAGCTCGCGTTGCAGCTCAGGGTGCCGGAGTAGAAGCCGTGCGCGCCGCAGGTGTCCGGGCCGAAGTCGTTGCCGTCGCACTGCTCGGCGCCGTTCTTCACGCCGTCGCCGCACCGGCCGACGCAGCTCGCGGTGCTGGTCTGGCAGTTCGGCAGGCAGGTGAGGGCGCCCCCGTAGAAGCCGTGCGCGGCGCAGGTGTCCGTGCCGAAGGCGGTGCCGTCGCACTGCTCGGCGCCGTTCTTGAGGCCGTCGCCGCAGTGCTGCGAGCAGCTCGCGGTGGAGACCTGCATGCAGCCGTTCACGCAGGTGAGCGCGCCCGCGTAGAAGCCGTAGCTCGCGCAGGTGAGGCCGCCGAAGTCGGTGCCGTCGCAGGCCTCGGTGCCGTTCTTGGTGCCGTCGCCGCAGCGCTGCGAGCAGCCGGCCGCCGAGATGTGGCAGGCGGTGCACGAGAGCGCGCCCGCGTGGAAGCCGTAGCTCTCGCACGTGAGGCCGCCGAAGTCGGTGCCGTCGCACTCTTCGGCGCCGTTCTTGGTGCCGTCGCCGCACCGCTGCGCGCAGCCGCTGGTGTCGATCGCGCCGCAGCCCGCGGGGCACGACAGCGCGCCGGCGTAGAAGCCGTAGCTCTGGCAGGTGAGGCCGCCGAAGTCGCTGCCGTCGCAGGGCTCGGGGCCGTTCTTCACGCCGTCGCCGCAGCGCTGCGAGCACGTCGCGGCGGGGGCGGCGAGGGTGCACGCCGCGGTGCAGCCGAGCGTGCCGACGTAGTAGCCGAAGTTGGCGCAGGTCTGGGCGCCGAAGTCGTTGCCGTCGCACTCCTCGGTGCCGTTCCTGGCGCCGTCGCCGCACCGGCCGGCGCAGCCCGCCGCCGAGACCTGGCAGTTCGACAGGCACTTGAGCGTCCCGCCGTAGTAGCCGCGCGCGCCGCAGCTGTCGGCGCCGAAGTCGGTGCCGTCGCACTCCTCGGTGCCGTTCTTCACCCCGTCGCCGCACGAGCCGGTGCAGGCGCTGGTGTCGAAGCCGCAGAGGGTGCCGCAGGTGAGCCCGGCGGGGTTGTAGAAGCCGAAGTCGGTGCAGTCCTTGCCGCCGAGGTCGGCGGGGTGGGTCACGTCGCCGGGGTCGCACTCCTCGGGGCCGTTGCGGGCGCCGTCGCCGCACCAGCCGGTGCAGGCGGCGGTGTCGAAGGCGCAGACGCCGCTGCAGGCGAGGCCGGCCGCGTCGTAGTAGCCGACGCTGCGGCAGTCCGCGCCGCCGAGGTCGCTGCCGTCACAGTCCTCGCCGCCGTTCTTCTGGCCGTCGCCGCACCGCCCCGTGCAGGCCGTCGTGTCGAAGGCGCACGCCGCCGAGCAGCGGAGCCCCGCGGCGGCGTAGAAGCCGAGGTCGAGGCAGCTCTTGCCGCCCAGATCGGCGCCGTCGCACTGCTCCTCGCCGTTGCGCGTGCCGTCGCCGCAGCGGCCGGTGCAGCCCGAGGTGTCGAAGCCGCAGACGACGTCGCACTTGAGGCCGTCGGGGTCGTAGTAGCCCAGATCGCGGCACGTCTTGCCGCCGAGGTCGGCGCCGTCGCACTGCTCGGGGCCGTTCTTCCGGGCGTCGCCGCAGCGGCCGGTGCAGCCGGAGGTGTCGTAGGCGCAGAGGCTGGTGCAGGCGAGCCCGGCGACGCTGTAGAAGCCGAGGTCCTGGCAGGTCTTGCCGCCGAGGTCGGGGCCGTGCGTCGCGTCGCCCGGGTCGCACTGCTCGGTGCCGCTCGTGACGCCGTCGCCGCAGCGGCCGATGCAGCCCGAGAGGTCGAGCGTGCAGTCGGCGCCGCACGCGAGCGTGCCGCCGTAGAAGCCGAGCGCCTCGCAGGTGGCGCCGCCGAGGTCGAGCGCGTCGCACTGCTCGGGCCCGTTCTTCACGCCGTCGCCGCACTGGCCGACGCACGCGCTGGTGTCGATGTGGTCGCAGGTCTCGTTGCACGTGAGCGTGCCGCCGTAGAAGCCCATCGACTCGCAGGTCGCGCCGCCGAAGTCGCTCCCGTCGCACGCCTCGTCGCCGTTCTTGGCCCCGTCGCGACAGCGGGCGTCGCACGCGAGGAGGTTGAGCTTGCAGTTCGACAGGCAGGTGAGGGCGCCGGTGTAGTAGCCCAGGCTCTGGCAGGTCGCGCCGCCCAGGTCCGCGCCGTCGCACTCCTCGCCCTTCTCGTCGTCGCGGATGCCGTCGCCGCAGCGCTGCGGCTGGCAGTCGCTGCGGCAGGTCGCGTTCGCCGCGTCGGAGTTGGCCGCGCCCTCGTCGCAGGCCTCGCCCTCGCCGGTCGGCGTGGTCTCGATCAGCCCGTCGCCGCAGACGGTGCACCCGATGGTGCAGTCGGCCTTGCAGAAGACCCACCCGTGGCCGCGGCCGAGGTCGGCGCAGGTCGTGGTGGTGACGGGGTTGCCGTCGCACTCCTCGCCCTGGTCCAGCTTGCCGTTGCCGCAGTAGCCGCCGCCCTGCTCGTAGCAGCGCCAGTCGCAGGCGGCGCCGCGGCACTGGCACAGCCAGCCCGCCGGACAGGAGCCGGGCTGATCCTTGTCGCACAGGAACTGGCCCGGCTCGACGCGGGTCGTGCACGCGGCCAGAACGAGCGGCAGCATCGCGGCCGCGAACGTGAGGGTGTAGTGTTGCGCGCGCTCTCGCATCAGGTCGTCCCTCCCATGTCCCACCCTGCCCAGCGCCCCGTCCCAACCACGGTACTACGGAGCGGCGGAAAGAGCAGCGACAAACGCGGGGCACGGCCACACGCCTTCCACCGGTCGGGAACGCGGCCAGAATTGCTTGCGGGCCCCCGTAGGCCCGTGCTAGGCCTCTGACCCTGCCGGCCAACCATGCCCGGCGATCGAGGCCATGCGCATTCTACGTCCGTTCACCGTCGTCCCCTCGCTGCCGGACAAGCTCAAGGGCTTGCGCCGGCTGGCTTATAACATCTGGTGGGCCTGGAACCCGGAGGCCACCGACCTGTTCCGGCGCCTGGACCGGACCCTGTGGGAACAGACCGGCCACAACCCGGTCCTGCTCCTCGGCTCCATCGCCCAGGAGAAGCTCGAGCGCTTCGCCGGCGACGAGGGCTTCCGCTCGCAGCTCGAGCGGGTCCTCGAGCGCTTCGACGAGTACCTCACCGGGCCGAACTGGTTCACCCGCACGCACCCGGATCAGGGCGGCGTGCGCATCGCGTACTTCTCGGCCGAGTTCGCGCTCACCGAGTGCCTCGCGATCTACTCCGGCGGCCTGGGCGTGCTCTCGGGCGACCACCTGAAGAGCGCCAGCGACCTCGGCGTGCCGCTCTGCGGCGTGGGCCTCCTCTACAAGGAGGGCTACTTCCGCCAGTACCTGAACGCGGACGGCTGGCAGCAGGAGCAGTACCCGATCAACGACCGGCACAACCTGCCGATCGAGCTGCGCCGCACCCCCGACGGGGTGCCGGTGCGCGTCGCGGTCGACCTGCCGGGCCGCCGCATCGTCGCCCAGGTGTGGGAGGTCAAGGTCGGCCGGGTCAAGCTCTACCTGCTCGACACCAACGTCGACGACAACACCCCGCAGGACCGCGACATCACGGCCCAGCTCTACGGCGGCGACCTCGAGACCCGCATGCAGCAGGAGATCCTGCTGGGCATCGGCGGCACCCGGGCGCTGCACGCGCTCGGCGTCGATCCGTCCCTGTGCCACATGAACGAGGGCCACTCGGCCTTCCTCGGCCTCGAGCGCGCCCGCCTCGTCATGGAGAGCGAGCACCTCAAGTTCGACGAGGCCCTCGAGGCGACCGCCACCGGCAACGCCTTCACCACGCACACCCCGGTGCCGGCGGGCAACGACCGCTTCCCCGCCGACATCATGTGGAAGTACTTCAGCGAGTACCACCGGGCGTTCGGCATCACCTGGGACGACTTCCTCGCCCTCGGCCGCGAGAACCCGAGCAACCACAACGAGCCCTTCTGCATGACGGTGCTCGCGCTCAAGTGCTCGGACAACGCGAACGCCGTCTCGAAGCTGCACGGCCAGGTCTCGCGCAAGATGTGGCAGAACGTGTGGCCCGAGCTGCCCGAGGCCGAGGTGCCGATCACCTCGGTCACGAACGGCATCCACACGCCCTCGTGGATCTCGCGCGAGATGTCGTACGTCCTCGGCCGCTACCTCGGCGACCACTGGACCGAGGAGATGACCGACCCGGCCACCTGGTCGCACATCGACTCGATCCCGGACGAGGAGCTGTGGCGCACCCACGAGCGGCGGCGCGAGCGCCTGGTCGCCTACGCGCGCAAGCGCCTGAAGGGCCAGCTCGAGCGGCGCGGCGCCCCGCCCGCCGAGGTCGGCATGGCCGACGAGGTGCTCGATCCCGAGGCCCTCACGATCGGCTTCTCGCGGCGCTTCGCCACCTACAAGCGCGGCACGCTGCTCTTCCACCGGCTCGACCGGCTCCACGCGCTGCTCAACGACAAGAACCGGCCGGTGCAGCTCATCCTCGCCGGCAAGGCGCACCCGCGCGACGACGCCGGCAAGGAGCTCATCCGCCGGCTGATCCACTGGGCGCGCGACCCGCAGTTCCGCCGCCGGGTGGTCTTCCTCGAGGACTACAACATGGCCGTGGCGCGGGCCCTGGTGCAGGGCTGCGACATCTGGCTGAACACGCCGCGCCGGCCGCTCGAGGCCTCGGGCACCAGCGGCATGAAGGCGGCGGCCAACGGCTGCATCCACGTCAGCGTCCTCGACGGCTGGTGGTGCGAGGGCTACGCCCCGACCACGGGCTGGGCCATCGGGCGCGGCGAGGAGTACACCGACTCGGCGTACCAGGACGAGGTCGAGTCGGCGGCGCTCTACGATCTCCTCGAGAAGGAGATCGTGCCGCTCTTCTACGAGCGCGCCCGCGACGGCCTGCCGCGCGGCTGGATCGCGCGCATGAAGTCCTCGATGAAGGCGATCTGCCCGGTCTTCAACACCCACCGCATGGTGGCGGAGTACACCGAGCGCTTCTACCTCACCGGCGCGGCCCGCGCCGCGCGCCTGGTCGCGAACCGCATGGAGCGGGCGCGCGTGCTCGCGCGCTGGAAGGAGATGGTCCGCGGCGAGTGGCCGGAGCTCAGCGTCGTCAAGGTCGAGTCGAACCTCACGGGCGAGGCCTCGGTCGGCACCTCCTTCGAGGTGACCGCCGTCGTGCGCCTCGGCAAGCTCACCCCCAAGGACGTATCGGTGCAGCTCTACACCGGCGAGCTCGACGAGAAGGGCCAGATCGACGGCGGCGTCGCGCTGCCCATGCAGCACGTCGACGGCGGCCCCGACGGCCACCGCTTCCGGGGCGAGATCCGCTGCCAGAGCTCGGGGCTGCACGCCTACGCCGTGCGGTTCCTGCCGGCCCACGAGGACCTGTCCCACCCCTTCGAGCTGAACCTGATCCGCTGGGGGTAGGCCGTCGTCGGGCCCCCCGTGCGGTCCCCTCTAGTCTCGCGCGACCATTCTGAATATGATGGCACCGGCCAGCCGCTCCGCGCCGCGGGCCTGAAGGAGGCAGTCGATGCGCTCTGGGTTGTGTCTTCTCGCGGCTCTCGCCTGGGCCCTGGCCGGGGGCTGCGGCCCGACGTCCGACGGCGGCACCGACTACTGGATCGATGACGCCGGGCGCTACCACCCCAAGGACGGCGGCGCGCCGACGCACTGCGATCAGCAGCACCCGCAGGACTGCGACTACGACGGCGACGGCTTCACGCCGGCGCAGGGCGACTGCGACGACAACGACCCCACCCGCTACCCGGGCGCGCCGGAGTGCAACGCCAACGGCAACGGGGACGGCATCGACAACAACTGCAACCAGCGGACGGACGAGGGCTGCCTCGACACGGACGAGGACCAGGACGGCTACACCGTCGGGCAGGGCGACTGCAACGACATGGACCCGCTCGTGAACCCCGGCGCCTACGAGGTGGCGGGCAACGGCAAGGACGACAACTGCGACGGCAAGACCGACGAGGTCATCGACTGCGACTGCTCGACGACGATGACCCCCGGCGACGTCAACAGCTACCTGGCCGCGCTCGAGCTGTGCGCGAGCCTGGTCGAGAACCCGGCGCTCAACGGCGACGCGCGCTCGCGCACGATCCTCACCGAGTTCGGCGTCTACAAGCCGCGCGTCCCCACCTCGTGCCAGATGGTCATGCTCTCGACGGGCATCGCCGGCGGCAAGACCCCGCAGATGGGCACCCAGCTCAAGACCAACCCGTACCCGCAGAACCCGGCCAAGTACCCCGAGAACCCGGGCTACCAGTACGAGCCCGACCAGGTCTTCGACTACAGCGAGTTCCGCGTCACGGTGCGCGTGCCGACCAACGCCCACAGCTTCTCGTTCGACTTCGTCTTCATGACGGCGGAGTACCCGGAGTGGTCGTGCACCGAGTACAACGACACGTTCGTCGCCATCCTCAAGTCGCAGGCCTTCAACGGCAACATCTCGTTCGACGCGGCGCACAACACGATCCAGCTCAACAGCGCGCTCTTCATCGAGACGGACCCGGCGCAGCTCGCCGGCACCGGCTTCGACGCGCTGAACTTCTCCTGCGCCTCCGACGGCGGCCGCAGCGGCTGCACCATGCCGCCGGCCTACCCCGGCCAGTGCCCGACGGGCGGCTCGACCGGCTGGCTCACCACCACCTCGCCGGTCACCCCGGGCGAGACCATCGACCTCGCCTTCGGCATCTTCGACGAGGGTGACGGCATCCTCGACTCGACCGTGCTCCTCGACAACTTCCGCTGGGAGGTCCAGGGCTCGACGGGCCCGTGCACGAACCCGGACGGCTGCCTGCAGTAGCGGCTCAGCTCCCCCGCTGCCTCAGCGCTCGCCTTTCCGCGGCACGTGGCTCATCGCGTGCTCCGCGAGCGCCGTGATCGTGAGGCTCGGGTTCACGCCGAGGTTCGCGCCGATCATCGAGCCGTCCACCACGTACAGGTCCTCGTAGCCGAAGACCCGGTTGCGGCTGTCGATGACGCCGTCCGCGGCGCTGCGGCCCATCACGCAGCCGCCGAGGATGTGGGCGGTGAGCGGCACGTTGAGCAGGACCTCGTGCAGGCCGCTCTGGGGGAAGCCGTGCATCTTCTCGGCCATGCGGCGGGCGATGTCGTTCGCGCCCGGGATGTAGGCGGGCACGCGCTTCGGGTGGCGCGAGCCGGGCGGCGCCACCTGCTCGGTCGTGAGGCGCCGGGTGAAGGGCCAGTACCAGCGGCGCCGGCGCACGAGGCGCATGAAGTTGTCGACCGTCTGCATGACGAGCAGGATGACGGTGTGCCGGGCCCAGCCGAAGGGCACCAGCGTGCGCAGGAACGTGAGCGGGTGGCGCAGGATCTGCGCGAGCCACTTGAGCGGCCGCGTCAGGCGGGAGCCGCCGCCGGTGAGCACGGTGCGCAGGGCCGCCATGGCGTCGCTGCCCTTCGAGTAGTGCACCACCTCGACATGGGTGTGGTCGTCGAGGTAGAGGCCGGAGGTGATGGCGACGCCCTGCGAGAAGTCCTTGCTGCCGTCGGTGGTCGTGGCGGCGAGGATGGCCTCGCTGTTCGTGCGCACGTAGTCGCCGAGGCGCGGCGAGAGGGCGGGCAGGGTGCCGCGCTCCCGGCAGCGCAGCAGCAGCGGCACCGTGCCGAGGACGCCGGCGCTGAGCACGACGCCGCGGGCGGTGAAGCGGCGGCCGCGGCGGGCGGCGAAGGCGCCCGGCCGGGCCGTGTCGAGGGCGTAGCCGCCGCCGGCGAGCGGCGTGATGGCGGTGACGCGGGTGTCGGCGAAGACTTGCGCGCCGCGCTTCTCGGCGAGGTAGAGGTAGTTGTAGTCGAGCGTGTTCTTCGCGCGGTGGCGGCAGCCGATCATGCAGCCGCCGCAGAAGGTGCAGCCGGCGCGCTCGGGCCCTTCGCCGCCGAAGAAGGGGTCGGGCACCGGCTGGTCCTCCTGGCCCTCGGCGCCGAAGTAGACGCCGACCTGCGTCGCGTGGAAGTGGTCGGCGCGGCCGAGGTCCTCGGCGCACGCGCGCAGCAGGTGGTCGGGCTCGAAGAAGCGCGGGTTCGTGGTGACGCCGAGCATGCGCTGCGCGGTGGCGTAGTGCGCCGGCATCACCGCCGGCCAGTCCTCGAGTCCGCGCAGGCGCGGGTCCTCGAAGACCGCGGGCGGCGGCACGAGCAGGGTGTTGGCGTACACCAGGCTGCCGCCGCCGACGCCGACGCCCGAGAGGATGAAGACGTCGCGAAACAGCGTCAGCTGCTGGATGCCCCGGCAGCCGAGGCGCGGCAGCCAGAGGTACTTCCAGAGGACCCAGTTCGTCTTCGGGAAGTCCTGGGCGCGGTAGCGCCGCCCCATCTCGAGCACGCCGACCCGGTACCCCTTCTCGGTCAGGCGCAGCGCCGACACGCTGCCGCCGAAGCCCGAGCCCACGATGAGGTAGTCGAAGTCGAACCCCGCGTCCGCGGGCGCCGCCGCCGTCCCTGTCCCCGCCATCCCAACCTGCCTCCGCCGCCCCCGCCTCGAGCATACCACCGCCGTCGTTGGCGGGGGCGCACGCCTTTGATACTCTTTGATGTCGTGCGGCTGCGCTGGTTCGTCGCGCTCGAGATCCTCGTCGCCGGCGGCCTCGCCGCGGGCGCGGCCGCCGGCGGTCGCGCGCTGCTCGGCGGCGGGCGGCAGGCCGCCCGCGCCCCCGTCGCCGCGCCGCGCCCGATCCAGACCGCCGCGCGCCCGGCGCTGGCGCCGCTCGCGCCGGCCAGCGCCGCGGTGCTCGGCGATCTGGGCGACCTCGCCCCCGCGCCGGCCCCGGCGCCCGAGGGCGCGGCCCCGGCGCTGTTCGACGGTGCCCGCGACGATATCCTGCTCGAGCGCAGTCGCGCCGGCCGCATCACCGCGATCAAGTTCAACCGCGGCGGGTCGAGCGTGAGCCTGCGGCTCACCTTCGCCGACGGGTCGCGGGCCGCGTGCAAGCCCGACCAGACCAACCTCCAGTCGCTGCCGCGCAAGGAGATCGCCGCCTACCGCATCAACCGCCTGCTCGGGCTGTCGGGGGTGCCGCCGGCGGCCGCGCGGCGGCTCACGCGGCAGGAGGTCGAGACCCTCATGGTGAAGGAGAGCCGCGTCTTCCTGCCCCGGATCCGCGAGGAGGTGCTCTTCGACCGCGACGGCGTGGTCGGGGCCGAGGTGTCGCACTGGATCCCCGAGATCCGCGACGCGCGCCTCGAGAAGGACCACATCCCCGCCTGGGAGGCGTGGCTGCGCCAGGGCGGCGCGCTGCCCGCCGGCCGCGGCGACTTCGCGCGGCAGCTCTCGGGCATGCTCGCGCTCGACCTGCTCACCAGCAACTACGACCGCTTCACCGGCACGAACGACCTCATGTCCCCCGACGGCCGCACGCTCTACGCGATGGACAACACCATCGGGTTCTGGCTCGAGCCCGAGGGGCACCCGCGGCCGCGCGAGCACTTCGTCCGCTGCCAGCGCTTCTCGCGCCGCGTCTACGAGCGGCTGCGGGCCTTCACCGAGCCGGCGCTCCGGGCCGAGCTCGCCAAGGAGCCGAACCCGCCCTGGACCATCCTGAGCGACGCCGAGATCGCGGCGGTGATGCAGCGCCGGGACTTCGCCCTCAAGCACATCGGGCGCCTGATCGAGGCGCACGGGGCGGCGCGGGTCCTCGTCTGGCCGTGACGTCAGGGCTTTGCGCCGGCGCGGCCCTCTGCTATGCCATTGGCACCATGGAGGGACGGATGCGCTTAGTTGTGGTCGGTGTGAGCATGGTGCTGCTCGGAGCCTGCGGTCAGAAGGCCCCGCCCGGCGCCCACGGGAAGGGTGCGCCCGGAGCCGCGGGCGCGACGGCGGCGGCGCCGGCCGCCATCAGCGGCAAGGTGCTCGAGACGATGGACGCGGGCGGCTACACCTACATGCGCATCGCCGGGCCCGGCGGCGAGGCCTGGGCGGCGGTGCCGCAGACCTCCGTCTCCGTCGGCCAGACCGTCACGCTCAAGGACCCGATGGAGATGAGCCAGTTCCAGTCGAAGACGCTCAAGCGCACCTTCGACCGGATCCTCTTCGCCCAGCTCGACACGGCGGGCGGGGCGCCGGCCGCGGGCGGGGGCGCGAAGCCGGCGTCTCAGGCCGCGATGCCGCCCGGCCACCCGCCCCTGCCGGGTCAGGAGCCGGCGGGCGCGGGCAGCCAGCCGGAGCACCCCAGGCCGGCGCCGCCGGCCATGGACGTGTCCAAGATCAAGGTGCCGAAGGCCGCCGGCCCCGACGGCCGCACCGTGGCCGAGGTCAACACCGGCCGCGCCGCGCTCAAGGACAAGCCGGTCGTCGTGCAGGGCGTCGTGGTCAAGTACAACTCCGGCATCATGGGCAAGAACTGGATCCACGTGCGCGACGGGTCGGGCAAGGCCGGCAGCGGCGACGACGACCTCACCGTGACGACGCAGGACACCTCCAGCGTCGGCGCCAAGGTGCGCGTCCGCGGCACCGTCCGCCTCGACAAGGACTTCGGCTACGGGTACAAGTACGCGACCATCGTCGAGGGGGCGAAGGTCGAGCCGCTGCCGTAGCGCGTCGTCAGAGCACGTACTGCGCGCCGGGCACGGCGGTGAGCCGCTCGTACAGCTCGACCAGCCGCGCGCCGGTCTCGACGCGCAGCACGAAGCCGATCGACACGTACTTCTGCCCGCTCGAGTAGCGGGTCACCAGCTCCGCTTCGGGGTACCCCACCTGCGCCAGCGTCGCCTTCACCGCGTCGGCGAAGCTCTGCTCGGACGAGCCGATGATCTTGAACGAGTGATCCGTCGGGAAGTCGATCAGGCGCTCGTAGCGCTCGGCCGGGGGCAGCTTCGCGAGCTCGTTGGCGAGGTCCTCGGGGTTCTGCGGCCTGCTATCGGACGGTTTGGGCATCAATCGCGATCATAATGCGCCGCCCGGCGGTGCGCCCGCGGGAAGTGCCGGTCACGGGACGGCGCAGTCGCCTGATCCAGATCATACCGCCGGCGCTGGATTCGCGTACAACTACACCCCGAAGGAATCAGAGCCCCCATGACCACCGCCCGCCCCAAGCCCCACCTGCCGCCGTGCCGGGAGCGCCGCAGCCCGGCGGAGCGCCGCGATCGCGGGCACTTCCGCCACGCGCGCCGCGCCGTGCAGCTCGTCGTGCTCGCGCTGTGCGTGTGGTCGATCGTCGACTACCACCGCTTCGTTGTCGCGGTGACGGCCGGCGTCGCGGGCGACGTCGCGCGACTGCGGGCGCCCGGGTTCGAGGCCTGGACGCCGATCGCCGCGCTCGTCAGCCTCGTGCACCTCGTGCGCACCGGCGAGCTCGATCCGATCCATCCGGCGGGCCTCCTCATGATGCTGGGCGCGCTCGCGGCCGCGCTCCTCGTGCGCGGCGGGTTCTGCGGCTGGATCTGCCCGGTCGGCACGATCATGGACGGCGTCGCGCGGATCGGGCGGGCGCTGCGCCTGCGGCGGGACGCGCCGCCGCCGCGCTGGCTCGACCTGCCGCTGCGCGGCCTGCGCTGGGTGCTGCTCGCCTTCTTCGCCTGGGGCGCGACCGCCGTCGGCGACTACTACTACCACGTCTTCGACCGCTACGCGGACGTCGGCATGTACGGCTACTGGGCCTGGGGCCGCGTCGGCTGGGTGTTCCTGTCCATCCTCGGCGTCGCGTTCGTCGGCGGGCTCGTCGTGGACCGGTTCTGGTGCCGCTACCTGTGCCCCTACGGCGCGCTCACGCAGCTCCTCGCGCGGCTCTCGCCGTGGCGCGTCACGCGCACGCCCGACGCCTGCACCGACTGCGGCAAGTGCGACCGGGTGTGCCCGGCGCTGCTGCCGGTGAGCCGCTCGCTCCAGGTGACCAGCAGCCGCTGCATCGGCTGCGGCCTGTGCGTCGCGGCCTGCCCCGAGAAGCGCGCGCTCCTCGCCGAGGTGAAGCTGCCGCTCGTGCGGCGGCGGCCGCGGGTCGGCTGGCTCGTGACCGGCGCGGCCGCGGCGGCGATCTTCGCCGCGGTGCCGGTGTGGGGCATCCTGTCGGGGCGCTGGCAGACGCGCATCGCCACGGCGGAGTATCGCGACGTGATCCCGCGGATGAAGGCGGGCACCTTCGACCGCCGCCACGTGCTCACCCAGGGCGGCGCGGTCGAGATCGTCGGGCCGAAGGCGCGGGCGGGCTACGGCCCCGCGCCCCAGACCGCGTACCCGGCCGCGACCCCGGCGGCGGCGCCGACGACGAGCGCGA
>DASXVK010000504.1:0-4005 GCA_036504295.1 Polyangia bacterium
CGGCGAAGAGCTCGGCGATCTCGCCGGTCCGCTCGCGGACGTCGGCCTGCCGCTCGCCGAGGTCCGCCGGGCTCAGCCAGCGCGGCGCGGCCGCGGGCCCGCCCTGCGCCTTCGCCGCGCCCGTCCGGATCGCCGCGAGCGCGCCGGCGTGCGTCGCGAGCATCGCCTCGTCGCCGGCGAGCCGGCCGAGGATGGCGACGGGGCCCTCGAGCTGCTCGCGGGCGCGCTTGAGCGCGTCGAGCGCCGCCTGCGCCCGCCGGTGCGCCCCGTCCGCGTCGAGGCCGCGCAGGTCGTGCCGCACGTCCACGATCGCCGAGCGGCCGCGCCCGAGGTGCTGGTCGAGGCGCTTGAGCTGCACCATCCGCATCCGGTCCTCGTCGGTCCGCTCCCCCTCGGCCTTGCGCTCGAGCAGCCCGAGCTCGTCGCCCGCGAGGTCCACCACCACCCCCGCCTCGCTCTGCAGCACGCGCACGGCGGTGGCGAGCTCGTCGAAGTCGCGCCCGAAGGCCGTGGGCTCGGTCTTCGCCCCCGCCTCCTCGAGCCGGCCGATGAGGGCGCGCACGCGGTCGCGCAGCCCGCGCAGGTCGTCGATGAGGCGGTCGAGCCGCGCCGCGAGGCTGTTCTGGCCCTTGTTGAGCTGGTCGGCGAGGAGCTGCGTGCGCCGCAGCACGAGCTCGAGGTCCTGGCGCGCCTCGAGGTCGTCGGGCCGCAGCCGCACGGCGTCGCGCAGCCAGGCCGCGCTCTGGCGCAGCAGCTCGAGCGCCTGGTCGGGCTTCGCCCCGGCGGCCTCCTCGGCCGGCCGCGCGTACGCGAGCCCCAAGTCGCAGGCCGCGCGGAAGCGCAGCTCGGGATCCTGGCCCGCCTCGTCGCGCGCCTTGAGGAAGCCCTGCTGCGCCTCCTCCCACGCCTTCGCCTCGAGCTTCGCGAGGGCCTCGTTGTAGCGGGTGCGGGCCGCGCCCGCGCCGGCGCCGCCGCCGCGGCAGCCCGCGCAGCAGAGGAGCACGAGCCCCAGCCCCGCGATCGCGCGCCGTCCGCTCATCGCGCCGCCCTCCGCCCCGCGCTCGCGCCGAGCCCGACGGCCGCGACGAGCGCGACGAGCGCCGCCAGCACGCACCACTGGAAGCGCTCGGCCGGCACCACCCGCGTCGCCCGCCGCACGGACTCGAGCATGATCGGCTTGATGTGCGCGGCCACGATCGGCTCGAGGTCGAGCGCCGCGGTCCCCGCGGGCACGTACGCCCCCTCGGTGACGAGCGCGAGGTCGCGCAGGAGCGCCCCGTCGAGCCGCGAGCGCACCACCTGGCCGCCGCGGTCCGTGAGCGCGCGCTTGGCCCCGGTCTGCGGGTCCGTCAGCGTGATCTCGCTCCCCGCCTCGCTGCCGAACCCGAGCGCCACGATGCGCACGCCCTGGGCGAGCGCCTCCTTGGCCGCCTCCTTCGGGTACGAGTCGTGATCCTCGCCGTCGGTGATGAGGAGGATGAGCCGGGCCGCGCCCGTGCCGGGCTGGAAGGCCCGGAGCGCGGCGCGGAGCGCCTCGCCGATGCGCGTGCCGCCGCGGCTCACGCTGCGCGGCGTGGCCGCGCGCAGCGCGTTGCCGAAGAAGGCGTAGTCGGGGGTGAGCGGGCAGAGCGTCACCGCGCGCCCGGCGAACGCCACGAGGCCCACCCGGTGCCCCTGGAGCCGGCCGAGCAGGTCGGCCACCTCGGCCTTGGCGCGCTCGAGCCGGTTGGGCGCGGCGTCCTCGGCGAGCATGCTGCGCGAGACGTCGAGCACCACGACGATGTCCGCCGCGCGGCGCCCGAGGTCGAGCGTCTCGGTCGCGCCCTCGGTCTGCGGCCGCATGAGCGCCGCGACGCCCGCCGCGAGCGCGACGAAGAGGAGCACGAGCCGCGCGACCCGCCGCGCCCGCGTCGGGGCCCAGGCGAGCCGGGCCAGCATCTCCGGCGACAGGAAGGCCGTGAGCGCCCGGTGCCCGCGGCGCTCGAGCCAGGCGAGGAGCACGATCAGCCCGAGCGCCACCCACAGCAGGTGGATCCGCGCCGGGTGGAGGAAGGTGAGCGCCAGGATCACGGCAGCCTCCGGAAGATCGTGCCCCGGCCGAGCAGCCCCAGCGCCGCCGCGAGCAGCCCGAGGGCGACGAAGAGGCCGTAGTGCTCGTGGTACTCGCGGTAGCGCTCCTCGGTGAGGACCGACCGCTCGAGCTGGTCGATCTCCTGCACGATGCGCCGCAGCGCCTCGCCGTCGGTCGCGCGGAAGTAGCGGCCGCCGGTGCGCGCCGCGATCTCCTTGAGCGTCGCCTCGTCGATCTCGACCGGCATCGCGTGGAGCTGCGACTGGCCGCTGAAGGGATCCTTGACCCGGATCGGCGCCACGCCGTTGGTGCCCGCGCCGATGGTGTAGACCTTCACCCCCTGGGTGCGCGCCAGCTCAGCCGCGGCGAGCGGCGCCTCCTCGCCGGCGTTGTTGACGCCGTCCGTGAGGAGGATCGCCACCCGCGACTTCGCGGTGGCCTCACGCAGCCGCTCGACCGCGAGGGCGAGCCCGTCGCCGAGGGCGGTGCCGTCCTCACCCCGCTCCTCGACGATGGCGACGCCGCGCGCCACCTCGGCGAGGTTGAGGTGATCGAGCGTCAGCGGGCAGAGCGTATCGGCGTAGCGCGCGAAGGCGATGAGCCCGATCGCGTCGTTGGGCCGCCCCGGCAGGCCGCGGCCGCCGCGCACGAACTGGCCGAAGACCTCCTTCACCACGTCGAGGCGCGTGCGCTCCTGCCGCTCGTCGGCGAGGTCGAGGGCGCTCATCGAGCCCGAGCGGTCGAGCACCATCATGAGCGCGATGCCCTCGCGCCGCTCGCGGCTCTGGCGGGCGCCGACGCGCGGGCCGGCGAGGGCCACGGCGAGCCCGACCACGCCGAGCGCCAGGCAGAGGTCCGGCGCGAAGGCGAGCCGCTGGCGCCAGCTCCGCCCGGCCTGCGGCAGGAGCGCGACCGACGAGAAGAGCAGGCGGCCGCCCGCGCGCCGCCCGAGCCAGAAGACGGGCAGCGCGAGGAGCGCCGTGAGGAGGAGCAGCGGGTGGCGGAGCTCGACGGCGTGCCACATGGCCCTAGCCCCCCGCCGCCGGCGCCGCCGCCGCGGCCCCGTCCGCGTCCCGGCCGGCGTCGCCGGGCGCCGCCGCGCGGGTCTGATCGATGAGGCGGCGCGCCGTCTCGAGCGCGGCGCGCGACTCCGCGTCGTCCGGCCGGTAGCCGGCGAACTTGACGCGGTCGCACCCCTCGAGGAAGCGGCTGAGCAGCGCGCGGTCGGAGTCCGTGAGGGCGGCGAGCGCGCGGGCCTCGCGCAGGAACTCCTCGGTCGTGAGCTCCGGGGCGCGCACGCCGTAGCGGTCCTCGAGGTAGCGCCGCACGATGTCCGACAGCTCCACGTACCAGGCGTCCGCCTCGGCCGGCCCCGGCAGCCCGCGCCCCTCGAGCCGCGCGAGCCGCGCGCGGGCGACGTCGTGGGCGGTGAGGCGCGTGCGCACCTCGGCGCGGCGGCGCCAGACGAAGAACGCGATCACGGCGAGCCCGGCGAGGAGCACGGCCGCGAGCGCCGGCCAGAAGCGCGACAGCGCGCGGCCGGCGGCGCTCACCGGCAGGCGCCCGCGCGGCGGGTGGAGCTGCCCCATCGCCGCGCCCGCGGGGAGGATCGACTTCACCTCGAGCGTGAGCTCCTCGGTGAGCAGCTCGCGCACCCGCGCGGGGCCGCCGTCGGCCGCGCCGGGGCGCTCGTCCACGAACTCGACGCGCAGCGGCGGGATGCGCTGGCGGCCGCTCATCGGCGCCTGCAGCGCGTAGGTCTGCACCGCCACCGACCCGCCCGCGGGCGTCGTCCGCGCGCGCGGCGTGAAGCTCACGATGCTGAAGCGGCCGAGCGCCTCGCCGAAGGGCGGCGGCGTGACCTTGACGCCCGGCTGCGCCGCGACCGTCAGCGTGAGCGTGAGCGGGTCGCCGAGCGCCGGGCTCGCCGGCGT
>DASXVK010000505.1:0-4479 GCA_036504295.1 Polyangia bacterium
TCGAGCGCGAGGAGCGCCGCGAGCGTGGTGTAGCAGGCGGCCGTCGCGGCCGAGCGGCGCCGCTCGATCGCGAGGAACGTCCCGGCGGCGCACGCCGCGCCGAGCGCGAGGGCCAGCGCCCCGAGGCCGCGGGTCGACGCCCCGCTCGCGCGGAGCACCCGGACCGCCCCCTCGAACCCGACGAGGAAGACGGCGGCGGCGAGGGTGATCTCGAAGCCGCCCGCGGGGGCCCGCTGCCCGAGCGTCCGCGCGACGAAGCTGCCGAGGTCGACGACCACGAGGGCGAGCTGCAGGCCCGCGACCACGCCCGGCGCGAGCCACTCCTGGTGGGGCGCGCCGCACAGGCTGCCGAGGAGGAGGAAGAGGGTGCACAGGCCGAGCGCGGGCGCCCAGCGGGAGCGCGGCCAGTCGCGGTGGTACGCCGCCCAGAGCGCGGCGGCGCCGAGGGCGAGCAGCACGACCGCGTAGGGCAGCGGCGCGTGGGTCGCGAAGAGCAGCACCGCGCCGGTCGCGAGGGCGCTGAGCACGGCGATGCCGGCGAGGGCGACCAGGCGGTGGGCCCAGGCGACGGCGAGCGTGCCGAGGCCGAGGACGGCGAGGATCGCGGCGCCGGCGCCGGGGCCGAGCACGCCGAAGCGCACCGAGGCCTCCCAGAGCAGCGGGAAGCCGACGACGGCCGTGGCCGCGCCGTGAAAGGTCGCGTCGAGGGTGCGGCCGCGCCGCCCCGCGCGGTGGGCGAGCCCGGTCCAGAGCGCGGCGTACGCCAGGCCGAGCGCGACGCCGGCGCCCTGCGACACGCGCCCGGACTCGGTCACCATCCGGAGGAGGAAGGCGCCCGCGAGGACGAGCACCGCCCGCCCGGCGAGCGTCGGCAGGCCCGGGCCCGCGTCGGCGGCGGCGCGCGCCGCGAGGGAGGAGGCCGCGGCCGGCGCCGGCGGGGCCGCGGCCGGCAGCGTTGCGGCCACGGCCGGCGGCGGCGCCGGCACGAGCGCGAGGCGCGGGGCGGCGCTGCCGGGGGGCGCGGCCGCGGGCGCGGGCGCCGCGCCGCCGCCCGCTCCCTGCAGCACCGCGACCGTCACCTGCAGCGACGCGACCGTCGCGGCGAGATCGGCGACCCGGGCCTCCAGGCGCGCGACGCGGTCCTCCATGCCCCCGCTCCCTCCTCCCGCGGCGCTCCCGCCGCGCGGGTCCGGCGCCGCGGTCAGGCGGTCAGCTCCGCCGCGAGCGCCACGCGCCCAGGGCCGTGTCGCCGGGGAAGAGCGGTACGATGCGGTCGACGAGGCGCAGCAGCAGGAACGGCACCGTGAAGATCGTCACGGCGACGATGAGCCCCTCCTTGTCGAGGATCCCGGGGACGTAGCTGGTGTAGCCGCGGAAGCTCTTCGACATGAGCTGCCCGCCGATGACGACGTTCCAGCGCATCGCGAGCACCTGCAGGAGCAGGAGCACCGCCGACACGAAGATCATCGCGTTCGCGACGCGCTGCCGCACCCGCGCGACGGCGTTCACGCCGAGCAGCAGGAAGGGCACGAGGGAGCAGATCAGGAGCTGCAGGATGACGTAGGAGCCGAAGAGCTTGTCACGGATGAGGGTGCCGAGCGCCTCCCACTCCTCGGTCTGCTCGTAGGCGATCGAGAGCACCTCCATGATCTCGAGCGCCACGTCGACGATCATGAAGCCCCACAAGTAGTTCGCGAGCAGGTGGGCGCAGTCGCGGTCGACGGTCACGCGGCGCAGCCACGAGATCAGGTAGAAGAGGAACACGAGCACCGAGATGCCCGAGACGATCGCCGAGAGCAGGAAGATGACGAACAGCAGCGGCGTCGACCACCACGGGTTGGCCTTGATGGAGCCGAAGAGGAAGCCGACGTAGCCGTGGAGGAAGCAGGCCACCGGGATGCCGACCGCGGCCAGGAAGCGGACGACCTTGTGGTCGAGGGCCTTCGTGTGCTCGTCGATGGTGAGGTCGCCGAGGGCCAGGATCCGGAACAGCCGCCCGAGCGCGCCGGGGCGCGCGCGGGCGAGCTGCACGATGTCCTCGCGCAGCGCGAACCACACCTCCACGATGACGATGAGGAGGTAGGTGAGGTAGACGATCCCGAAGCCGGCCATCGCCGACGACGAGCTCGGCGTGATCATGATGTTGAGCGCGCGGAAGGGCAGGCCGAGGTGCAGCAGCAGCGGCAGCGGCGCGAAGAGCAGGAAGACCAGCGACGAGACCAGGGCGAAGCGCGACACCGGCCGCAGCGCTTCCTTGCCGAAGAGGTGGTAGAGCGACGAGACGATGAAGGCGCCGGCCACGAGCCCGGTGATGTAGGGGTAGAGGACGATCATCACCGTCCAGGTGACGTGGATCTCGTTGGGGAACACGAACCCCGACACGCCCGGCCCCATCAGATCACCTCCTGCCCGAGACCGACGTAGAAGCACTTCGGGTGGGTGCCGAGGTGCGCCTTGAGCACGCCGTAGCGGCTCACGTCCATGATCCGGCGCACCGGGCTCGCCGGCTGCGCGAGGTCGCCGAAGACGCGCGCCCCGACGGGACAGGCGGCGACGCACGCGGGCTTGAGCCCCTTCGCCACGCGGTGATAGCAGAACGTGCACTTGTCGGCGTAGCCCTTGGGGCTGATGTACCGGCACCCGTAGGGGCACGCCTGCACGCAGTAGCCGCAACCGACACAGTGCTTCCGGTCGACGAGGACGACGCCCTCGGGGCTGACGTAGGAGGCGCCCACCGGGCACACCTGCACGCAGGGCGAGTCCTCGCAGTGGTTGCAGAGCTTCGGCACGAAGTAGCTCCGCGCGACGTCGCCGCCGAGCGGCGGGTCGCCGGCGAAGCCG
Source organism: Polyangia bacterium (assembly GCA_036504295.1). Classification (GTDB taxonomy): domain Bacteria; phylum Myxococcota_A; class Polyangia; order JACRCY01; family JACRCY01; genus DASXVK01. Next base: position 2,842 of record DASXVK010000505.1, read on the forward strand.
TTGAACGCGCCCTCGGGGGAGTCGACCAGCACGCGGCCGTCGCGCAGCACGGTGTAGCGCTCGATCCAGGTGCGGAAGAAGCCCGCCGGGACCTCGTTCTCGGCGGCGCAGGCGCGCACGCACGCGCCGCAGCCGATGCACTTCGTGAGGTCGACGAGGAAGCCGTACGACGGCCCGCTCCGCGGACGCGGCGAGCCGTGCAGGCGCCCGGTCGTGAGGAGCGCCGCGGCCCCGGCGCCGCCGACGAGGCCGGCGCGCAGGAAGTCGCGGCGGGTGAGGCGCGCCCCCGGCGCCGCGCCCGATCCCCCCGCCCCGCCCCATCGCCCGCCCCTCATTTCCCACCTCCCACGATCACCTTGGCGGCGCCGGCCCGGGCCGCGTGGATCTTCTCCGTCAGGTGGCAGTCGACGCAGCGCTTGGCGTCGTCGCCGCCCATGTCCTTGCGGTGCTCCTCGAGCGACTTGATGAGGGGCATGCGGCCGCGCTCCTTGAAGGCCGCGTCGCGGTGGCACATCAGGCAGAACTGCGGGCTCGCGTTCTTGAAGATGCGGCCCGAGAACTCGCTGTCCTTGCGGAACGGGTGGCACGCGCGGCAGTCGAGCGCCTTGTGCGGCTTGGTCGCGAAGTCGGCGACCACGTCGGCGTGGCAGTCGCGGCACTGGAAGGTCACGACGTGCCCCTCGGGCCGCGGCCGCTGCGCGACGCTCGCGTCGCGGTGGCAGTCGGTGCACGGGTGAATGAGCGGGTGGATGCGCGCCTGCGAGACCTTGCGGTCGAGGAAGAGCGGCTCGTGCGGGCTGTGGCACGACTGGCAGGTCGTCGCCGGGTCGCGCACGCCCACGAGCTTGAAGTGCGCCCCCACGTCGACGGTGGGGAAGAGCGCGGGCCGGGCGACGAGGCGCCGGTGGCACGCGAGGCAGTTCGCCTGCGCGAGCTGCCGGAACATGCGGCCCTCGGCGGCGGGCGCCTTGGCCCGGCGCGCCGCGACGTGGACGTCGCCGGCGCCGTGGCAGTCCTCGCACTCGACGCTCAGGTGCACGTCCTTCTCGTGCTTCTGAAACTCGGCGTCGTGGCACGGGGCGCACACCTGCTGGCCCTGGTGCCGCGGCGCCCGCACCGCCTCCTCGGCGGGCGCGTCACCGCGATAGTGGCCGGCGCGGCCGAAGCCCTTCGGCTTCGCCGCCCAGCGCGCGGTCAGCCCGACCGCGAGCGCCACCCCGATGATGACGACGAGCCGCCGGCTGTACGTCCGCGACAGCAACCCGCCAGAAGACTCACCACCACCGCCCACACCCGGCCCGGGCTCACCCATCCACCCACTCCCACACGCCCTGCGCCCAAGATCCCACCCGACTGCCGTGCTACCCGGCGGAAGACTACCAGAGCACGTCGAGGGTGCAAACGGAATGTTGCGGCGTGCGACGCCACGCGGCACTGTTTTGCCGCAATCCGCCGCAACTCCATTGCGGAACGCGTCATCGAACGGCTGAAGCTGCAAAGCTCCACGGTGGGCTCATTGCGCGTGAGCGGGGCGCGCACGGGAAGGCTCTGACATGGTGAAGGCTCTCATCGGCGGCCTCCTGGCCGCGTCGGTGCTCCTCGGGGCGCACGCGTACCGCCGGTACCTGAGCTCAGAGC
>DASXVK010000506.1:0-13910 GCA_036504295.1 Polyangia bacterium
CCCGGCCGCGCGACGCGTTCCCGGTCCGGCCGCGCATGGGCGCCCCGGTATGCTGGCCGGGCCACCGCAGCACGCGAGGAGGATCGGATGACGGCGCCGCTGGTCAGCGTCCTCGTCCCGGCGTGGAACAACGGCCGGTCGATCACGCGGGCGCTGGACTCCGTGCTCGCGGACCCCGATGCGAACGTCCAGGTCGTCGTCGTGGACGACGCCTCCACCGACGACACGCCCGACATCGTCGAGGCCATCGCCGCCCGGGACCCGCGTGTCGAGCTGGTGCGCGCCCCAGTGAACGGCGGCCCGTCGGCGGCTCGCAACCTCGGGCTCCCCCGCATCCGCGGGGAGTGGCTGACCTTCCTCGACGCCGATGACCGGCTGCTGCCGGGCGCGCTCGCGGCGCTCGTCGGCGCCGCCACCACGACCGACGCGCTCGCCGTCGTGGGGCAGCGGATCTGGTCCGACGGCGTCACGACCTGGATCACCCGCCTCTATGACCAGCCGGACATCACGCGGCCCGGTCGCAAGTCGCTGCTGCGCAACCCTGGCCTCATGTTCTACGCGAGCGGCACCGGCAAGCTCTTCCACCGGTCGCTCATCGAGGGCCTCCGGTTCGAGGGGCGAGTGCTCGGCGACCAGCCCTGGACCCTGCGGGCGCTCCTCCGCGCCGGCGACCGGATCGAGGTTGTCGGCGACGTGGTCTACGAGTGGACCCGGCCGGGCCCGGGCAGCACCGGCTCGTCGATCACCTCCCGCAAGCATGACTCCGCGGCATTGGCCGCCGAGGCCGTCACCGTCGGCATCGACGCGTGGTGGTCCGTCCACGACGAGGCCGCGCGGGTCCTGCCCGGGCCCACGGACCAGGAGCGGATCGGCGCAGCCTATGCCGAGCGCCTCATGCGGGCCGACTTCTCGGGGCCGGTCGGCCGCGCTCTCGAGGCACGTGACTCGGACATGGACCGCCTATTCGAGGCGCTGCTCGCGTTCGTGCAGGCGCTCCCTGGGCCGGCGCTCGAGGGTGCCCCGTCGGTGGCGAAGATCGTCCGCACGCCCCTGCGGCGGTGGAACCGGATGACGCCAGGGGCCAGGCGAACCTACTTCGAGCTGCTCGACGCGCTGCCGCCGAGCGTCGTCCCGTCGCACGCGTTCCTCGCGCTGCCCGACGCGGTCCGATCGCCCTCGATCGCCGTCATGATCCTCGCCACGCGCGCACGCCGCGCCGTGGTCCGGAGGCTCGCCCCGGCGCGTTAGGAGTCCGAGCCGGCCGGCCGCGCCGTCGTCGCGGCGGGCGCGCTACGCCGAGCCTGTCACCCGCCTGGCCACGCGTCGGACGCGCCGCGCGGCGCGGCGCCACGCCGGCGCTGGCGGGGGCGGCGGCTTCGTGGCCCGCCTTGCCGGACCCGGGGTGGGCGCGGTCTTCGAGATCGGCGTCAGCCATGACGAATCGACATCGGCGAGCCGGAGCGATGGAGCGGCGTGGAGCTTCAGGAACTCCGAGACGATGTAGCGGACGGCCCGACGTTCGACGTGCCGGCCGTCCTCACGAAAGAAGTCGCTCTGGCGTTCGGCGGTCACGACCATCTCGTACGAGTGAAACGAGACGACGTCCGAGTGGGTGTCGACGAACTCGGATGCGGCAGCCCGGATGCGGCTCTTCGACTCGGCGTTCGCGATCCGAACGTCGAGCGGGGTGAACGTCGTGTGGAGCGGGACGGGTGAGGTCGTGACGACAAGCTGCGCGCCAAGAACGTCCCGGACAAGATGCCGGATCTGCTCGAGGTCCGAGAGCATCTCGGCGACCGTAAGCCGGTGGAATTCGGGGCGCTGCGCGCCAAACGCCACCGGGTGCGGGATCTGGCGGAATGTGTTGCCGGTCTGCGGGTTCCGCCAGGTCTCGATCAGCCCAAGCGTCACGACGACGACGCTGGCGCCCCGGAACGTCTCGTCGGCGGCGGCATCCGCCCGCGCGCGATCCTGTTCGAGTGACTCGAGGTCCGGGTACGCCGTGTCGTAGCCGCGGAATGGGTCGACATAGCCCGCGGGGATCTGCCACGCGGGCTCTGCGGCCCGCTCCGGCCAGCCACCGGCGATGCGATCGAGCTCCTGGCGGATGGTCGCGGTCGAGTAGAACAGGCCGCCCGGGTGCATGGAGCCCTCGATCCCGACCTCCGTCATCATCGTCGCCAGCTCCTTGGCGAAGCAGCTGCCGATCGTCGCGACTCGCGTTCCGGGGTGGATCAGGATTCGCTCGGGGGCCTGGATCTGGAGCGCCCGTTCGGACCAGGCGTGGACGTGCTCCAGATCCCACGTGCCGAGGCGGCTGTGAAGCAAAGGCATTCGGTCAGGATAGCGCCGGGTCGTGCTCCACATCATCGGCCATACTGTCGCGCGCCGTGATCCGGAGGCTCGCGCCCGCGTTAGGAGTCCAAGCCGGCCGGCCGCGCCGCCCGGAGCGCCGCGACCACTCGCCCGCGATCGTCGTCGTCGAGCCCGGACGACGACGGGAGGCTGAACGCCCCGTCGAAGATCGCCGCCGCGCGTTCGCCGCCGATGCGTGGCGCGTCGCGGTAGAGACGGGTCAGGTGGAGCGGCGTCCAGATCGGCCGTGCGTCGATGCCGGCGCCGCCCAGTGACCCGATCACCGCGTCCCGGATCGCCGTCGAGCCGCCGGGGTGGGCGACTGCGGCCGTGTACAGCCAATAGGACGAGCTGGCCCACGGCACGCGCGGCGCCGGGCGCAGCCAGGGCATTCCCGCGATCGCAGCGTCGTATGCGGCGGCGTTCGTCCGGCGGGCCGCTAGCAGCTCGCCGAGCTGCTCCGTCTGGGCGAGCCCGAGGGCCGCGGCGAGGTTCGACAGCCGGTAGTTGTAGCCGACCTCGTCGTGGTCGTAGGCGAGGCCCGGGAGCCGCGCCTGGGTCGACAGGTGTCGCGCCCGCCGGGCCAGCGCCTCGTCGTCGGTGACGAGCATCCCACCGCCCCCGGTCGTGATGAGCTTGTTGCCGTTGAAGCTGAAGCAGCCGATGCGCCCGATCGTCCCGACCTGCCGGCCCGCCCAGTCGCCGGTCGTGTACGTGGCCCCGAGCGCCTCGGACGCGTCCTCGATGAGCGTCACGCCGTGACGCTCCGCGGCGACGGTGATCGCGTCGATGGCGGCCGGGTGGCCCACGAGGTGGACGACCTCGATGGCCGCCGGCTGCCGCTCGCCCGCCCGCGCACGCCGGTCGAGCTCCCCGACGACGAGGGCCGGGTCGAGGTTGTACGTCTCGTCCTCCGCGTCCACGAGGACGACCGTCGCGCCGACGTAGCGAACCGGGTTCGCGGACGCGACGAACGTGAGCGTCGGGACCAGCACCTCGTCGCCGGGCCCGATGTCGAGCACGCGCAGCGCGAGGTGGATCGCCGCGGTCCCGGACGAGCAGGCGACCGCGTACCGGGAGCCGACCGCGGCCGCGAACGCCTCCTCGAACCGGGTCACGAACGGCCCCACCGAGGACACGAAGTTCGTGCGCAGGCACTCCTCGAGGTACGCCGCCGCGTTGCCGCCGATCAGCGGCTCGGCGAGGGGGATGCGATCGCTTGTCACGGGATCAGAGCTGGAACCGGCCGGGGTCCGCGCCGGGCGGCTGGGTGCGCATCCAGTCGACGGTCGCCGCGATCCCGTCCTCGAGGCTCGTCTCCGCGCGCCACCCGAGCAGCTCCCCGGCGAGCGCCGGGTCCGATTGGAGGACGAGCACCTCGCTCGCGTCGGGCCGCATCCGCGCCGGGTCCTGGACGATCGCGGCCTGGTTGCCGGTGAGGCGCCGGGCGAGGTCCACGAGCTCGCCGATCCGCTCCGCGCGTCCCGTGCCCAGCTGGATCGTCATGCCCTCGATCTCCGGCGCGGTCGCCGCCCGGACGAACCCGTCCACCGTGTCGCCGACATAGGTGAGGTCGCGCCGGGTGTCGAGACGGCCCAGTCGCAGCTCGCTCGCCCCGGCCAGCAGCTGGCGGATGATCGTCGGGAGCACCGCGCGCTCGGACTGGCGCGGCCCGTACGTGTTGAACGGCCGCAGGACGACGACGGGCAGGCCGTGGCTGCGCTGGAACGCCAGCGCCAGCTGGTCCGACGCCACCTTGGTCGCCGCGTACGGCGACTGGGCCTGGAGCGGGTGCGTCTCGCGGATCGGCAGCGTCTCGGGCGTGCCATACACCTCGGAGGTCGAGGTCTGGACGAGGCGCCGGACGCCGGCCCGCCGCGCCGCCTCGAGGACGTTGAGCGTCCCGCCGACGTTCGTATCCACGAACGACTGGGCGGCCGTGTACGAGTACGGGATGGCGATCAGCGCCGCGAGGTGGAGGACGACCTCGATCCCGTCCATCGCCTCCTCGACGAGGCGCGCGTCGCGGATGTCGCCGAGCCTGACGTCCATCGCCGCGCGGACGTCGGGATCGGCCTCGTCGAGCCAGCCCGCGGACCCGCGCGAGTTGTAGAGACAGAACGCCCGGACCGAGGCCCCCTCGGCGACGAGCCGCTCGGCGAGGTGGCTGCCGATGAAGCCGTCGGCGCCGGTGACGAGGACGCGGACCCCGCGCAGGGACATCAGCCGCCCTCCCGTGCGCGTGCCAGCTGGTCTCGCTGGCCCACGTCGATCCAGTCGTCCTCGACCTCGAACGCGCCGACCGGGTCGCCCCGGTCGATCACCCGGCCGATGAGCTCGGGCATCGTCAGCGCGACGCCCGGCGCCACGAGGCCGACGACGGACGGATCGAGCGCATAGATCCCGGTGTTCACCTCGCGCACGATCGAGGGCTTCTCATCGAGCGCGGTCACCCGTTCGCCGTCGCGGGTCACGCACCCGAAGGGGACGGTGTGCACGTAGCGCCGGGTGCCGATCGTGACGGCGAAGCCACGTTCGGCATGCAGCGCGAGCAGCGCGCCGACGTCGACGTTCGTCACGAGGTCGCCGTTGAGCACGAGGACCGGGTCCACGGGCGGCTCGGGAAGGAGGCCGATCGCCCCCGCCGTGCCGAGCGGCTCGCTCTCTCGCAGGTACTCGATCCGCCCCCCGAAGCGGGCACCGTCGCCGAAGTGGTCCTCGATGACGTCCGCGAGGTAGTTGACCGAGACGAAGATCCGGGTGACGCCCGCCCCGACGAGGTGGAGCACGATCCGCTCGAGGATCGGCCGGCCCGCGACGTGGAGCATCGGCTTGGGGACGCTGTCGGTGAGCGGTCGCAGCCGCCGCCCCTCGCCGCCGGCCATGATGACCGCCCAGTTGGGCCGGGCCGCGGGCGCGACGAACGCCTGGAGCAGGTGGAGGGCGACGGGGCGGCCGTCCCCGTCGATGACCGGGATCGCGTCGATCCGACGGGCGCGCATGAGGTCGAGCGCATCGGCCCGGCCGCCGCGGGCGTCGACGGACACGAAGTCCCTGATGAGCACGCGGGCGAGCGGGTCGTCGAGGGTCGCGCCGGCGAGCAGGGCGCGCCGGATGTCGCCGTCGGTCGCGACGCCCGCGAGCCGGCCGTCCGCGTCCACCGCGAGCGCGATCCCGGCGGCGCCGCGGTCGACCGCCACGAGGCCATCTCGGATCGAGCCGGCGACGGGGACGATGGTCGCCCGCAGTCCGGTCATGGACGGCCGTTCCGAGTCCGCGCTCACAGCTCGATCGCCTCGTCGGGCGCGAAGTCGCGGGGCGCCGGCCGGCCGATGACCTCGTGCCAGCGCATCGGGGAGATCCCCGTGCCCGGCCGCTTGGCCGTGAGGTTGTCGCCGCTGAACGGCTCGCCGGCCGCGATCGGGCGGCGCGCGACGATCGACCGGCGCGCGACCGACCGGTTGCGCAGCTCGCTCGGCGTGGGCCGCTTGACGCCGTCCCCGAGCGCGGCCTCGACGTTGCGGATCGCGGCGACCATCGCGGCCAGGTCGTCCGGCTCCAGGCTCGCCCGGTGATCGGGCCCGGGCAGCGTCCGGTCGAGCGTGAAGTGCTTCTCGATGACCGTCGCGCCAAGGGCGACGGCGGCGACCGGGATCTCGACCCCGGTCGTGTGGTCGGAGTAGCCCACGGGCAGGCCGAACGCGGCGGCCAGCGAGGTCATCGCGCGCAGGTTGACCTCGTCGAACGGCGCCGGGTACTCCGTCGTGCAGTGGAGGAGCGTGATCCGCGGGCGCGGGGTGCCCGCGGCCTCGACAACGCCAAGTGCCGCCTCGATGTCGCCCAACGACGCCATGCCGGTCGACATGATGAGCGGCAGGCCGTGGCGCGCGAGGTGCTCGAGCAGCAGCAGGTTGGTCACCTCGCCCGACGGCACCTTGACGCGCCTGATCCCGAGCTCGACGAGGAGGTCGAAGCTGCCGGGGTCGAAGGCCGTGGACAGGAACTCGATCCCGTGCGCCTCGCTGGCCGCCGCGAGTGCGACGTGGTCGTCGCGCGACAGCTCGAGGCGGCGGACCATCTCGAGCTGGCTCTCGTCAGGGTCGGTCGATGCGCGCTGGTAGTCCGCCTTCGCGGCGCCCCGGGCGATGACCTCGCTCGCGACGAAGCTCTGGAACTTCACCACGTCGGCGCCCGCGGCCGCGGCGGCGGCCACCAGCTCGCGGGCGAGCCCCAGGTCCCCGTTGTGGTTGACCCCGGCCTCGGCGATGATCAGGGCGCCTATCGGATCCTCCTCGCCGGAACGCCGACATACACGGCGTCGGGGTCGCAGTCCTTGGCGACGACCGCGCCCGACCCCACGATCGTGCGCTCCCCCACCGTGAGCTTGTGCGTCGCGTCGCCCTGGTTGACGGCCGACCCGGTGCCGATCCAGCAGCCCCGGCCGAGGTGGACGTTGCCCGAGATGGCGACGCCCGGGGCGACGTTCACGAAGTCGTCGACGATGACGTCGTGGCCGATCGTGGCGTTGAGGTTGAACAGAGTGAAATCGCCGACCGCGATGTTGTTCGTGAAGCGCACCCCGGCGCACACGATGACCCCGCTGCGCTCCTCGATCGCCTGCCGCTGCCCGCGGCCGAAGGTCGCGCTCGAGTGGATGAGGGTCGTGAAGCGCCGGTCCGCGTGGCGCTGGGCTACCCGCTCACGGACCTCGTTCTCGCCGATCCCGATGGTGAACACCATGTCCGGGTAGCGCGCGATGTCGTCCTCGAGGATGATCTCGCCGCCGAACGTCCAGCCGTCGAGCTCTGCCTGATCGCGCGCGATGAGCACGGGCGAGTGACCCTGGTCCTCGGCGACGTCCGCGACCTCCCTCGCGAACCCGGACGCCCCGAAGATGCCGACGGTCGTCACGGGTCGACCCGCTCGGTCACGACGCGACCACGATCGGCGCCTTGCGCGGCGGAATGGTCGGATGCCATGCGGCGATGATATTCGCGACGCGCTCCCCGACACGGCCATCGGCGGTGCCCAGCCCGGGAGGCGGCATCGAGGCGCGGTACCCGGGGGCCAGGCACTCGCGCAGCGCGGCCGCGACGCGCTCCGCGTCCGCGGGCACGTCGATGACGGTGCCGGACCGGTGGCGGCCCGCCTGGCGATCGCCGACGTTGACGACCGGGAGCCCGATCGCCGGCGCCTCCGCGATGCCGCTCGAGCTGTTCCCGAGCATCGCGTCCGCGACCTTCAGCAGGCCCCAGTAGCGCCGCGATCCCAGGGCGTCGACGGCGACCCGACCGGCCGGGGCAGCTGCGACTGCGAGCAGCTCTCGGACCTCGGCCGCACCCGGGTCCGCGTTCGGGAGCGTGACAACGTACGTGGCCGGGACCAGGTCCATCGCCGCCACGACCGCGCGCGCCGCGGCGGCCGGGTCGCCCTCGAGCGTCGCCGGGTGGACGGTGACGAGGACGACGGGCGCATCGAGCGGGAGCCCGAGGCCGGCCGCGAGCTCGTCGCGACCCGGCGGGTCCGGGCGGTGGAGCGCGTCGAGACCGGGCGTGCCGACGACGACGACCGTCGCCGGGTCCTCCCCCATCGCGACCACGCGCCGCGCGTGCTCGTCGTTGCTCACGAGGTGGAGGTGGGCGAGCTTGGTGATCGAGTGGCGCAGGGCGTCGTCGAACGCCCCGAGCGTCTGCTCGCCGCCGTGGAGATGGACGATCGGAACCCGGTTCACCGTCGCGGCGAGCGCGGCCGCGGCCGTCTCGAACCGGTCGCCGGCGATGACGAGGACGTCGCTCCGGCGCGCGGCCAGATGGTCGCTCACCGCGGCGAGGGTCGCGGCCGCCTGCATGGCGGCGGGCGGGTCCGGAAGCGAGGCGTCCGCTGGGAGCCAGGCGAGCTCGGCCGCGGGCTCGAAGCCGTCGGCGCGGACCTCGTCCACGGTGTGCCCGTGACGGGGCGAGAGGTGCATGCCTCCCACGAGGAGGTCGAGGTCGAGGTCCGGGTGCGCGCGGATGGCCGCGCACGTGGACTCGAGGATTCCCCAGTCCTGGCGGCCGGTGGTGAGGACCGTGACGCGCCGGCGAACGGGGCCAGGCGTCGCGGCGGGGACAACGAGCGCGGCCTCGGCGGGACTCGCGGGCGCGACACCTGGCGCGGTGGGCGTCAAGGGTGCCGGCGCGATGTGCCGGGGCGCGGCGAGGATCGCCTCGGCGACCACGAGGTCGTGCTCCTCGTCCACGTCGATCGCCAGGTCGGGTGCGATCACCTGCCCGAGCGTCACGCCGGGCTCGACGAACCGCCTGCTCGAACCGAGCGCGCCGGGGGCCACGACGTAGAACGCGCCGGCGAGGAGGACGTCGAGACCGTCCGCAACCGGGATCGTGCCGTGCAGCACGCCGTCGGCGTGCAGCGCGTGGTGCCATCCCGCCGGGTGCGTCGCGACGACGCTCGTCACGCCGGCGTTGCCGGACCGGCGGTGGCGCTCGACCGAGGCGATGACGTCGGCTGGGTCCGTGAGCGGGGACGTCGGCTGGAGGAGGACGAGCGTCTCGACGGGCCGCGCCGGGTCGTCGAGCGCGCCCAGGGCATGGAGCGCCACGTCGACCGAGGTCGCCTGGTCTGTGGCGAGCGCGCCTGGCCGGATGAGCACCTCGGCGCCCTCGGCGGTGGCCGTGGCGGCGATCGCCTGGTCGTCTGTGCTGCACACGACGAGGTGCGGCCCGCCCGCGAGCTGCGCGGCCGCGGCGTGTGCCACGCGGATCGCCCTGGCCACGAGCGGGACGCCGCCAACCGTGCGCAGGTTCTTGCCCGGGACGCGCCTGCTCCCGCCGCGGGCCGGGACCAGGAACAGGACCCGGCCGTCGGCCACGTCAGCGCCCGGCAAGCCAGGGCGCGATCACGTCGGCGATCCGCGGCCCCGCGTGGCCGTCCCACAGCGGCGGACCGTCGGCGGGGCGCGCAAACCGTCCTTCGAGCACGTCGGACACGAGCGCGGCGACGTCCTCGGGCTCGACGAGGCGGTTCGTGCCGTGGGTGATCGTGATCGGACGCTCGGTGTTCGGACGGACGGTCAGACACGGGACGCCGAGGACCGTCGTCTCCTCCTGGATCCCGCCGGAGTCGGTGACTACGACCGCCGCGCCACGCACCAGCGACAGGAAGTCGACGTAGCCCATGGGCTCGATCACGCGCAGCCGCTCGTCGGACACGAGGCCCGCGGCCTCGAGCGCCGGCCGCCCGCGGGGATGCAGCGGTACGACGAGTGGGATCTGCTCGGCGACCGCGCGGAGCATCGTGGCGACGCGGGCCGCCTGGGCCGGCGCGTCGACGTTCGCGGGCCGGTGCATCGTCGCCACGGCGTAGGACGCCGGGAGGTCCAGCATCGTGCGCATGGCCGGCGCGTCGAACCGGTCGAGGTTCGCGAGCAGGGTGTCGATCATCGGGTTGCCGACGAGGTGGACGTGGTCGGCCTCGACGCCCATTGCGGCGAGGTTGTCCACGCCCTCCGGGCTGGTGACGAACAGGAGGTCGGACAGCAGGTCGGTGACCCGGCGGTTGATCTCCTCGGGCATCGAGTCGTCGAAGCTCCGGAGGCCCGCCTCCACGTGGGCGAGCGGGAGCCCGATCTTGGACGCGACGAGCGCCGCCGCGACGGTCGAGTTCACGTCGCCGTAGACGATCGCGAGCGCTGGCTCGAGCCGGCGGAACGTGTCCTCGAGGGCCACCATGATGGCCGCGGTCTGGACCGCGTGACTGCCCGAGCCGACGCCGAGGTTGATGTCCGGCTCGGGCAGGCCGAGGTCGCGGAAGAAGACGTCGGACATCGCGGCGTCGTAGTGCTGCCCGGTGTGGATCACGCGCTGGTCGACGCCGCGGCGGCGGAGGGCGTCCAGCACCGGCGCGGCCTTCATGAAGTTCGGCCGCGCGCCGACGATGTGGACCACGATCGCGCTCATTGCCCTCGAGTCTATCGGGCCACCACGGGCGCGGGGGCAGCCGCGACCGGCTCGGGCGCCGGCGGCAGCCACTCGAGGAGGTCCGCGGCGATCCGCTCCGACGCCGATCCCGGCTCGTACTGGCGCTCGATGAAGGCCGTCCTCGACTCGTGCCGGAGCGCCCCGCCCGCCGACGCGTCGAGCGCCGCGAGCAGGTCCGCGCCCGTCTCGACCGGGAGCGCGACCCCGGCCTCGACGTAGTCGAGCAGGTCGCCGCCCAGGATGCCCGTCGCGAGGAGGTTCGGCGTGCCGACGAACACCGCCTCGGTGAGCACGGTCGAGTGGATCCCGAGGTGCGCGTCCGCGGCGCCGAGCAGCCGATAGAGGTCGGTGTCGCGCACGACCGTGATCGGCGGCGGGGCAAACCCACGGGCGGCCGCAACGCCCTCGATGACGGGCCGATACGGTCCCTCGTCGCGCTCGCCGGGGTGCTGCTTCACGACGACGTGGATGCCCGGCAGCGGGCGATCGAACAGCCGCGCGAGGACGACCGGGTAGTGGAACCGCCGGTAGAGGGTCCCCCACGTCCCCGAGAGCACGACGAGCCGGTCGCCCGGCGCGACCCCCAGCTCTCGACGGACCGCCTCCCGGTCGGTCCCGGTCGGCCGGAAGTAGTCGAGCCGCGGCGACCCCCCGACGACGACCTCGTCCTCGCGGTAGACGCTGTCGCGCACGAGCCGGTCGTGCTCCCAGCGCCCGAAGACGAACGTCCGGTCGGGCAGCCGGAGCGCGGGCGGGCGGGTGGCGTGGATGTACCCCTGGTGGTGCCTGCTGATCGTGCCGTGCTGGACGGCGAAGAACGGCGTGCCGGTCGCGGCGGCCGCCTCGCGCCAGTCCTCGCGGTGGTACTCGTCCGCGATGAGGATCCCGGCTGGGCGGAGATGGCGGACCAGGCGCGTGATCCTGGGGACGGTGCGCTGCATCGAGGGGAACCAGCGCACCGCGTCCTCGCTCACGACCTCGGCGAGCAACTGGCCGAGATCGATCCCGGCCACCGGGATCGCCTCGCGGACGTCACGGATCGACCTCGCGGCGCCCTCGGCGACCTCGAGGACCGCGGGGTCGTCGGACTCGTCGGCGACGAGGAACGCGTCCAGCGGCAGGATTCGCTCCGTCCCGGGCCCGGTCGTGCGCGCGAACGCAACCGGGTCGGCCCGCTTCGCGCGCCAGTCGACGGTGATCGGCTCGAGACGGGTGCCGCGCAGCACGTCGGCGATCGGCCCGAGGAACGGGTTCATCAGGCGCGGACCGGAGGGGGTCTCGACGAGGTGCGGGTCGTGCGTGGAGACGACCAGCAGCCGTCCCGGCTCGCTCTCGAGCGCGGCGACCTTCGCGAGGATCGGGGCGAGCGGCGGCCGCCGCGGTGGACCGGTCGGGACCGGGGGCGGGGGCGGCTTCCGTCCGAGCATCCGGCCGACGAACCTGCGGGCGCGCGACGCGACCGAACGTTTGGGCTTGCGCGCGACGACGACCGGGGGCGCGACGACGGGCTCGGGGACCGGGGCCTCGACCACCGGGGGCGGCTCGGGCAGGTCGAGGCGGATGCCGTCGGTCGCCGCGATCAGGCGGGCGACGTCGACGATGGCCGGGTCGGACTCGTCGCCGACGACGATGACCGCGGGCCGGTGGGCGTCCACGAGGCGGCGCAGGACGTGGGCCCAGATGACCCGCTCCTGGAGCCAGATCGAGTGGCGGAGGCGGACGTAGTACCAGAACGAGGTCCCGCCGATCTTCAGCGTCTCCACGATGCCTGCGGCCGCGGCCCAGCCTTCGAGGAGCGTGGAGGTCAGGGCGATGGGATCGACATCGCGCAGGGTCGCATCGACGGAATCCCGGATCGGCGCGACCCGGCCCGCGGCCGCGACGGCCGGGTCCGGCGTCCACGTGGGGTCGAGGACGATCGCGACGACGTCCGGCGACGGGTCGACCGGCGACGCGGTGAGCAGCAACGAACCGCCCGGTCGCCGATGCGTGTCCTCGCTCGCCGCCACGTGTTCCGCCATGCGGGGGAGCGTAGCCGTACGGTTGCCGTCGCGCTGACTCCCTGTGATAGGTTTTTGCCATGCCTTCCCGATGCATGTCGGCGGTGTCCGCGTGGGGCCGTCCGTCCGCCGCCGCCCGACGCGGCTGATGGCCCGTTCGATCGTCGGCACCGCCGGGCGCGTGGCCCGGGACGTGGGCTCCATCGTCGCCGGCCCGCGCGCGGACGGGAGCCGCTGGTCCCCGACCGCCACCGCGCGTGATCTCGCCGACTATGGGCGGGTCGGCCTTCGTTTGGCTCGCAAGGACGTCCTCGGGGCATCGGCGGCGGCGGACCGGGTGCTCGCGACGCACCCCGACGCCTGGCTGGCCCTCCACGCGGCCGCGTTCCACAGCAGCCGCCGCGGCGAGCTCACGGCCTCGGTCGTCGCCATCCGGCGGCTCCGTGCGATGCACGACACGCGGCGGCTCCAGGACCGCGAGCGCGACATCGAGGACCGGCTGCTCGAGACGGATCCCGCGTGGCTGCCGCAGATCGACGGCGAGCCCGCGCCGACGTCCGTCCGGTCGCCCGTCGCCGTCATGCACCTCCTGAAGACCTCGCTCCCCCAGCGCCAGAGCGGCTACACCATCCGCTCCGCCGCAACCCTCGAGGCGCAGCGGGCGATCGGGCTCGAACCGTTCGGGGTCACCCCGTTCGGCTTCCCCCCGCCCGAGGACGGTCTCGCCCCCGCGGCCGAGGAGACGGTCGGCGGGATCGTCTACCACCGGCTCCAGCCGGGCGCGGGCCTCGCCGGCGTGACGGCCACGCAGCAGCTGTCGTGGACGGCCACGCTCGCCGCGGAGCTCATGCGGACCGAGCGCCCGGCGATCATCCACGCCCACTCGGGCCACCACGGCTACGATTACGCCCTCGTGGCGGCGGCCCTCAAGGCGCACACGGGGCGCCCCTTCGTGTACGAGGTGCGTGGCTTCCTGGAGGCGAGCTGGACCTCGAACCAGCGGATCGCCGAGCGGGCGGAGGACGCCGAGGTCACCCGCCGCCGGTTCGCGACCGAGTCGCGGGTCATGGCGGCGGCGGACGGGATCACGACGCTCGGGACGGCCATGCGCGACGAGCTGGTGCGACGCGGTGTTCCGGCGGAGAAGATCGAGCTCGCCCCGAACGGGATCGACCCCGAGGCGTTCGCGCCCGGGCCGCCGGACCCGGAGCTCGCGCGATCGCTCGGCATCGACGGCCGCTGGGTGTTCGGGTACATATCGAACCTGGACCACTTCCGCGAAGGCCAGCGACTGCTCATCGAGGCCGCGGCGCTGCTTGCAGCCGAGGGCCGTCAGGTCGCATGCCTCATCGTCGGTGACGGCCTGCTCCGCAAGGAGCTCGAGGCACAGGTCGCCGAGCTGGGCCTCGGATCCACCGTCGTGTTCACGGGCCGCGTCCCGCACGACCGGGTGCGCGACCATTACGCGCTCCTGGACGCGTTCGTCGTGCCCCGCGTGCCAGATCGCGCCGCGTGGTTCACAACGCCGCTCAAGCCGTATGAAGCGATGGCGCTCGAGATCCCGCTCGTCGTCTCGGAC
>DASXVK010000507.1:0-40677 GCA_036504295.1 Polyangia bacterium
TCGACGAGCGCCGGGATGTCCTCGGCGCGCTCGCGCAGGGGCGGCACCGTCAGCGGCACGACGTTGAGCCGGTAGAAGAGGTCCTGCCGGAAGGCGCGCTCGGGGGCCTCGAGCGCCTGGTGGCTCGCCGCGATGATGCGGACATCGACCTTGCGCGTGACGTCGGCCCCGACGGGGCGCACCTCCCCGTCCTCGAGGACCCGGAGGAGCTTGGCCTGCAGCCCCGCCGGCATGTCGCCGATCTCGTCGAGGAACAGGGTGCCGCCGTCGGCCTCGGCGAGCAGCCCGCGCCGCGTGGCGGTCGCCCCGGTGAAGGCGCCGCGGGCGTGGCCAAAGAGCTCGCTCTCGAGCAACGCCTCCGGCAGCGCGGTGCAGTTGACCGCCACGAAGGCGCGCTCGCGGCGCGGCCCCTGGAAGTGCAGGGCCCGCGCGACCAGCTCCTTGCCGGTGCCGCTCTCGCCGCGGATGAGCACGGGCACCGACGACTGCGCCACCCGCTCGATGAGGTCGTAGAGGCGGCGCATCACCGCGCTGTGGCCGACCATGGCCGCGAACCCGGCGCGCTCGACGGCGAGCCGGGTCAGGGCGCGGTGCTGGTCCCGCAGCTGCCGATCGGCGAGGGCGCGCTCCACGAAGACCAGCATCTCCTCGACCCGGAAGGGCTTGGTGAGATAGTGGTAGGCGCCCCGCTGGATCGCCGTGATCGCGCTGTCGATGGCGCCGTAGGCGGTCATGATGATCACGGGGATCGTGGGATCGAGCGCCCGCGCCCCGTCGAGCACGTCGAAGCCGTCCACCTGCGCCATGCGCAGGTCGGTCAGCACCACGTCGGGCAGGTGCTTCTCGAGGCGCGTGAGCGCGTCGTGCCCGCTCTGCGCGAGCTCGACGCGATAGCCCGCGGCGCCGAGCTGGTCGGCCAGGAGCTGCACCATCTCGGGGTGGTCGTCGACGACCAGGATCCGGGCCTTAGCGGGTGTCGTCATGCTGGTCCTCGCTGGGGAGGGTGGGCCACCACACGGTCACACAGGTGCCGTGCCCCGGTGCGCTCTCGAGATCGATCTCGCCGCCGTGGTTGCGGACGATCTGGGCCGCGATCGCGAGGCCCAGGCCGGTCCCGCGGCCGGGCTTCTTGGTCGTGAAGAAGGGGTCGAACACCTGGTGGCGGTTCTCGGGCGCAATGCCGCGGCCGTCATCGACGACGTCGATGCGCACGCGCCGCCAGCTCGCCGGCTCCGCCGCGTCCTCGGTCCGCGCCCGGATGGTGACGTGGCCGCCGGCCTCGTCGGCGTCGCAGGCGTTCATCACCAGGTTCACGAGGACCTGCTCGAGCTGCTCGGGATCGGCGGCCACCCGCGGCAGGAGGTCCGCCACGTCGAGCTGGAGGGAGACGCTCCGGTGCTGCGCCTCCGTCTCCAGGCGGTCCACCACCGCCTGCGCGACGAGCGCGACCGAGACCGCGCGCACCACCGCCGGCCGGACGCGGGCGACGTCGAGCAGCTGCCGCAGCGTGGCGGCCACGTGATCGATCTCGTCGATGATCACCTGCACCCCCGGCGCCTGCGCGTGATCGCGCCCGAGCTTGTTGAGGACGTAGGCGGCGCGCCCGCGGACCACGCCCAGCGGCGTGCCGATCTCGTGGGCGATGCCGGCCGCCAGGGTACCGACGGTCGCGAGCTTCTCGGCGCGCACGAGCTGGGACTCGAGCGCCCGCGCCGTCCCGAGGTCCTCGAGGACGAGGAGGAAGCGCGTGTCCGGGTCGCGCGGCGCGAGGGGCACCACGTGGACATTATACGGCGCCTCTTCACCGAAGAGCGCGAGGCGGGCGCCGAACAGGCTCTGCACGCGGCTGGACGCCCGGGTCTGCTCGATGAGCGCCCGCAGGCGATGGATCGTGGCGGTAGGCGCCTCCGGGAACGCCTCCGCCAGGGGCGCGCCCAGCGCGGCCGGCGGCATGCGCTCGCGCAGCGCCCGGTTGGCGGCCACCGTGATCCCGCTCGCGGAGAGCGCCAGCACGCCCGTCGGGATGTGATCCAGGATCTCCTGCGGCTGGTCGTGCAGGCGCGCGATCTCGGCGGCGCGGCGGAGCCGCTCGCGCCGGTTCACCGCCCGGCGCGAGGCGTAGAGGATGAAGCCCCCGAGCCCGAGGAGGCACGCGGCGAACACCCCGGCCGTCACCCCCGGGCCCCGGTAGACCACGGCGCCGCCCACCCCGAGCGACACGGCGCTGACCACGGCGACGATCATCCGCGTCTTCATGGCCGGGCCCCGCTACCAGTGTAGGGCGGCCGCGGCGGCTTCGCACGCCACGCGCTCATGACGGGGACCTCATCGCGGCCGCGCCGGCGTCCGCGGGCGCGGCGATATCGGCAAAGAGGCGTTTCAGATCGGCCTCGTCAAGCGATTCCTTGACCAGGAGCTCGCTCGCGCCCGCCTCGAGCGCGCGGCGGTGTCGCTCGAGCACGGCCGCGGCCTGCTGGTACGCGCGCTCGGCCATCTGCTCGACCGCGCGATCGATCTTCTGCGCCGTCACCTCGCTGTAGCCGCGGCGCTGAAACGTCGCGGGCGAAGGGCCCAGGAAGGGCGAGGGCTCGCTGCCGTACGTGACGTGGCCCAGCTTGGGATCCATGGCGTAGTGGGTGACCATGCTCCGCGCGATCTCGGTCACCTTGCCGAGGTCGTCGGCGGCGCCGGTGGAGAGCTGCTCGAACACGAGCTGCTCGGCCGCGCGACCCCCGAGGAGGGCCGCCATCTTGCTCTCGAGCTCGGGCTGGGTCATCAGGTACCGATCCTCGGTCGGCCGCTGGATCGTGTAGCCGAGGGCGGCGATGCCGCGAGGGATGATCGACACCTTCCGCACGGGATCGGTCCCCGGCAGCGCGGTCGCCACGAGCGCGTGTCCCATCTCGTGGTACGCGACGACGCGCCGCTCCCGAACACTGAGGAGCCGGTTCTTCTTCTCGAGGCCGGCGACGATCCGCTCGAGGGCGACATGGAAGTCCGCGAGCCCGACGGCCGCCGCGTCGCGGCGCGTGGCCGCGAGCGCAGCCTCGTTGACGAGGTTCGCGAGGTCGGCGCCGGTGAACCCCGGCGTGAGCGCCGCCACCTCGTCGGGGTGCACGTCGCCGTCGACGGTGACCTTCACCATGTGGACCGCGAGGATGGCGGCCCGCCCCTTCTTGTCCGGCCGGTCCACGAGCACCTGGCGGTCGAAGCGCCCGGCCCGGAGCAGCGCCGGATCGAGGATCTCGGGGCGGTTCGTGGCCGCGAGCAGCACGATGCCGCTCGAGGGATCGAAGCCGTCGAGCTCGACGAGGAGCTGGTTCAGCGTCTGCTCCTTCTCGTCGTGGCCGCCGCCCATCATCGGGTAGGCCGCCCGCGCGCGGCCGAGCGCGTCGAGCTCGTCGATGAAGATGATGCACGGCGCCTGGCCGCGCGCCTGCTCGAAGAGGTCGCGCACCCGCGCCGCGCCCACGCCCACGAACATCTCGACGAACTCCGAGCCGCTGATGGAGAAGAACGGCACGCCCGCCTCGCCGGCCACCGCCCGGGCGAGCAGGGTCTTGCCCGTGCCCGGCGCGCCCACGAGGAGCACCCCCTTGGGCATCCGCGCGCCGAGCCGGCCGTAGGCCTTCGGATCGCGGAGGAAGGCGACGACCTCCTTGAGCTCGTCCTTGGCCTCATCGACCCCGGCGACGTCACGAAAGGTCGCCTTGGTGTCGGTCTCGACGAACACCTTGGACTTGTTCTTGCCGACCGCCAGCAACCCGGCCCCCGGGCCGCCGCGGGCGGCCATCCGCCGCTGGAGGAACAGCCACACGCCCACGAGCACCACGATCGGGAGGCCCCACGAGAGCAGCGCGGGCAGCAGCGAGCTGTCCACCTTGCCCGCGAACGCGATGCCGGACCTGGCGAGATCCTTGGCCAGCTCGGGCTCGACGCGGTTGGCCTTGAAGTACCGGCCCTTGGCGGCATCGGGCTCCTTCAGCTCGCCGCGGATCTCGGTCGCGGAGACGACCACCTCCTTCACCTTCTCGTCCCGCAGCAGCCGCTGAAACTCGCTGTACGAGATGGTCGTGCGGCCCGGCTCGCTCCACCAGAAGCGCTGCGGCACCATCAGCGCGATGCCGAGCGCGACGAGGGCCATGAACACCAGGGTGCCGCGGTTCGGTTTCTTCATGGGTTCACTCCCCCCGATGGGGATGCAACTCGAGGGCCATGCGCCGGCGAGCACGCCCCCCGTACGCGGCGCGCACGTGGCTGCCGCGAATTGCGGCATCGCTGGCGATCTGCAACGCCTCCGCCCGAGCCACGCCGCCCGCTCAGCGAGCTCACTCGCGGCTCAGGCCTTGCATTCCCACCAGAGGCGAGGCCGCAGGCCGGCTGACGCGGGTCACCTCAGCCCGCGCCCAGCGCCAGCTCGCCCACCGCCGCCACGAGCTCGGTGTCGTCGAGGGGCTTGGCGAGGTGCCGGACGAAGCCGGCCGCCAGCGCGCGCCGGCGTTCGGGCTCGCCGGCGAGCGCCGTCACCGCCGCGGCCGGCACCCGCCCCCCCTGCTCCGGGGCGAGCGCGCGCACCTTCGCGATCAGGCTGAACCCGTCCTCGCCGGGCATGGCGAGGTCGCACAGCAGCACCTGGGGCTTGAACGTTTGCACTGCGCGCAGCCCCTCGGCCGCTGACCCGACCGCGCACACGTCGGCGCCGAACCGCTGGAGCGTCGCGGTGAGCGCCTGGCGGGTGTCGCCGTCGTCCTCGATGACGAGCACCTTGACGCCGGTGATGTCCCGGGGCGCGCGGCCCGGCGCCGGGGTCACCGCCGCGGCGCCGGCCGGCCGGAGCGGCACCGTCACGGTGAAGGTCGCGCCCTGGCCTTCTCCCGGGCTCTCGGCCCGCACCGTGCCGCCGTGCAGCGCCACCAGGTGGCGGACGATGGCGAGCCCCAGCCCGAGGCCGCCCTGCGCGCGCGCGTTGGACGCGTCGGCCTGGCTGAAGCGTTCGAACAGGTGCGGCAGGAACTCGGGCCTGATGCCCATGCCGGTGTCGCTGACCGTGAGGACCGCCTGGTCCTGCGCCCGGGCGAGTCGGACCGTGACCCGGCCGCCCGCCGGCGTGAACTTGATGGCGTTCGTGAGCAGGTTGGCGACGACCTGCTGCAGGCGCGCCGCGTCGCCGTTCAGCGTCAAGGCCTCGTCCGTGAGCGCCCGCTCGAGCTCGACCGACTTGGCGCGGGCCGCGCCGCCGACGCTCTCGAGGGCGTCGTTGACCGCCGCCCGCAGATCGAGCGAGTCGACCTGCAGCAGGAGCTTGCCCGAGACGATGCGCGAGACGTCGAGGAGGTCGTCGACGAGCCCGGCCTGGAGCCGCGCCGTCCGCACGATGCTCCGGCCGGCGCGCTGCGTCGCCTCGTCGTCGGCCCGCTCGAGGAGCTGCCCCTGCATCATGATCACCGCGAGCGGCGTGCGCAGCTCGTGCGAGAGCATCGCGAGGAAGAGGTCCTTGGCGGCGTTGGCCTGCTCGGCCGCGACCCGGGCCGCCTGCTCGCGGGTGAGCAGGAGCGCGCGCGCGCGGTCGAGCTGCCGGCGGGCGGTGATGTCCTCGAGGGCGAGGAGGATGGCGGAGCCGCCGCGGTGCCAGGCCACCGACCCAGCGGTCAGCAGCAAGACCTGCGGGCTGTCACCGGGCGGTTGGCGCTCGAGCTCGAGCGGCGACACCCGCCCCGGGGTACGCGCGGCCTCGGCGAGCAAGGCCCGCACCTCGGGCAGGTCCCACGCTCCGGCGCGGCGGTCCCACGCTCCCGCGCGGAGCTCGAAGAACGGCTCCTGCGCCACGGCCGGCCCGTACGCCTGCGTGAAGGTGTGGTTCGCCGAGATGACCCGCAGGCTCGGGTCGAGGACGACCAGCGGCACCGACACGGTCTCGAGGACCGCGGCGACGAAATCGCGCGCCCGCTCGGCCTCGCTCACGGCCTGCTTGAGCGAGTCGATGTCGATGAGCGACAGGATGGCCCCGTCGAGCCGGCCGTCGCTCCTCCGGTAGGGGCGGAGCTGCATGCGGTGCCAGCGGCCGGCGCGGTCCTGCACCTCCCACTCGGCCGGGGCGCCGGTCGCGAGGACCTGACCGAGGCGCGCGTCGAGGTCTGGCACCGCGATGTTGAGCTTGATGTCGTCGATGGGCCGGCTGACGTCCGACGGGATCAGGTTGAGGATGTCGCGCGCCTTGGGCGTGAAGCGCCGGATCTTGCGGCCCGCGTCGACGATCACGAGCGGGATGCCGACGCTCTCGAGCACGTTGACGAGGTCGGTCGCCACCTCGTCGAGCTCCTGGTTGCGGTGGCGCAGCTCGTCATTGAGCGTCGAGAGCTCCTCGTTCGTCGCCTGCAGCTCCTCCTTCGCGCTCTGGAGCTCCTCGTTGGTGCTCTGGAGCTCCTCGTTGGTCGCGGTGAGCTCCTCGTTGGTGGCGCCGAGCTCGTCGTTCGTCTCCCGCTGCTCCGCGGTGAGCGACTGCAGGTATTGCCGCGTCCCCGCCAGCTCCTGCCGCAGCCGGGCGGTCTCCAGGTCCCGCTCGTCCGGCTCCATCGCGACGGCCCCGGGCGCGGGCGGGGTCGCGTCCTCGAACAGCACGAGGTAGTAGCCCCCGGCGCCGGGCTGCAGCTCCGGCAGCGGCACGACCCGCAGCGTGAGGGTCGCGACCCGGCCCTCCTGCCGCACCCGCACCCCCTCCTTGCGCACGGCGACCCCCGTGGCTCGCGCCTCCTCCATGAGCGTGCCCAGCTCGACCGCGAGGCCCTCGCGCGCCATCGCGAGGAGGTTCGCCTGCGGCTGGCCGTGCGGCGGCTCGAGGAACGGCCCGGTCCGCCCGCGGAACTGCACCACCTCGAGCTGGTCGTCGACGATGACCCCGGGCGGCGCATACTGCGCGACCATGAGGTGATCGGCCTGCCGCTGCGCCTCCAGGGCCGGCCGCCGCCGGGGGGCGGGCTCGGCGGGCGCTGCGGCGGGAGCCGCCCGGCGGAGCCCGACCGGCAGGTACGCGCCGGGGCGGCTCTCGCCGATCTTGGCGAAGATGTGGCGGCTCTGCGCGATCGGCGCGAAGAGGTTCGAGAAGGCGGAGACCCCCTCGCTCGGGCCGAGCACCAGGTACCCGGGCTGATTGAGGCAGTAGTGGAACATGGGCAGGACGGACCGCTGCAGCTCGGGGCCGAAGTAGATGAGGACGTTGCGGCAGCTGATGAGGTCGAGCCGGGCGAACGGCGGATCGCGCGTGAGATCGTGCACGACGAAGACGCACAGATCGCGGACCTGCCGGCTGATGCGGTAACCCGCCGGGGTGAGGGTGAAGAACCGGCGCAGCCGCTCCAGCCCGAGGCCCCGCACCTCGCTCTCGGCGTACACGCCCGCGCGCGCGCGGTCGATGGCGGGTCCGCTGAGATCCGAGCCGAAGATCTGGATGCTCACGTCGGCGTGCGCCGCGTCGAGGAGCTCCAGGAGCAGGATGGCGAGGGAGTAGACCTCCTCGCCGGTGGCGCAGCCGGGCACCCACGCCTTGATGGGCGCCCCGGGCTCCTTGCGGGCGACGAGCGCCGGGAAGACCTCGTCCCGGAGCGCGTCGAACGCGCCGGCGTCGCGGAAGAACGACGTGACGTGGATGAGCAGATCCTGCGCCAGCTCCCGCGCCTCGGCGGGGTCCTGGTCGAGGAAGCGCCGGTACTCGGCGACGTCGCTGATGCGCCTGAGCGCCATGCGCCGCGCGATGCGCCGGTCGACCGTGCCCGTCTTGTAGCTGCTGAAGTCGGTCCCGACGGCGCGTTGCACGAGCTCGAGGATCTGGCGGACGGTCTCCGGCGTCGCCGGCGGGGCGGGGCCCGCCGCCGCGGCGGCGGCCAGGTAGGGGTGCCGGGCGAGGCGGGTGAGCTCGACCGCGATCGCCGCGGGCGTGAGGCGATAGTCCCCGACGCCGGCGGCGAGAGCGCTCTCGGGCATGCCGCTGAACTGCGCCGACTCGGGCGTCTGGACGAAGGTGATGCCGCCCTGGTCCTTGATCGCCTTCAGGCCCTCGGTGCCGTCGGTGTCGCTCCCCGAGAGCACGACCCCGATGGCGCGGGCACGCCGCTCGACGGCGAGCGACTGGAGGAAGAGGTCGAGGGGCAGGTGCCGCCCCCGGCGCTGCGGCCGCGGCTGGAGCGCGAGGGCGCCCCCGATGATCGTCATGTCGGCGTGCGGCGGGATGACGTAGACGTGCCCCGGCGCGAGCCGCAGCCCGTCGGTCGCCTCGAGGACGGGCATGGAGGTCAGATGGGCGAGCGTGTCCCGCAGCAGGCTCGGCTGCGTCGGCGCGAGGTGCTGGATGACGACGAACGCCATGCCGGTGTCGGCGGGCAGGTGCTCGAAGAGCTGGCGGAAGGCCTCCACCCCGCCGGCCGAGGCGCCGATGCACACGACCGGGAAGGACGGCTCGGATCCGGGGTGGCCGGCCGCCTGCCCCGCGTCAGCGAACCCCGCCCCGGCCGGGGCGCCTGGCGCTCCGCGGGATGGAGTGGTCTCCACGTCCGTCTCGCTCACGAGGGTAGTCTCCTTCACTACTCCGCTGTTCCGCCGAGGGCTGGGTGGGCTCTGCAGGTCTCGCGGCTACCCCTTAATGAGTGCAGTTATTCAGGGTCAACGCAAGCGCCGCCGCGCTCCGCCGCCGCCGGCATCGCGGGCGCGCGGCTGCCGCGAAGTGCGGCGCCGGGGCGATGTGCAACGTCGCGGCCGGGGAAATGCCGCGGCTCTCGCCGGTCTCGGCGGCGGCTCGGTCCTTGCACACTCACGGTCGCGAAAGGAGCACCGTCATGTTCATCTGCTCGTCATCGGCGCGGTCGTCGCCCTCGTGGTCTACGGCCTCGTCTCGCGGCGGTTCGCGGGAGGGGCGCATGAGCCGCTGGGCGGAGGCGCCGGACCTCCACACCTGCGCGGGGTGCGGGTGGTCGGGCCGTGACGTGCGCTGGTCGGCCGTGGCCGACGGGTTCGGGCGCTACGCGGGAGAGTGCCCCGCCTGCGCGCGGCGGTTCCCGCGCTGCTACCTGTCGGTCACCCGGGTCCGACGCCGCCCCGGCCCCGAGCACGCGGGGCGGCGCGTCGCTCGTGGTGATCGCGACGCGCCCCTTGCCGGCCATCTTGGCCGCGTACAGGGCCGCGTCGGCGCGCCGCACGGCCTCGTCGGCACTCGCGGGGACCGCGGCGAGGTGGGCGATGCCGAGGCTCGCAGTCGTTGACCTCGTGCCGGCAGGCTCACCCGCCCGCCGCTCCGCCGTCCCGCGCCGGCGCCTCCGCCAGGGCCGCCCGGAGCCGTTCCAGGCTGGGCGGCTTCGCGAGGTGCGCGTCGAACCCGACCTCCCGGGCTCTGGCGACCTCCTCGGGCGAGGCGTAGCCCGTGAGCGCCACCAGGAACACCGTGGCGAGCTCCGGGTCCGCCCGGAGCGCCGTGGCGACCTCGTAGCCGTCCATGAACGGGAGCCCGATGTCGCACAGCACCACCTCGGGCCGGAACTGGCGCGCCTTCTCGAGCCCCTCGCAGCCGTCGCGCGCGACCTCGACCTCGTGCCCGTCGTAGAGGAGCACCTCGCGCAGGCTCTCGCCCGCGTCCAGGTTGTCCTCGATGATGAGCACGCGGCGGCGCACCGCGCGCCCGGGGGTCGCGGGGGCCGGCGCGGCCGGGCTCACGGCCGCGGCGCGCGCGAGCGGCAGCCGGACCGTGAACTCCGCCCCACTCCCCGGCCCGTCGCTGGTCACGGCCACCGCGCCGCCGTGCATCTCGACCAGCCCCTTCACCAGTGCTAGCCCGAGCCCGAGGCCGCCGCGGCTGCGATCGAGCGTGCGGTCCACCTGCACGAAGGCCTCGAACAGGCGGGGCAGCATGTCCGCCGCGATCCCCGCGCCCGTGTCCCGCACGCGGATGATCGCCTCGGCTGCCCCGGCGTCGCCCTGCAGCGCGATGAGGGTGCGCTTGCCGCGCGGCGTGAACTTCGCCGCGTTGGTCAGCAGGTTGCCCACGACCTGCGCCAGCCGGGTGCGGTCGCCGTCGACCCGCACGAGCGCGTCGGCGACCTCGACGTCCAGCTCCACCCCGTTCGTCACGAAGGCGGCCCGGTGGTCGTCCACGGCGCGGAGCACCACTTCGCGCAGATCGAGCGGTTCGCGCTGCAGCCGGATCTTGCCCCGGGAGATCCGCGTCACGTCGAGCAAGTCGTCGACGAGGCGCGTCAGCTGGCCGACCTGGCGGTCGATGACGGCGTGGGCGCGCCGCGCCTGCTCCCCTCCGGGCGCGGCGCGTTCGAGGACGTAGAGGCTGTTGTGGATGGGGGCGAGCGGGTTCCTGAGCTCGTGCGAGAGCACGGCCAGGAACTGGTCCTTGTTGCGGTCGGCCTCGCGCAGCGCCTCCGCGGCCCGTTGGGCGCGCTGCTCGCTGTCCTTGATGGCCTCCTCCGCGCGCTTGCGCTCGGTCACGTCGGTGAAGACCGCGGCGAAGCGGCCGGCGTCCGCGCGCCAGGCATGCACCTCATAGCGCCGGCCCAGCGCCGCCACGGGGTTCTCGATCCGTTCGGCCCGCCCGCTCTGCACCACGCGGCCGTACGCCTCGATCCAGTGTGACTCGATGCCCGGGATCAGCTCCCGGACCGTGCGGCCCTGGACCTCTTCGACCGGGAGATCAGTCAGTCTGGCGAACGCGGCATTGACCTGCAGGTAGCGGAAGTCGGTTGGACTGCCACCGTGGTCGTAGATCATCTCGCAGAGCGCGAAGCCCTCGTTCATGGACCCGAAGAGGTTGCGAAAGAGCTGCTCGCTGAGGCGCAGCGCCTCGTCCGCGCGCTTGCGCTCGATCATGGCCCAGGCGACGTCGGCGAGGAACGTGACGATCTCGACGTCGCGGTCGGTGTAGTCCGAGCGCTTGTTGCCGACGCCCGCCACGGCCACGATGCGGTCCTGCCGCATGACCGGCACGACCACCTCACGCGTGACCGCGGCGTGGCCCTCCGGCAGCCCCCGGCGATGCGGCAGCGCGGCGTAGTCGTTGTGGATCACCGGCCGCCGCTCGCGCACGCAGTCCGCCCAGACGCCGGCCTGGTCGAGAGGATAGCGCCGGCCTCGTCCCGGCGCGGTGCAGAACTCCTTGACGGTGCGCGTCGACCACCCCTGGAGCGAGAGCGTGACCTGGTCCGGCTCGACCAAGTGGAAGAAGCCAACCGGGCTGCCCGTCAACGCCCCGATCTGGTCGAGCGTCTTCGTGATCAACTCCTCGAGGGAATGCGTGGCGGCGTACTCCGTCAGCGCCAGGCGGAAGCGCATGGTCTCTTCGAGGCGGTGGCGCTCGGTGATGTCCATGATCACGGCGCGGCAGTCCTCCGCGTCGGCGGACCGCACGGCCTCGAGGTGAGCCCAGCGCGGGTCATCGCTCTCGCTCCCGAGCGCCACGTCGCAGGCCTCCCTGGCCGTGCCCGCGAAGACCCGCTCGAGGAACGCGTTGAAGGCGGCGCGGGACTCATGCGCGACGAGCAGCCCGAGGCGCCCCCCGACCAGCCGGGCGCGTTCGCGCCGCAGGAGCTGCGCGCCGGTGAGGTTCACCTTCCGGATCGCCCCCTCGGGGCCGAGCGTGAGATAGCCCACCGGCGCGTAGTCGTAGAGCTCGGTGTAGCGTTCCAGCCCCGCCTCCGCCTCGGCCCGCGCCCCCGCGAGCTCCTCGTTCTGCAGCTCCAGCTCGATCTGGTGCACCTGCAGCTCCTGGACCAGCCGCTGCGCCTCCTCCGGGGGGGTGACCGCGGACGGTGCCGACCTCTCCTTCAGCCGCGCTTCCGCCAGGCGGCGCAGCTCGGCCGCATCCGTGGACGCGTCCTTGCTTTTCTTCATGTCCGCACCCCCTCGGCCGCTTGCGTGCGCAGCGTCGCCTCCAGCCGCTTGGCGACGGTGATATCGATGAAGGTGATCACCACGCCGTCGATCCGGTTGTCCAGCGTGCGGTAGGGCATGATGCGCACCGAGAACCAGCGCCCGTCCTTGGTGGCGACCGGCGTCTCCTTGACGACCAGGGTGCGCAGCACCTCGCGCGCATCGGCGCCGAGCTCGGGGTAGACCAGATCCCAGGCGAGGTCGGTGAGGGGCCGATCCACGTCGCCCGGGATGAGCTTGATGATCTTGGACATCTGCGCGGTGAAGCGCCGCACGTGCAGCTCCTCGTCGAGGAACAGCGTGGCGACGTCCGTGCTGTCGAGCAGGTTCCGCATGTCGTTGTTCGCGCGCGACAGCTCCTCGACCTTGGCCTGCAGCTCATGGTTGACCGTCTGCAGCTCTTCGTTGAGGGACTGCATCTCCTCCTTCGAGGTGGTCAGCTCCTCGTTGGTGCTCTGCAGCTCCTCGTTGGTGCTCTGCAGCTCCTCGTTCGAGGACCTGATCTCCTCCTGGGAGGTCTGCATCTCCTCGCGCGTCGTCTGCAGATCCTCGCGCGTCTGGCGGAGCTCCTGCTCGGTGCGGGCCAATACGGCGGGGTAGCCGGACGCCTTCGTGGCCTGCGCCGGTGGCTCGACCGCGAGCGGCGTCGTCACGTCCGTGAACACGATCATGACCATCCCCCGCAGCGCCTGCGGCTCCTGGATCGGATCGATCGTGATGTCCACGACCTGCACGCCAGCGTCGGTTCCCACCTTCACGCCGCGCTGGGTGACGGGGCGCTGGTCCCGCAGCGCCTTGTGGAGCGCGGCGCCGAGCTCGTAGCGCAGCCCGTCACGGGCCATGGCGTGGATGTTCCAGTTCGCCTTGCCCGCGGCCGGCTCCAGGTACCTGCCGGTCCGCCCGCTGACGTAGAGGATGTCGCCGCTGGCGGTCGTCAGCACCGCGGCCGGTGCGTAGCGCGTGAGCAACACCTGCGCCGATAGCGTCTGGAGGTTGGAGGCGGGTTGGTGCGCGCCCGGGGGCGCCGGCCACGCCTCCGTCTCACGCCGCTGGCCGGGGAAGAAGGAGGCCGGAAACTCGACCGGCTCGGCGCGCGGCGGCGCGTTGAGCTTGCGATAGATCCGCGCCTTGCCGCCCAGCGGCGCAAAAAGGTCGGTGGCGGCCCCGATGGTCTCCGCGCCCCCGAGGAGCAGGAGGCCATCGGGGTTGAGGCTGTAGTGAAAGAGCGGCAGGAGCCGCTTCTGCAGCTCGGGCGCGAGGTAGATGAGGAGGTTGCGGCAGGAGAGGATGTCGAGCCGGGTGAAGGGCGGGTCCATGATGAGGTTCTGCGGGGCGAAGGTCACCGTCTCGCGGATCTCCTTGCTCACCTGGTACCGGTGCTCGTCCTCGACGAAGAACCGGCGCAGGCGCTCCGCCGAGACATCGCCGGCGATGTTGGCCGGATACGAGCCCTGGCGCGCCTGATCGATGGCGTCCTTGTCGAGGTCGGTGGCGAAGATCTGGAGGGCGTAGCGCTTGACCGGGTGCACCTGCGCGAGCGCCTCCTTGAAAACGATGGCCAGGGAATACGCCTCTTCCCCGGTCGAGCAGCCGGGCACCCAGGCCCGCAGCGTCCCGCCGGCCGGGCGCGCCGCGAGGAGCGCCGGGAGGACCTGCTGGCGGAGCTGCTCCCAGGCGTCCGGATCGCGGAAGAAGCTGGTCACGCCGATGAGCAGCTCCTTGAAGAGCAGCTCGGCCTCCTGCGGGCTCTCCTGCAGATACCGCACGTAGCCCGCGATGCTGTCGAGCTGGTGCAAGGCCATGCGCCGCTCGATGCGGCGGTACACGGTGCTCCGCTTGTACAGCGAGAAGTCGTGGCCGGTCTGGCTGCGCAGCAGGACACAGACCTTCTCGATGGCGCTCTGGGTCTTGCCGCCGAGCGGCTGATCGGGCTGGGCCGCGCGCGGCGCGTGCTCGTGATAGGCGACGACCTTGCCGGCCAGCTCCTCGACGGGGGCCACGACGTCGGCGAGCCCGGCGTCGATGACGCTGCGGGGCATGCCGTCGAACTTGGCCGAGGCGGGCTCCTGCACGAAGGCCACCCCCGCGTGCTCCTTGATGGCCCGCAGGCCCAGGGTGCCGTCAGATCCCATGCCCGAGAGAATTACGCCGATGCCCCGCTCCTTCTGGTCGTCGGCCAGCGAGCGCAGGAAGAAGTCGATGGGCAGGCGCAGCCCGCGTCGCGCCACCGGCGCGAGCAGGTGCAGCACCCCGTGCAGGATGGACATGTCCTTGTTCGGCGGGATGACGTACACCCGGTCCGGCTCGACCTTCAGGCGATCCTTGACCTGGACGACCTTCAGGGGCGTGGCCCGCTGGAGCAGCTCCACCATCATGCCCTTGTGGGTCGGGTCCAGGTGCTGGATGACGACGAAGGCCATGCCGCTCTGCTTCGGCACGTGACGCAAGAACTGCTCGAGGGCCTCGAGCCCGCCGGCGGACGCGCCGATGCCGACGATGGGGAAGGGGCCGTCTTGGTGGCGCTGCGGGGCGCGGCCGGGCGTGAGCCGAGCTCCGTCGGCCGCCGCGACGTCCGGGCCGGACCTCACCGCGGCCGGCTGGGGCCGCGAATGCTGGCCCTCGGACCAGCGCAGCAGCGCC
Source organism: Polyangia bacterium (assembly GCA_036504295.1). Classification (GTDB taxonomy): domain Bacteria; phylum Myxococcota_A; class Polyangia; order JACRCY01; family JACRCY01; genus DASXVK01. The sequence continues at coordinate 14,557 of DASXVK010000507.1, forward strand.
TCCTGGTGGAACCGCCAGTCCTTGCCCAGCTTGAAGGACGGGATGGCGCCTCGCCGGGCGAGCCGCCGGACGGTCTCCACGTGGGCGCTGAGGAGCGCGGCGGCCTCGTGCGCGTCCAGCACGGTCCCGTCACCGGTCAGCGGCCCGCCGCTTCTGCCGGGGACCGGCATCCCCGCACCCGCCATCCTCGTCGTGTGTCGTCGCACCATCACCGCCGCCGGGCCGCCGGTCGCCGACCAGAGACCCTGTTGAGATAAGTTGTATACAGTTGAGGATAGTTTCGCTGATTGTCAAGGCGCACGTGTGGTGCGCGGCACGATTCGCAGGCGCGCGGCCAGCGCGGGCGCGGACGGCGACGGTCCGCAACCCGCCGGCGCCGCCCGCCCGCACGCGCTGCCCCCGCCGCTACGGCAGCGTCCCCTTCGCAAAGCGGATGTGCGACGTGTTGTCAGCGCCGCGCGGGTCGGCCCACGTGGCGTAGATGGTGGTGCCGTCGACGGCGGGGCCGGTGGTGGTGCCGAGGCGGTTGCTCGCCCGGGTCTCGGTCGTCAGCTCGAAGGGCTCGTCGCTGACGAACTGGCTCGCCGCGGGCGTGCCGGCGGTCGGGTCCCAGACGGTGTAGAAGAGCCCGCCGTAGGCGTTCGAGAAGCGGTTGTCGTACCAGGTCACGTGCAGCCGGCCCTCGCTGTCGACCGCCGCGGCGGGCAGCAGGTGGGTGGCGCAGGTGGTCCCGTCGTCGAGCTTGATCGACGCCGCCGAGGCGGGGCCGCGGGCGGTCGCGGCCCGGGTGCCGTCATCGACGCGGACCGGCGCGTCCCAGCACCATCCCCGACAGCCTCGGCGTCTCGGCCCCGGACATCTCGTTCGCGGGCACGCTGCCCGGCGGCAAGACCATCGAGGTCACCGCGCTGCTCGTCGACTACATCGCCAGCACGACGGCCGAGTTCGACACCCGCTACAACGCCCTGGCGACCCACGCCGACCTCATCGCCTACAACGGCCACGCCGGCCTCGGCCAGAACGTGCGCGCGCTCGCGCAGAAGGGCAGCTGGACGACGGGCCAGTACGTCATCGTCCCCGACGACCCGACCGGCTGGGCTGGCTGGAAGCGGGACACCTCGCCATAATGGAACAGCATACATCGCGCGCGACCTCGTGGAGGTAAGAGATGAAACAACCCCGGCACGGTTGGTTCTTGGTAGCGATGCTCGCCATCGGGTGCGGCAGCAGCGGCACGCCCTACAACCCCGTGATCGACCCGGCAAACTTCGTCGCGGGGGTCACCAACCCGTACTATCCGCTCGTTCCCGGCACGGTCTACAACTACTCGGTCCAGAAGCAAGGCGTCGCCCAGGACGTCACCATCACCGTCACCAGCGACACCAAGGTGATCCTCGGCGTCACGTGCATCGTCGTCCACGACCTCGTCACCGAGGGCGGCCAGGTCGCGGAGGACACCTGGGACTGGTATGCGCAGGACAAGGACGGCAACGTCTGGTACTTCGGCGAGGACACCAAGAAGTACGTGAACGGCCAGGTCGACACCGAGGGCTCGTGGGAGGCGGGCGTCGGGGGCGCCAAGCCCGGGATGATCATGCTGGGCAACCCGCAGGTCGGAGACACGTACCGCCAGGAGTACCTCGCGGGCTCCGCCGAGGACCAGGCCGAGATCCTCGGCCTCAATGAGTCGATCACCGTCGCCGCGGGGACCTATCAGAACTGCGTCAAGACCAAGGACTGGACGGTTCTCGACCCCGGCGTCTTCGAGAACAAGTACTTCTGCCCCGACGTCGGCCAAGTGCTCGCAGACATGGTGCAGGGCGGCTCCGAGCGCCAGGAACTGGTGAGCATCACGGCGCCGTGAGGCGCCCGTGAGGCGTCCAGCGCGCCACACCCGTCACGGCAACCAGAGCGGCATGCTGCCGTCGTGGCACCTGTTGCAGGTGCCGCTCGTGACATCGAAGATGCGCGTCTCCGGGCACCTGCTGACCAGCGCGAGCGCGGGTGAGGCGACCGCCTCGAGGCTGGAGAAGCTCCCGTCGGGCCCCGTGGCAACGTCGACGATCTGCTCGTCGGAGCCGATCAGACGGACGGTCGCTCCGCTCACCACCGATCCCCCGCCCGACGCCGCATAGAGCGTTCCCGCCACGGTCCAGTGATGACACCGCATGCAGTCCTGCCCGGGGTTGTGTGCCGACGGCCCCGGCGCCAGTTCGACGGCGCAGGGCGCGCCGCCGTCGCTGCGCGTCCAGGCTGGTCCGGCGAAGGCGTCGCTGGCTAGAACGGCGTCGGTCAACCCAGCATCACGCGCCGTGGTCGAGCCGGGGCTGCAGGCGGCCAGCAACCCCGCGCCTGCGACGAGGACAACGGACAGCCCCCCCGCACTTCGACTCGCGGTCATGCTCCATGATACCGCAGCGGCCGGCCTGCGCGGTCGGGAGAAGGGCTGGCCGCCGGGCGCTGACGAACTGGCTCGCGGCGGAGACAGGTGGCGGGGCTACGGGCTGGGGGGCTGGTCCCCCGGACCATGGCCCCCAGCGCCGGCCACGTGCCGCCCCCGCACCATGACGCCGAGGCGCCAGGCCGCGAGCGCGGCGGCCACGTGCTTGAGGGTGTGGCCGCTCACGATCCCGCCGGCCCGGAAGATCGAGCCGTCGCCCGCCTCGAGCGCCGACGCCAGCAGGTAGAGCGCCATGGCCTGGAAGATCGCCCGCGTCCCGGTGTAGCGGGCGGGGAAGAGCGCGAGCGCGAGGACGACGAGGAGCACGGTGCCGGCCTGCAGCAGGCCGTACCAGCGCAGGTCCGCGGGGTGGCCGGCGAGCAGGCCCCACAGGCCGAGCGCGACGAGCGGCGCGGCGAGCAGCGCGCCGGCGCGCGCGTCCACGCGCTCCCCGAGCGTGATCGCCAGCAGGGCCGCGAAGCCGACCACCATCGCGAGCCGGTCCCAGAGCAGGGTCGCGTTGTCGGGCGCCAGATGGTAGTAGCCCGAGCCCAGGCCGGTGCAGAAGACCGAGGCCATGAAGAGGGCCCAGGGCCAGCGCTCCCACGGCCAGGCGAAGCGCGGCCGGCGGCCGAGCACGGTCGCGAGGCCCCAGGCGCCGACGATGAGGAAGGGCACGTTCGAGAGCACGTTGAGCGCGTGCGGCACGCCGAGCAGCGCGCGCTGATCGGCGAAGCGGTGGTAGGCCGGGTTCTGGGCGATGGGCCGCAGCCACGCGGCCACGCCCACCGCGGCGGCCGCGGTGGCGAGCAGCAGCAGCACCTTCCAGACGCGGCCCGCGCCGCCCGGGGACGTACCGTTCATGCGCCCCGAGGATAGGCCACGGCGACGCATTCGAGAATGGCTTACTGGAGTTGCGGGCCCGGCCGGCTCGTGCGAAGCTCTGCCCCGGTCGGGGCCATGAGCGAAGAGAGCGAGCGACACGAGCGCGGCGCCTATCACGGCGACGAGACGATCGCCCCGGGGCACCGTCCCCCGCCGAAGCGCGGCGCGGCCGCCGACCGGTACTACCTGCTCATCTTCGATGCGCAATCGTCGCGCATGTACGAGCTCCCCGAGCGCGGCGAGGTCTTCATCGGCCGCAGCCAGGACGCCGAGGTCTACCTCGACGACAACGCGGTCTCGCGCCTCCACGCGAAGCTGAGCATGACGGGCCGGGACGCGATCCTCGCCGACCTCAACAGCCGCAACGGCACCGCCGTCAACGGCGAGCTCCTCGCGGCGCCCCGCGCGCTCGCCTCCGGCGACACCATCGACATCTGCGGCGTGACGCTGGTCTTCAACTCCAGCCTGCCCTCGCGCGCGGCCCGCGCCCTCGTCGAGATCGCGCAGCTCACCGAGCGCGGCGAGGAGGAGGTCGAGCGGTCGCTGAAGTACGAGCGGCCCTTCACCGTCGTCGTCGTGCGCTTCGCGGCGGCCGTCGACGACCGCCGCGCCGTCGAGCGGGTCCTCGCGGAGCAGCTCCCGCTCCTCGATATCCTCGCCTGGGGCGGCCCCGACCACCTGGTCGTGCTCATGCCCGAGACCGGCCCGCTGGACGCGGCGCAGACCGCGAGCGCCCTCACCGCCGCGGTCGCCCCGGGCGGCACGGCGCGCGCCGGCTACGCCGCCTGCCCCGAGGACGGCTGCGACTTCCAGACCCTGCTCGCCAGCGCCCGCGCCGCGGCCCGCGCGGCCGCCGCCGGCCAGGCCGCCGCCGCCGGCGCCACGCTCGGCACGCGCCAGATCGGCGACCGGACCATCGTCGTCGCCGACCCCGCGATGGTGCGCCTCTACGCCCTCATCGAGCGGCTGGCCGCGTCGGACCTCGCCGTGCTCATCTGCGGCGAGACCGGCACCGGCAAGGAGCTGGCCGCGGCCGCCCTGCACCACTGGTCCACGCGCCGCGACCGCAAGTTCCTGACGCTCAACTGCGCCGCGCTGACCGAGACGCTGCTCGAGAGCGAGCTCTTCGGGCACGAGAAGGGCGCCTTCACCGGCGCCGCGGCGTCCAAGCCGGGCCTGCTCGAGACGGCCGGCGGCGGCACCGTGCTCCTCGACGAGATCGGCGAGCTGCCGCTGACGGCGCAGGCCAAGCTCCTGCGCGTCCTCGAGACCAAGCGGGTCATCCGTCTCGGCGACGTCCGCGAGCGCGAGATCGACATCCGCATCGTCGCCGCCACGAACCGCAACCTGCAGGAGGAGGTCGCCGCCGGCCGCTTCCGCCAGGACCTCTTCTTCCGGCTGGGCGGCGCGACCGTGTGGCTGCCGCCGGTGCGCGACCGCAAGCGCGAGCTGCCGCTGCTGTCACAGACCTTCCTGCGCGAGGCGTGCGCCGCGCTCAACCGCCCGGCCATGAGCCTCTCGCCCGGCGCCATGCAGGTGATCGCGACCTACCGCTGGCCGGGCAACGTCCGCGAGCTGAAGAACGTCATGGAGTACGCCGCCGCGACCGTCGCGGAGCAGACGGTCCTGCCGTGGCACCTCGAGAACATCGGCGGGCCGCAGGGCATGGGCGGCCGGCCGCCCCAGGCCCCGGCGCACGGCGACGCCGCCGACCCCACGGGGCCCCTGGGCCAGGCGCCCGCGCCGAGCTTCCGCCCCATCGACGACGAGCTGCGCGAGTTCGAGAAGGGCCGCATGGCCGCCGCGCTGCAGTCGACGAACGGCAACCAGACGCGCGCCGCCGAGCTGATCGGGATGCCGCTGCGCACCTTCGTCGCGAAGATGAAGCAGTACGGCCTCGCGCGCCGCCGCGGCTCCTGACCGCCGGATCACGCAGCCGCTGCGCGTCGCGCAGAATCTGCGTGGTCGGCTCCGCGCCGCCGCTGCGCAGTTTCTGCTCGGCATCACCCTAAACTGTCGAGATCACGCCATGCCCACATCGGCACACCGCTTGCTAGACAGACGGCCAACGGAGGTAGGGCTCATGAGGAAGATGGCGCTCGTGTTCGTGTTCGCTGCTCTCGGTTCCTTTGGATGTGACGGCACCGCCGGCAACCCCGAGGACAACGCGCTCGACGTCATCGACAACGCCGAGAAGGCCGACGGCGTCATCCGCCCCGTGGGCACCTACCGCAACGAGGCCCCGACCGCCGGCGGCTTCACCGCGGTGGTCCTCAAGACCGACAAGACCTTCCGCCGCGAGGTGCAGGTCATGTGCATCACCACCCCGTGCAACCCCATCGCCACCGAGGGCCGGTACGGGTGGAGCAAGAGCGGCTCGACCCGCTACATCCGCTTCCTCGACGAGAACGGCGATCTCATCGACCGCTACGCCTACACGCTGAGCGGCGACGTCCTCACGCTGCGCGTGCCGAACACCACCCAGAAGCAGAAGCTCACGCTGAGCGCCGACGCGTACTGCGCCGTGCCCGCCGACTGCGAGCTGCAGGACCTGGCGCAGCCCCGGTGCATCGGCGAGTGGACCTGCGGCGCCGAGAACACCTGCGCGTACGAGTGCACCACCCCGTGCGCCGCGGCCGGCGGCACCTGCGTCGGGCTGTACCCCGACGCCTGCGCCAACGGCACCGTCGGCGACGCGAACACCTTCAGCTGCGGCGGCGGCGTCGGCGTCCAGTGCTGCCTGCCCCCGACCCCGGTGAACGCCTGCGCGGCGGCCGGCGGCACGTGCGTCCCGCTCGTCCCCGACGCCTGCGCCAACGGCTCCGTCGGCGACGCGAACACCTTCAGCTGCGGCGGCGGCCTCGGCGTCCAGTGCTGCCTGCCCCCGACCTTCAACGCCTGCCAGGCCGCGGGCGGCAGCTGCGTCGCCCTGTACCCGGGCGCCTGCGCCAACGGCCACGTCGGTGACGCCACCCAGTACAGCTGCGGTGGCGGCCTCGGCGTCGAGTGCTGTCTCCCGTGACCACCCACCTCGCGGAGGAAACGATGCGTCGACTCGGCGTCACTCTCGCACTCGTCGGTCTCGCCTTCTTCTCGGCTCGCTGCGACTCGGCCGCTCCCGCCAATGAGCCCGACGACTTCGTCAAGGGCGGCTGGGACGGCAAGGCGGACGCGAGCGTCCTCGCGACCATCCTCGACTTCGAGTTCGACGGGGAGCTCCTGTCGGACTGGAGCTCGCGCCAGGTCATCCAGGACCAGCTCCTCTACACCATCGGCCACCTCAACGAGGAGCGCTCGGTCGGCCGCCTCGACCGGCTCGAGCTCACCAACGTGAAGAACACGACCGAGGGCGGCAAGACCAAGATCACCTATCACGCGAAGATGCCGGTCGCGTGGGCCAGCAAGACCGACCTGCCCACGAGTTACGAGTTCACCCTGCCGCGCGACGTGACGTCCGCCGGGCAGGAGGCCTTCACGGCCAAGTACAACCCGGCCTGCGTCGAGTGGGGCGCCCACGACGTCGACACGGGCAGCATGTGGTACTACTTCCGCCCCGGCAAGTCGGGCTGCACCCTCGCCGCCACCGACGTGGTCAAGACCACCGCCAAGGTCACGGTCTCGACGGTGAACAGCACCGGCAAGTACCCCGAGTACCACAAGGTGTGGGAGGACAACGCCCTCAAGATCGTCTCGATCTTCGGTAAGTACGAGGACGGCGCCACCACCGCGTCCGACGCCGGCATCGCGGCCTTCAACGAGTTCGTCGCGTCGATGAAGCGCACGCTCGCGCCCTTCAACCCGACGACCGTCCCGGCCACCATCCCCGACAGCCCCGGCGTCTCGACCCCGGACATCTCGTTCAAGGGCACGCTGCCCGGCGGCAAGACCATCGAGGTGACCGCGCTGCTCGTCGACAACATCGGCAGCACCACGGCCGAGTTCGACACCCGCTACAACGCCCTCTCGACCCACGCCGACCTCATCGCCTACAACGGCCACGCCGGCCTCGGCCAGAACGTCCGCGCGCTCGCCCAGAAGGGCAGCTGGACCGTCGGCCAGTACGTCATCGTCTTCATGAACGGCTGCGACACGTACGCGTACGTCGACGGCTCGCTCGCCCAGACCCGCGCCCGCATCAACGCCGACGACCCGACCGGCACGAAGTACATGGAGTTCGTCGTCAACGCCATGCCGGCCTACTTCGCCAACGACTCCGAGGCGACCAGCGCGATCATCAACGGCCTCCTCAAGTTCGACGCGCCCATGACCTACGAGGAGATCTTCAAGAGCATCGACACCTCGCAGGTGGTCCTGGTCACCGGCGACAACGACAACGTCTATTTCCCCGGCTACCCGGGCGGCGTCACGCCCCCCGCTACGTGGGCCGGCATCACCGAGTCGGGCACCGTCGCGAAGAACGCCGAGAAGCGCTGGGAGACCCCGACCCTCAAGGCCGGCAAGTACAAGGTCGCCATCACCGGCAGCGGCGACGCCGACCTCTACGTCCGCACCGGCGAGGCCCCGACGCTGACGAAGTACGACTGCCGCCCGTACCGCACGAGCTCGAACGAGACCTGCCTCGTGACGCTCAACGCCGACGCGCCGGTCCACATCATGGTGCAGGGCTACGCGACGAGCTCGACCTACAAGCTCGTGGCCGCCGCCCAGCCGTAACCCCCCAGCCGCAGCCGCCCTCCGCAGCTCCCCTACTTCGCCAGCCGCAACAGCTCCGCACCCGACTCCTCCGGCTCCGCCACCCGCGGCACCGCGCGCAGGCCCATCAGGTGGCCCGAGTCGCGCACCTTCGTCTCGAGGTAGAGCCGGTTGTGGCGGTTCGAGGGCATCACGTGCGGGATGCGCTCGTCCACCTGGACGCCATAGCGCGCGAGCTGCGCGATCTTGTCGGGGTTGTTCGTCATCAGCTCCACGGAGCGCACGCGCAGCGTCGCGAGCATGTGCGCGGCGATGGCGTAGTCGCGCTCGTCGTCGGCGAAGCCGAGGGCGCGGTTGGCCTGGTTCGTGTCGAGGCCCTGGTCCTGCAGCTCGTAGGCGCGGATCTTGTTGATGAGGCCGATGCCACGCCCCTCCTGGCGCAGGTAGAGCAGCAGCCCCCGCTCCTCGGTCCCGAGGCGCCGCAGCGCCGCCTCGAGCTGATCGCGGCAGTCGCAGCGGAGCGAGCCGAGCGCATCGCCGGTCAGGCACTCGGAGTGCAACCGCGTCGGCACGCGCGCGCCGTCCACCACGTCGCCGCGCACCACGGCCAGGTGCCCCTTCGCGTCGCGGTTCGTGCCGAAGGCGACGATCAGGAAGTCGCCGAACCGGCTCGGCAGCTCGGCGACGCTCAGGGCGCGCACGCACAGCCCGTCGCCGGCGACGCCCGCGCAGGCGTGGTCCCGATCCGCGCCGACGATCGCCGCCAGGCGTTCCTTCGCTCCGCTCATGCGCTCTCCCCACCCGGCTCCGCCGGGGCCGACGCGGCACAGACTCCCACGCCGCTTCGATGCTCGCCCAGGCCGAGCCGCGCCGTGCGGGCGAATTGAACACGGAGGCACGGAGGCGCGGAGGCCGGAGGAGAGCTTCTTGGTTGGGTTCTGCTGACTCCGACCGAGCCCAGCTCCATCGGGCGGCGCTCCTTGCCCTCAATGAACGCCGTGCTCCTCCGTGCCGCCGTGTCTCCGTGTGTTCCCTCGGCCGAGCGGTTGACACGCGCACGCCGTTCGCGTAGGAGGTGACTGGGGTCGGGGGATCATCGTCGGGACGTCGCTGGGGTGCGGCGGTCCGGTGGGCTCCGGAATCCAAGCTCGACGCCTGCTGCTTGCAGTCGACCACTGGCCGCGGCCGTCGCGCGGGGGAGCATCTCCAAGATGAGCTTCGAGATCCCAGAGTTCCTCGTCGAACGCCTGCGCCACCGCCGCTGCGTCCTGTGCGTCGGCACCGGCCTCGCCCGCGCCGCGGGGATCGCGGTGCCGGGCGCGGCGGAGCTGGCGGAGCGGGCCGCCCGTCGGCTCGAGGCCCCCGACGGCGGCGACGAGGTGCCGCGGGACGAGGTGCGGGCCGCCGCGGCCCGGGGGGACCTCTTCAGCGTGCTGGGCCACCTCAGCCGCGCGCTCGGCCGCGAGGCCGCCGCCGAGCTGCTCGCCGGGGCCTGCCCGCCGCCGGCCGAGATCCCGCGCCTCCACCGCGATCTCGTGCGCCTGCCCTTCCGCGGGTTCATCACCACCGGCTACGACGAGGTCCTCGCCCGCGCCCTGGACGTCGGCGGCGACGAGGCGCCCCCGCTCTTCACGCCCGGCGACGGGGCGATCCTGCGCGCTCACCGCGGCCGGTTCCTGCTCGCCGCGCACGGCGAGGTCGCCCGGCCGGCGACGCTGATCCTGTCGCGCGGAGACCTGCGCCGCGCCGTCGCGGATGACCAGTACGCGGCGTTCTGCCGCGAGCTCTTCACCCGCACCTCGCTCGTCTTCGCCGGGTTCGCGGTGGACGACCCCGACCTGCACGCGCTGCTCGAGCGGCACTTCGGCGGTGCGCCGCGCGGCACGCTCTACCACGTGCTCCTCGCCGACGGCGTCTCGGCGCTCGCGGATGAGGAGCTGCGCGCCGCGCACGGCCTGGTCGTGGTCCCGGTCGACGGCGACCTGGCGGGCTTCGTCGCCGCCCTCGCCGAGGCCGTCGGCCGCGCCGCGACGGCCGCCCTGCCCGAGGCCGACGACCTGGCCGGCTGGCTCAAGCTGCTCGCGGCGGATCCCGCCGCCGCCGAGCCCCGCGCCGCGCTCGCGGCGCTCGAGTCGGTGTACCGCGAGGCGCGGGACTGGCCCAACCTCGTCGATCTGCTCCTCGGCCGCCTCGAGCACGAGCGTGACGCCGGCGCCCGCCGCCGCACGATGCGCGAGGTCGCGCGCATCCTCGAGGACGAGCAGGGCGACGCGGCCGGAGCCGTGACCGCGCTGGTCGCCTGCCTGCGGGAGGAGCCCCACAGCGCCGAGCTCTGCGCCCGCCTCGAGGCCCTCGCCGACCGCGCCGAGTGCTGGCCCCAGCTCGCCGCCGACTACGGGCAGCTCGCCGCCGGCCCCGAGGCGGGCGACGCCGTCACCCACGGCCTGCGGCTGGCCCGCTGGTACGAGGAGCGGCTGCAGGGCCCCGCGCAGGCCGCCGCGATGTACGACCGGGTGCTGGCCCTGGCGCCCGCGGATCGCGACGCGCACGAGGGTCGCTGCCGCGCGCTCCGGCGGGCCGAGCGCTGGGACGACCTCGCGGCCGCGCTCGCCGCCCAGATCGCCGTCGAGCCCGACGCCGCGCGCCTCGAAGAGCTGTGGCTCACGCTGGGCGAGGTGCGCGAGACGCGCCTCGACCAGCCGGTGGCGGCGGTGGACGCCTACGAGCAGGCGCTGTCCCTCGCGCCCGCGAGCCCGACGACGCTCGGCGCCCTCGAGCGCCTCGCCCGGCGCCTGGGGCGCTGGCGCGACGTCGCCGAGGTGATCGAGCGGCGCGCCGCGCTGAGCGAGCCGGCCGCGGTGGCCGCGCTCCGGCGCGAGGCCGCCCAGGTCCGCGCCGTGCAGCTCGACGACCGGCCGGGGGCGATCCGCCTCCTCGAGCAGGTCGCCGCCCTCGAGCCCGACCGGCTCGGCGACCTGGCGGCCCTGCGGATGCTCCACGAGCGCGAGGGCCACGACGACGAGGCGCTCCGCATCCTGCAGCGCATGGCGGCGATCGCCCGCGGGCGGGGCGAGCGGCTGGCGCTGCTGCGCGAGCTCGCGCCGCGCCTCGAGGAGCGCGACGACGCCGACCGGGCCATCCAGGCCTACGAGTCGATCCTCGCGCTCGAGCCCGAGGACGACGCGGCCGCCGAGCGCCTGGCGCGGCTGCTGCGCCGGCGCGGCCGGCTGCCGGAGCTCGCGCAGGCGCTCACGCGCCGGCTCGCGCTCGTCGACGACCCGGCGCGACGCCGGGAGCTCTACGCGGCGCTGGCCCGGCTCGTCGAGCACGACCTCGGCGACCGGCCGCGCGCCGTCGCGCTCTACGAGCAGCTCGCCGCGCTCGGCGGCGACGTCGATCACGCGCTCGCCGCGCTCGTGCGGCTGCACAACGCGCTCGGCGACCACGAGCGGGCCGCGGCGGCGGCGGTCCGCCGCGCCGCGGTGCAGACCGACCCCGCCGCCCGGGCGGACCTCATCGCCCACGCCGGACATCTCGCCGCCGAGAAGCTCGGCGACGCGGCCGCGGCCGAGGCGCGCTTCACCGACGCGCTCGCGTTCGACGAGGGCCACGTGCCGGCGCGGCTCGGGCTGATCGAGCTCTACCGCCAGCGCGGCGACGCGCTGCGGGCGGTGCGCCTCATGCGCGAGACGGCCGACCTCACGGCCAACCGCCTCGAGCGGGTGCGGCTGCTCTTCGACGCGGGCGGCCTGTGTCAGGACGAGCTCGGCGACGCCGAGCAGGCGGAGGAGCTCCTCGCGCGCGTCCTCGAGCTGGACCCGGAGCACCAGGGCGCCGGCCGCCGCCTGGCCGAGCGGTACACCGAGACGCGGCAGTGGGCGGCGCTCGAGCCGGTGCTCGAGATGCTGCTCCGCAAGGCCGCCGGCCGCGATCGCCCGCCGCTCCTCGCGCGGCTCGGGCGCGCCTGCGCCGAGCAGGGCCGCGACGAGCAGGCGCTGCGCCTCTACCGGGCCGCGCTCGGCGCCGATCCGGGCGCCCGCGAGGCCCTCGCCGGCGCGGCCGCGCTGCTCTTCGCGCGCGTCACCACGCCCGACGATCCGGCCGCCGACGTCCGGTCGCGCCCGCCCACGCCCGCGGGCGTGCGCGCCGAGGCGCGCGAGGCGGTGGCGTACCTCGAGGCGCTGCTCGACGACGGCGGCGCGGCGCTGCCGCCGGCCGAGCGGCTCGAGATCTACACCGCGCTCGGCCGGCTCCACCTGCGGCTCGACGAGCCGGACGGCGCGCTCGCGCGGTTCGGGGCGGTGCTCGCCCTCGACCCGCACAGCCGCCCCGCGCTCGAGGCCTGCGCCGCGATCCGCTCCAGCCGCGGCGAGTGGGCCCTGGTCGTCGAGCACCTCCGCGCGCTCATCACGCTCGCCCCGGCGCCCGAGCAGGCGCGCCTGCTCGAGCAGCTCGGCGACATCTACCTCGACCGCCACGAGGACCCGATCGAGGCCGCCCGCGCCTACGCCGCCGCGCTCGCGAACCCGCGGCGCCGCCGCGTGCTGCTGACGAAGCTCCTCGACGTCTACTGCCAGCAGAAGGCGTGGCAGCGCGCGATCGAGATCATCGCGCGCCTGTGCGAGATGGAGGACGCCCCCGCCGCCCGCGCCCACCACCACTACACCGCGGGCGCGATCTGGCACGAGGAGCAGGGCGACGACGACCGCGCCCTCGCCTGCTTCGAGCAGGCGCTCGACGAGGCGCCCGCGAGCCTCGCCCCGCTCGAGCAGATCGACGCGATCCTGAGCGCGCGCGGCCAGTGGCAGGCGCTGGCGAAGGCGTACGGCCGCGAGATCAAGCGCCTCCCGCAAGGCGGCCTCACCGACGTGCGGCTGCGCGTGTGGCGCCGCCTCGGCGAGATCTGCCGCGCCCACCTGGCCCACCGCCAGAGCGCGATCGCCGCGTACGAGGTGGCCGCCGTCCTCGATCCCGCCGACGCCGCGACCCGCGCCACCCTCACCGGGCTCTACGTCGAGGCCGGCCCCGAGGAGCGCGACAAGGGGATCGCCGCGATGCAGCGGCTGATCCCGCTAGCCCCCGACGACCCGGCCCTGTACCGGCTGCTCCTGCGGCTGTACCGCGACGCCGGCCAGGCCGACCGCGCGCTGTGCGTCGCGACCGCCCTCGTCGTCCTCGGCGGGGCCAGCCCGGAGGACCAGCGCCTGGTGGCCGCCGCGCGGACCGCGGCGCCCCCGGCGGCCCGCGGCGCCCTCAGCCAGGAGCAGTGGCAGAAGGCGCTCATGCACCCCGACGAGGACCGGTTCCTCGGCTCGCTCTTCTCCCACCTCGGCGCCGTCGTGGCGCTCCAGCACGCGCGCCCCGCCGAGGCCTACGGGCTCAAGCGCCGTGATCGCGTCGACCCGCTCACCGACGAGCGCCCCGTCGTCCAGGCGGTGCTCAACGCCTGCGCGGCGCTCGACGTGGAGGTGCCCGACCTCTACCTGCGCGACGGCGACGGTCCGACCGTGCAGATCGCCAACACCGTGGACAAGAACCTGCTCCGCCCGTCGCTCGTCATCGCGGGCGGCGCCGCGACCGGCACGCCCGGCCGGGCGCTCGTCTTCGAGCTCGGCGCACGCCTCGCCTTCACGCGCCCGGAGCGCTTCCTGCGCTTGGCGCTCCCGACGAGCGCCGAGATCGAGGTGGCGCTGCGGGGCATGCTCGAGGCCCTGCGCCTCGAGGTCCCGCCCCCCGGCCCCGACGGCCCACCGGCGGAGGAGACCGCTCGCGTCGCGAAGGACATCACGGGCACCGTGCCGGCGCAGGTGCTCGAGCCCACCGCCGGAGCCGCCCGCAAGTGGCTGAGCGGCCGCGACGCGCTCGACCTCAGCGCCTGGCTCACGGCCACGGATCTGACCGCGAGCCGCGCCGGCCTGGTCCTCTGCGGCGACCTCGAGACCGCCGCGAAGATCGTCGCCGCGGACACCCGCACGCTGAGCCCGCTCGGCGCGACCGAGCGGGTGCGCCAGCTCGTCACCTACGCCGTGTCGGAGGACTACTTCACGCTGCGCCGCCACCTCGGCCTGGCGGCCGCCGCGACCCCCCCGCCCCTGCCCGCCTAGTACGTCCTGTCGTTGTTCGTGACGTTGTAGCCGGAGGTCTGGCCGGCCGGGTGCAGCGGCGTGACGTCGCAGCCCGTGGTCGTCCCCGCGGTCACGTGCGTGGTCACGTCGGCCACGCGCCACATCGTGCCGGCGCCCCACGAGCCGCCCGAGCTGAAGCCGCCGACGACGTCCGGCGCGGCGCCGTAGGTGCTGGTGAGGCGGCCGCCGCAGTAGACGTTGACGAGCGGGTGCGTGACCTTCGACCCGCTGTAGTAGTGCACCATGACGCGGAACGTGTTGCCGTCGTTCGGGTTGTCGACGTTCGCGTTCTCGGCCACGCCGGGGGTGCTGATGTTGTCGATGTCCAGCCGCGGGTTGCGGCAGTAGCCGAGGCCCGTCCAGGTGGCGCCGCCGGGGGCCGGCGCGCCCTTGCACTCGTCGACCGACGTGTTCGCGTAGCCCCAGCCGGTCATCGCGGTCGCCGGCGGCTTGCAGTTCATGTAGTAGCAGTCGTCGTTGTTCGTGTCGGTGCCGGTGAGGGTCGTGCTGAACCACGGCGTCGTGGTGCCGGGCTTGTGGACGTGCAGGTCGATGTCGGTCTGGCCGGTCGTGTCCCAGCACATCTCGACGCGGAAGCCGGGTCCTCTCACGTGCACGATGAAGGTGCAGGTCAGGGTCTCGCCGCTCGCGGTCACGACGGTGAGCTTGAACGTGTAGTCGCCCGAGAGCGTCGGGCGGAAGGTGACGTGGCTGTTCGTCGCGGAGGTCACCGAGGTTGTCGACTGGCCGTTCAAGGTGTAGCTCACCTTGTTCGTCGTCGAGTAGAGCAGCTGGTCGCAGGGCCCGCCCGTGACCTCCCACTTCCAGCTGGTGGCCGCGCCAGTGAAGTACGCCGTGCCGGCGAGCGTGTAGTCGGCGAACGGCGCCGCCTCGGGCAGATCGCCCGGCCCGGGGCAGTTGATGGCCGCCTCGCAGCACCTGGGATCGTCGTCGACGCAGCCGTTGCAGTCGTTGTCCTGCGTGTCGCACGTCTCGGTGGTCGGCCAGATGCCGCCCTGGCACTCGCCCCAGGCGCCGAACTCCCCCGACCCCTCGCACCGCTGCGTCCCGTCGACGCATGCGCCGACGTTGCGCCGCCCCGGCGGCCCCTTGAAGCAGGGCTGCACCGCGCCAGGCACGCACCCGCACCCGTCGTCGACCAGGCCGTTGCAGTCGTTGTCGAGACCGTCGCCGCAGATCTCGTGGTCCCCGCAGCCGTCGTTCACGAGCTGCGAGCCCGAGCACGTGGTCGCGACGCAGCTGTCCGGGTTCTCGTGGGCGTCGCCGACCGGCGGCGGCGCGTCCTCCTGCGCCGGACCGTCGCCCGGCGTGACCGGCGCGTCGATCACCGCGCCGTCGCGCTGCGGGTTCGGCCCGCCGTCGCTGCCGGGAGGCGGCGGGTTGGCGATGTTCGTCGGCCCGCACCCGGCCCCGGCCCCCATCGCCGCCACCGCGAACATGCCGACCACGATGACGCGAGCGCGCTTGCGGGTCATGGCTCCTCCAGTCCGCGCCCAGCGTAGCCCCGCGCGCCGACCGGGATCAAGCCCGGTCTCTCAATTGTTGTTATAGCGGAAGACGCGGAAGACGGGGGTCGAGGAGAGCTCGAAGAGGAAGCCGAACTTGAAGCTGATCTGGCCGCTCTCGCCCACGAGCTGGCGGGGCGGGTTCGGGAACGGCTGCGCGTCCTTGAAGGCGCGCACCGCCTCGTCGTCCAGGAAGTCGATGCCGCAGGGGTGCTCGACGTAGATGTCACGGAGCGCGCCCTTGGCGTTCAGCTCGACCTTCACCACCGTCAGGCGGTCCTTGAAGCCGTAGACGTTGCCGCCCGGGTCGCGGCGGCGGTACGCGCGGTCGGGGTGCCAGTGGTCGGCGACGGCGCGCTTCACGCGGTTGAAGAACGAGGCGTACTTCCACCGCCGCGCGTTGAGGGCCGTGAACTCGCCCTCCTCGGCGTCCTTCACCGCGTCCACGGACCCGCCGCGGCCGATGGCGCGCGCGAGGGCGTCCTCGCTCGGGGTGAGATCGGTCAGGCTCAAGGTCCGCTTCGGCCCGCCGCCCGGCTCGGGGCCCGGCGGTCCGCCGCCGCCCTCGGGCGTGCCGCCCCGCGGCCGCGGCGTGCGCGGCCGGATGCCGTCCGGCGCCTCGGCCTCCTCCGCGGGTTGCTGCCCCGGGCCGCGCGCGCCGGGCTCCCGCCCGCCGCTGGGCCGCATGGCGAGCTTGGGCGTGGCCGGGCCCCCGGGCGGCGTGGGCGGGGACGGCGGCTCGGGCGCCACCTGCGGCGGCCGCGGCTGGCCGCGGCTGGACTTCTCGCCGGGGCTCGGCCGCGCGCCCTCGGTCTCCCCGGGGCGGCCGCGGTGGATGGTCTGCTTCTCCACGCTCGAGTTGTACTCGGCGACGTAGTTGGACTTCTGCGGGACCTTCTCCTCCACGGGCTGCGGGATCTCGACCACCTGGCCCGGGGGCTTGACCGAGTCCTCCTGCTTCTTCGCCTGCTCCTCGGCCTTCTTCTGCTCCTCGGTCCGCGTGTCGGCCGGCTGCGGCGGCGGGGCCAGCGAGAGGGTGGCGTCGTCCCGGCCGAGCGCGTCGCGATCGGCATCGGTGGGCTCGACCTCGTCCGGACTCACGAGGGAGACGTCCATGCGCTCCGGCATCGCCGCGGGCGGCCACAGCCGGTGGACGACGAACGCGACGACCGCGAGCTGGCCGTGCACCAGCACCGCCAGCACCAGCCAGGGCAGGATCCACGATCTTGTCTTGCCCCTGGGCCTCGTCATCACGCGCCCACCACTCCTCGTCCCATTATAAGAACGCCTCAGGAGGCGATCCACCTTCATACGTTTGTGGGCATCCTGCGATGCGGTCGGGAGGCGGTGGGATTTCGAGTGCTTGGAGCCAGGTCAGGCGCCGGCCGCGGCTGCCGCTGGGGCCCCGGGGAGCGCGACGGCCTGCAGCAGCGCGGCCGCGCTCTCGCCGTCCTCGGGGAAGGCGGCGGTGCGCACCACGAACCGCAGCTCCGGCACCTCGGCGGCGCCCGGGAAGGGGAACTTCGCCAGCGCCTCGCGGAGCCGGCCGGCACGGGCGTGGGCGCCGGCCCCGTTCGCCATCGGCAGCAGCAGCATCAGGCGGCCCGGCTGATCGCGGCCGACCAGGTCGTAGCGCCGCGACCCGAGCCGGATGAGCTCGTGGACCATGCGCATGAGCTCGCCGACGCGCGCGGGCCCGTGCCGCCCGCCGTAGGCGGAGAGGCCCTCGAGCGCCACGGCGATGAGCGCGCACGGCAGCTTGTGGCGGGCCGCCCGGGTCAGCTCCTCCTCGAGGCGGTCGGTGAACGCCCGCGCCGAGAGGGCGCCGCTGTCGAGGTCCACCGTGAGCGCCGCCTGCAGCCGCGCGCGGTCGCGCTCGAGCGCCTCGGTGCGCTGCGCCACGTGGGCGTCCACGAGCGCCTGCTTCTCCTGGAGCACGCGCTCGAGGAGTTGGTTCTTGGTCCGCAGCTCGTCGATGAGGCGGCGGTTCTCCGTGTCGAGCTGCATCTCCCCCACCGCGCGGCGCACCGAGTCGGCGAGCTGCGCCGAGTCGAGCGGCTTGGTGAAGAAGCGGAAGGCGCGCCCCTGGTTGATGGAGGCGATGGCGGTCTCGATGTCCGGGAACCCCGTGACCACGATCCGCACCGCCTCGGGGCTGTACTCGAGGGAGCGCTT
Source organism: Polyangia bacterium (assembly GCA_036504295.1). GTDB lineage: Bacteria > Myxococcota_A > Polyangia > JACRCY01 > JACRCY01 > DASXVK01. The sequence continues at coordinate 32,361 of DASXVK010000507.1, forward strand.
GAGGAGCTCGACGCCGGTGATCCCGGGCATGAGCTGATCGGTGATGATGACGTCGAACGGCTGGCGTCGCAGGACCTCGAGGGCCTCGCGGCCGGTCCGGGCGCAGGTGATGTCGTACTCCTTGTGGAACACCCGCGTCAGGTACTCGAGATTGTCCTGCTCATCATCGACGATGAGCATGCGCAGCGTACGGGACATCGCTCCGGGAGAATTGTATCATAGGGCCGCAGCGCGCGCGCCGCCGCCGTGCGGCCGCGCCGCGTGGGATCCATGCCGCCGACGCGCCTCGCCCCGACCCTCGCCGCCGCCCTCCTCGCCCTCGGCCTCGCGCCGGCGTGCGCGGCGAACGCGGCCGGCGACAGCTCGCCGCCGGCCTTCGACGCCGGCATCGACGCCCCCGCGGCCGACGCGCCGGTCGCCGACGACGCGCCGCCGGGCGCCTGCCAGCTCTCCGGCGACGAGCGCGGCCTCGACGCGGTCCCCGCGCCACCCGCCAGCCAGGCGCTCTTCTGGGACGGCGCGCGGCTGGCGGCCGTGTTCCAGGTGCAGCCGAGCGCTTACGAGCTGCGCTACGCCGCCTCGGACGTCCGCCTCGCCGCGCTCGGGTTCACGGCGACCTTCACCGAGCCGCTGGTCGACTGCGGCACCGCGGTGTACCCGTGCCACGCCGCCCCGGCCCTCGCGTCCGACGGGGCCGGCGGCACCGCGCTCGTCTGGAGCGGCTATGACCCGACCCACGGCGCGATGGCGCTCTACTTCGGCCGCCTCGATCCGACGGCCGGGTTGCGTGGCTTCACCGTGGCCGTGCCCGGGGGGGCGGACCGCCCGCAGGCGACGGACCTGTGCCGGCTCGACGGCGGCTGGGCCGCGGTGTGGCAGCAGGCGCACGCCGCGCGCTTCGCCACCCTCGACGCCGCCGGGCTCGGCGCGGCCCCCGAGGCGCTCTCCTCGCCGGCGATGACCGCCGAGCGGCCCCGCGTGACCTGCCGCGGCGGCGCCGCCTGGGCGCTGTACACCGCCCAGACCGGCGCCGACACGCGCGCGGTCGTCTTCCGCGCCCGTCCCGCCGGCGGCCCGTTCGGCCCCGAGGTGACGCTCGCCCTCGCCCCGCTCACGCGGCCGCGCGCCGTCGCCCTCCTCGCCGATCCCGTCGGCGACGGCTTCCTCGTCGTGCTCGACGCCGAGGCCCCCGCGGGCGGCGGCGCCGGCGCGGCCTGGCTCGCGCGCGTGGGCGCCGACGGCGCGGTGGTGGACGGGCCGCGCGCCGTCCTCGCCGCCGCGGCCGGCGAGACGCTCGTCATCGAGGCGGCGGCGATCACGCCCGCCGGCGACGTCGCCGTCGTCGGCACCAGCACCACCGCCGACGCGGCCCACGCCGTCTTCCAGCGGGTGAGCCGCGCCGGGCAGCCGCTGCACCCGCGCCTCGACGTCAGCGACGGCCGCCCGGGGATCGCCGGGCAGCCCATGGGCACGCTCGTCGCGCACCTCGCCGACCGCTGGGTCGTCTCGTTCGTCGCCGGCGCCACGGGCGGCGCCGGCGGGCTCTATCTCCGGACGGTGAGGTGCGACTTCTAGGAAAGGGACCCTGGGAGGGTCCCTTTGACCCCCCGCGCAGAGTGCTGGCAGGCAAAGCCCGCCAGCACTCACGCGACTTCTAGGAAAGGGACCCTGGGAGGGTCCCTGTGACCCCCCGCGCAGAGTGCTGGCAGGCAAAGCCCGCCAGCACTCACGCGACCGGAGAGGCTGACTAAGCGGGCGGCGCCGCGGGCGCCGCGGCCTGGGCGGCGGGCTTGATGCCGAGCGCCGCCAGCTCCTCCTCCTTGAGGACCCGGCGCAGCACCTTGCCGATGTTGCTCTTCGGCAGCTCCTTGCGGAACTCGACGTGCTTCGGGACCTTGTAGGCGGCGAGCTGCTCGCGGCAGAAGGCGATGATCTCGTCGGCGGTGGCGATCTCGCCCTCGCGGAGCACGACGAAGGCCTTCACGCGCTCGCCGGAGCGCTCGTCGGGCACGCCGATGACCGCGGCCTCGAGGACCTTGGGGTGCGCGTACAGCACCTCCTCGACCTCGCGCGGGTAGATGTTGAAGCCGCCGGTGATGATCATCTCCTTCTTCCGGTCGACGATGAAGAAATAGCCGTCCTCGTCCATCTTGCCGATGTCGCCGGTGTAGAGCCACCCGTCGCGCAGGACGCTCTTCGTCTCCTCGTCGCGGTTCCAGTAGCCCTTCATCACCTGCGGGCCCTTGATGCAGATCTCGCCCGGCTCGCCCTGCTTCAGCTCGGTGGTGCCGGCGTCCTGATCCATGATGCGCAGCTCCGTGTTGGGCATCGGGATGCCGATGGAGCCCACCTTCCGCTCGCCCTGGAGCGGGCCGCAGCTCGCGACCGGCGAGGTCTCGGACAGGCCGTAGCCCTCGAGGATCTTCGCGCCGGTGATCGTCTCGAACCGCTGCAGCACCTCGTTCGGCAGCGGCGCCGCGCCCGAGACGCAGACGCGGATGCTGTTGACCTTGTAGTCCTTGATGCGCGGGTTGTTCGCCATCGCCGTGTAGAGCGTGGGCACGCCCGGCAGCAGCGTCGGTTGCTCGTCGCGGATCATCGTGAGCAGGTCCGAGAGGTCCGGCTTGGGCCGCGAGGGGAACAGGATGACGCGCGCCCCGGCGCGGACCGCCAGGTTCATGCACACGGTCATCGCGAAGCTGTGGTAGAGCGGCAGCACGGCGAGCAGCGAGTCCTGCGGCGTGTCGCTCATCGCGCCCGAGGTCGCCCAGCACCACACCTGCAGCGCGTTGGCGACGAGGTTCCGGTGCGTGAGCATCGCGCCCTTGGACACGCCGGTCGTGCCGCCCGTGTACATGAGGACGCCGACGTCGTCAGGCTCGACGGCGACGCTCGGCGGCACCGGAGCGGAGCGCGACAGCAGGTCGCGGAAGCGCACGTACGCCGACGACGACGGCATGGTCGCCAGGTCCTTGCGCTTCGCGATCGGATACAGGAGGTTCTTGGGGAACGGCAGAAAATCGCTGACCCGGCCGACGATGACGCGCTCGAGCCCGACCTGGTCCTTGATGGCGTTGACCTTCGTGAGCGTGAGGTCGAGGTCGAGGGTGACGAGCACCTTGGCGCCCGAGTCCTTCACCTGGTGCGCGAGCTCCCGCTCGGTGTAGAGCGGGTTCGTCATGACGCACACCCCGCCCGCCTTGAGCACCCCGTAGTAGCCGATGATCATGTGGGGCACGTTCGGAAGGTAGAGCGCGACCCGGTCGCCCTTCTTCACCCCGAGCTCGCTGAGACCGCGGGCGAAGCTGTCCACCATGGCGAGGAGCGTGCGGTACGTGATCTGCTTGCCCAGGAACGTGACGGCCACGCGGTCCGGGAACTTGGCCGCGGCGTCGTCGAGGAACTTGAAGAGCGGGACGTTCGGGTACGCGAGCGAACGGGGGACGTTCTTGTCGTACCGCTTGAACCAGAGGCGCTCCTCCATGGCCCTACCTCCTTCTCCGCGTCAGGTCTGCGCACGCGCCGGGGCGCAGCAGTCCGCGCATTATAGGCCGTGTGCTGTCTTTTGGAAGGGAGCTGTGAGGCAGCTCTCCGCCCGTTTCGATGCCATTGAAATGCGCTAGGCTTCCAGGGGCATGCGCGATCACCGCGCGACCCGCGCGGACCACCGGTCAACGTCGACCAGCGGTCACGAATTCCGGCGCCGCAGAGCACGCTTGACAGGGCTCCGGCCTGGGACCTAGGCTGCGCGCCAGCCACCTAGGGCCAGGAGATGTCCATGCGCTTCCAGAACGTCCTCGTCGCCGCCGCGCTTCTCGTCTCGATCGCCGCCTGCAGCCAGGAGGCGCCCACGCCGCCCCCGCCCCCGCCCGCGCCCACGGCGCCGGTGAAGGTCGCGGCCCCGGCGAAGGTCGTCGCCGCCGCCCCGGCGCCGGTCCCGACCCCGGTGGCCGCCGCGGCGCCGGTCGCGGCCCCCGCCGCGCCGGCCGCGGCCGCCGCGCCGGACTGCGACAAGGTCGTCGAGCAGATCGCGTCCCTGAACCCGGCCAACATGCGCGGTCCGTCCGAGAAGAAGCTCTGGGGCAAGATGTGCGCCGAGATGAAGCCGGCCGAGCGCGCGTGCGTCATGGGCGCGAAGGCGATGGCCGACATGCAGAAGTGCGTGAAGAACGAGCCGCTCAAGAAGTAACGACGCGCCCGTCGCCCTCCTGCCCGCGGGCCGATCGGCCCCTCCTCACCGCGCTCTCTCCTCGCGCTACCACCGCGCCGCGAAGTGCCCGAGGGTCACCTCGCTCTGGCCGCTGAGCCAGAAGAAGTGGAGCGTGTCATCGACGACGAGGGCCTCGGTGTTGCGCGGGTTCGGGCTCGCCGTCGTCAGCAGCGGCGCCCCGAGGCTCCAGCCGCCCGCGGCGTCGATCGTGAGCGGGGCGAACGCCCGCCCGCCGGAGGGGGGGCGCTCCAGCGCGACGAACGCGAAGCCGCCGCCCACTTCGCCCGCGACCAACACGTCCCGTGGCCCGGGCACGCTCGTGATGGCCAGGATACCAGGCGGCGCCGCCCCGGGCGCCTGCGGCCAGTGCGAGATCGTCGTGATCGGTCCCGACGCGTACGCGAAGAAGTGCCGCCCGCCCGCCGGGTCGGCGTAGGGCCAGCGATGATCGGACCAATCGCGGAGGGGCAGCTCGACGGAGCCGACCAGCCCGCGCCCGCGGTGAGGGTGCGCTCGACCAGCCGCTCATCGTCGGTGTAGACGTACGCCTGCGCGGCGTAGTCGTGGACGAGCCAGAGGTCGCCCGCGGAGCGCGCGAGCGCCGCCGGCCGCGCGTCCTGGTGGGCACCTGCCGAAGAAGCGCGCCTGCTGCTCGACATACTCTCACACGCGGTACCGAGGCGCTGCCCCCAGCGCCACATGGCGTGCCGACCGCACGGGCCGGCCCGCGTGGCGGCCCCGGAACGAGCCCCGGGGCGTGTTGCGTGCCGACCGCACGGGCGGCGGCCGGCCCGCGGGGCGGACCGAACCCGGAACGAGCCCCGGTAGCTCGCCTCCGCTGGCGGCCGGCCCGCCACTTGTGCTGCGTGCAGCTCGCCTCCGCTGGCGGCCGGCCCGCCACGAGCGCCTGTGGACCGCGCGTGCGTGCCGGGCGCCACGCCGGTGCCGCGCCCCGGCCCGGCAGCGCCCGCGCTCGGGCGCCGTCGTCGGTGGGCCGGGCCACGCGGCGGGGCCCCCTGTACCCTTCACGGCGTGGTCTCGCCGCCAACAAATCGTAAGATCCTCGTAATCTCGACCGCCCTGCCGGGAGCACCCAGAGGCCCCTCGCGCCCTGAGCTGCCTGAAGGGGACCTGTGCCCCGGCTTGGCTCCAGGAGCACGGGTTCCCGGCGGGCCCCTTGCACACGACCGCGAGCCTCGGCGAGGAGCTGCCGACCAACGGCGGCGTGGGCACCTACAAGCGCGACACCCTGCGCGCCTGGGAGCACGATCCGGGCCTCGTCTTCGTCGCGGCCTACGGCAACGCGACCACCGACATCTTCGCCTACGCCCAGGCCGGCATCGCCCCGAGCGCGACCTACATCGTGGGCGCTCACGGCGGCGAGGCCGCCGACGGGTACGCGCCCACGCAGGCGGTCGCCGACTACCCCAGCCACCTGCACGATCTCGCGAGCCTGCCGCCCGCGCCCTGAGCGATTCGTCCGAGCGTTGCCGCCCCGTCACGGGAGCGGTAGTCTCGCCGACGCGCGATGGCCGGATTCCTCCGCATAACCGCGACCCTGCTGTGGCGCGAGGCCGGCCGCGCGGTCACGCGCAACCGCCTGCGCAGCGCCCTCACCTCGCTCGGCATCGCCATCGGCACCGCCGCGGTCGTGTGCGTCGTGGCCGTCGGCCGCGCGGGCTCGGCGCGCGCCCAGGCGCAGCTCCAGGAGCTCGGGGACTCGGTGAACGAGCGCACCCACGAGATCGGCGTGCGCCTCGCCGTGGGCGCGACCGGCGGCGACATCCGGCTCCAGTTCCTCGGGGAGGCGATCCTCTTGAGCTTCTTCGGCGGCCTCGTGGGCATCGTCCTCGGGGTGGCCGGCTCCTACGCGCTCGGGTACGCCCTGGGCTGGCCGGTGTCGATCCCGCCGCGGGCCCTCGGCGTGGCGCCGGTCTTCGCGGTGCTCGTCGGCGTCTTCTTCGGCTTCTACCCCGCGCACCGGGCGGCGCGGCTCGACCCGATCACGGCGCTGCGGCACGAGTGAGCCGCGGGCCGTCGCACCCGCCCGCGCGAGCGACCCTCTCCCGCCGGCTCGCGGCTCGTGGTACGCTCCGTCCCGCACGGTCGGGGGTCGACGCGAGCACGAGGAGAGAGCGATGCGACCTGGCCTCACGATCGTCCTGATGGCATGCCTGCTGCCCGCCTGCGGCGGCAGCACGGGGAGCAACACCGGTCCGACCGACGCGCCGCTCGCCGAGGATGGCAGCGTCGCCGCCGACAGCGGCGCGCGCGATGGCGGCGCGACCGACAGCGCCGCCGCGACCGATGGGCCGGTCCAGCACGACGGCGCGGCCCAGCACGACGGCGCGCCCCAGCAGGACGGCGGCGGCCCGGTCCAGCACATCACCGTGGTCATGGCCTCGGACATCGCCGAGAGCGGCCGCACCCAGCACGCGCGGGCCGCGGCCGCGCTCATCACCGCCCACGCCCCGGCCGTGTCCGCCGTCGTCCTCGGCGGCGACAACGCGCGCTACTCGGCGACGAGCCTGTCGTCGATGCTGACGTACTACAACACCTACTACGACGCCGCCGGTGAGGCGAACTGGGGGCAGTTCGAGAGCCTCGTCTTCCCGCAGGCCGGCAACCACGAGAACCCCGCGATCATCGGCAACCAGGGCTACTTCGACTACTTCGCGACCCGCATGACCGCGATCAAGGGGCTCGCCGGGTACGGCGGGTTCATCGATGACACCGCGAAGGGCTACTACAGCTTCAACCTCAACGGCTGGCACTTCGTCAGCCTCAACAGCAACTGCGGCAATGTCACCGGCGGCTGCGGCGCCGGGAGCGCGCAGGAGCTATGGCTCAAGGCCGATCTCCTGGCGCACCCGAACATGCCCATCGTCGCGATCTGGCACGCGCCGCGCTACGCGTGCGGCGGCAGCCACGGCGACGCGACCGAGATGCAGCCGCTGTGGGCCGACCTCGTCGACGCGCGCGCCGACTTCCTCTTCACCGGCCACAACCACTACTACGAGCGCTGGAAGCCGCTCGACAAGACCAACCCCGAGGCCGTGGTCGACACCGCGAACGGCGTCACCCAGATCGTCGCCGGCTCCTATGGCGTCACGACCTACGCCGCCTGCTCCACGCTCGATGCGCGCGTCCAGGCCGCGCTCGGCAGCGACCCGGGCATGGGCGTCTTCTTCCTCACCCTCGGCTCGGACGGCAGCTACTCGTTCGAGTACCAGCTCATCAGCGACGGGTCGATCTTCGACTCGGGCGCGGGGATGTCGCACCACCCGTAGCTCACGCCGCCGCCGCCGGGCGCCCCCGGTGCAGCACGCGCACGAGGGACGGCAGGACGACGAGGCTCACGGCGGTCGACACCACCAGCCCGCCGATCACCGCCACCGCCAGGGGACGCTGGATCTCCGCGCCGGCGCCGAAGCCGAGCGCCAGCGGCGTGAGCCCGGCCACGGTGGCGAGCGTGGTCATGAGGATGGGGCGCACGCGGATCCGCCCCGCTTCGACGAGCGCGGGCTCGGGGTCGAGCGCGCCGGCCGCCAGGAGGCGCTCGAACTGCTCGAGGAGCAGGATGCCGTTCTTCACGACCAGCCCGACGAGGAGGACGCACCCCATCAAGGAGGAGGCGTTGAGCGGGGTGCCGGTGAGCCACAGCGTCGCGAGCGCGCCCACGACCGCGAGCGGCACCGCGACGAGCACGGCCAGGGCGTGGCGGGCGCGCCGGAACTGCGCCAGCAGCACCAGCAGCACGGCGACGAGCCCGAAGCCCATCACCGCCGCGAGCTCGGCCAGCGTCTCCCGCTGCCCCTCGTACTGCCCGCCGAGCTCCAGGCGATAACCCGGGGGCAGCGCCAGCCCCCGCAGGCGCTGCCGCACGTCGCGCATGACCGAGCCGAGGTCGCGCTCCTCGCGGTCGGCGGTGATGATGACGACCGGGCGGAGGCTCTCGCGGGTGAGCACCGTGTCCGCGCCCGTCCGCTGGGGCGTCGCGACCGCCGAGATGCGCGTGACCCCCGCCGCGCCCAGGACCAGCGGCAGCTCGACCACGCGCTGCGCGTCGAACCGGACCGCGTCGGGGTAGCGGACGCGCACCCCGAT
>DASXVK010000508.1:0-9273 GCA_036504295.1 Polyangia bacterium
GCCCTGTTCGCCGGCACCTCGTCCGGCGCCAACGTCGTCGCCGCGATCGCGGTCGCCGGGCGGCTCGGGCCCGGGGCGAGGGTGGTCACGCTGATGGCCGACTCCGGGCTGAAGTACCTGAGCACCGACGTGTACCGGAGCGGGTGAGCGGGCCTCGGCCGGCCGGATTCCGGCCGCGTCCGAGATCCGGCCGTTGCTCCCCGCGACCTCGCCATCATCTCGCGCCCTTGCGTCTGGCACCGCCCGTGCACTCGCCCCTCGTTGACTTGCGAGCGGCCAGGGGGAGTGCAACGATGGTCACCGTGGTGCACGTGATGCCTGACGATCTGCACGGCGAGTGCTTCCACCTGCCGCTCACGCTGGTGCGCTTCCCGATCGAGCTGGTCGCGCCGGAGGGCTTCCGCCCGGACGACCTCTCGACCTGGCCGCGCCTCGAGGGCCGCCTCGAGTACGTGAACGGGAGGATCCTGTATATGCCACCGTGCGGTGACCGGCAGCAGGAGGCCTGCATCGACCTCGCGACCGTTCTCGGTGCATGGGTGCACAGCCACCCCGAGTTCGTGGCCGGGGGCAACGAGGCCGGCATGAAGCTCGGCGGCGACGTGCGCGCGGCCGACGGGGCGATCTGGCGCCGAGCGGACCTCGGTCCGCACACGGGCGGTGTGCGCCGGGTGGCGCCGTTGCTCGCGGTCGAGGTCGCGGGCCGCGAGGAGGGCGAGCCGCAGCTCCGGGCCAAGGCGCGCTGGTACCTCGACGCGGGTATCGCGACCATTTGGCTGATCCTCCCGCAGGCACGGGAGGTGGTCGTCGTGACGGCGCAGGGCGAGTCGCGCCACGGCCGCGGCGCGCGGCTGCCCGAGCCCACCGGGCTGCCGGATCTCACGCCGGAGGTCGCAGACTTCTTCGTGCAGATCGATCGCGGGGGTTAGGGGTGCGACCGTGCGGCGCGCCGGGCGCGCCCCCGGCGTCTCACCAGTTGAGGAGGCCGGGGTTGATGTGCAGGTCGGCCGCGGTCTTGCCCGTCGCGAACTGCAGCGACTGGGAGATGTAGGCGTAGGAGTCGGCGTGGTAGCCCTGGTAGTTGCCGCCGGTCTGGGCGCCCTGCTGGAGGGCGCCGCGGAAGGCGGCGGCCTGGGCCGGGCTCATGATGACGGTGATCTTCTGGGTCGTGATCCACCCGCCCCAGCCGAGGCCCGGGCCGAACCAGCCGACATCGGCGCTGCCGAGCTCCCAGAAACCGCCGTTGGGGTCGCCGACGCGGATGTGCTGACGGCCGCCCGACAGCGCCATCTCGTAGCCCGTGTGGTAGTAGAAGGCGAAGGCCTCGCCGCCGGCGCCGCCGCTGAGGTCGATGACGCGGCCGTCGGGGTACTTCAGGGTGTAGTAGAGGTCGTAGGTGGCGCCGAGGGCGCCGAGGGGCCCCTGGGAGCCGCGGGTGCCGTTGATGTAGCACGCGGCGGCAAAGGAGAACACCCAGCGCGCGGTCTGGCCCCAGGTCGAGGTGACGTAGGCCGCCGCCCAGGCGAGCGTGGCGGACTTGAGCTCGCGCCAGGCCTGGTTGAGGAGCCCCGGCGCGGACCCGCCGTTGGCGAGATTCTTGGCACACTGGACGAGCCCGATGTCGGAGCGGGCCCTCATCCACTCACCGAAGCTGCCGCCCCAGTTCGTTTCCTGAGTGCCGGCGCCGATGCTCGCGATGCACCCGCTGATCGTGTAGGCCCAGCCGATGACCTTCTTGACCGTGGGATCGAGGGGCGAGATGGGGCTCTGGGCCAGGGCGACGAGGGCCCCCGTCTGCGGTGCGTTCAGGCCGAACCAACCCGCACCGCCGAAGACCGCGCCGGCGCCGTAGCCGGCCAGCACCATCCCGATCGTCTGCAGAATCGGGTTGTCGGTGAAGGTGAGGGCCGTCCCGATGATGAGGCACGCGAGTCCGACGCCGATGACGCCCACGTAGGCGGCCGCCGCGGCGGCGACGCAGACGACCCCGATGACGAGCGGCGCGTGGCCGCTCGGGTCGACGTAGTTGATGGGGCTGTTGTTGGCGTAGGCGTAGAGATCGAGCTGCTGCGGGCTGTTCATGCTCGGCACGAGCGAGTCGGGCTGGAGGAACCTCCCGAGGGCCGGGTCGTAGTAGCGGGCCTGGTAGAACATGAGGCCGGTCTCGTCGTCGGCCTCCTGGCCGGTGAAGCGGTGGCTGTCGGGGCGGGTGCCGCTCTGGGAGAGCGCGGCGCCGTAGGCCGCGTACTCGTAGCGCTGGACCTCGGCGCCGGCCTGGTTGGTGATGAGCCGCGTCGAGCCGAGGTGGTCGGCGTGGAAGTAGGAATTCCCGTTGGCGTCGCGCTTCGCCACCCGCAGGGCGCCGGCGAGGTAGTACTTGACGACCGCGGTGCCGCGCTTCTCGTAGACGCCGCCGACGTAGACGGCGGTGCCGCTGGGCCCCACCTTCTTGACCCGGCTCGAGGCCGCGTCGTAGACGAGGGTCGTCGTCTGGCCCCCCGAGGTGATGGAGATCGGGCGGTGATCGAGGTTGTAGGTGAGGGTGCGGCCGGCCCCGCTCGTGAGGTTGCCGTTGGCGTCGTAGCTGTAGGTGTTGGCCCCGGCGGCGGTCACCGCGTGCACATGCGTCGCCGCACCGTAGGCGTAGCTCCCGACGCTCGACTTCGTGGTCATGCGGCCGAGCGCGTCGTAGCCGAAGGTCTCGGTCTTGGTCGCATCGGCGCTGTTCGTCGCCCGGGTCAGGCGCCCGAGGCTGTCGTAGCCGTAACCCCAGGCGGTGAGCCCGAGCTGCGGCGAGGTCATAGAGGTCACCCGGCCGTTGGCGTCGTAGCCGTAGCTGATGGTGGCGAGGGATCCGATCTGCAGGCTCGTCACCCGCTGCCCGAAGGCATCGAACCCGGTCGTCGTCGTCACCCCGTTGCCGTAGGTCACCGATACGGCCGCCCCGAGGGTGGTGTAGCCGATGGCGCTGACGAGGGTGCCGGCGACGCTGCCCGTGACGCTTGTGAGCTTGCCGGTGGCGACCCCGCTCGTGCCGTAGCCATAGGTCACGACCTCGCCGTCGGGGTAGGTCTCGGCGGTGAGGCGGCCCGCGGCGTCATAGGCGTGGCTGATGGCGTAGGTCACGCCGTCCACCACCTGCTCGTAGCGGCTGCGCCGCCCCATGCTGTCGTAGAAGGCGCGAGTCGTGATCCCCGAGGCGGAGACGGCGGTCGTCAGGCGCCCCGTGCTCGACCCACGCCCGCTCTCGTCGAAGGTGAAGCTGTCGTACGTCGCATCGGCGTAGGTGCGCCGCGTCACCCGCCCGAGCGTGTCGTACCCGAGGGTCGTCGCCTGGCCCTTGGCGTCGGTCTCGCGGGTGAGGCGCCCGACCAGATCGTAGCCGTAGGTCCAGAGGCCCTGGTCGGGGTCGGACTTCTGCAGCGCGCGGCCGAGGGAGTCGTAGGCGACCACGGTCTGGTTGCCGAGCGCGTCCACGCTCTTCGTGCGCCGCCCGAGGAGGTCGTAGTAGAAGAAGGTGTCGCGGCTTACCCCGTCGATGACCTCGCGCTGCTGCGTCAGCCGCTTGCCAACGTCGAACCACGAGGTGCGCACGTTGCCGATGGCGTCGGTCGCCGACACCACGAAGTTGTCGTAGCTGCGGGCGAGGGTGGTCCCGTCCGGGGCCACGGCGGCGGTCTCGCGCCCGACCGCGTCGTAGAGGTGCTGCTCGTAGCGGATGGTGTCGCCGGCGAGGTAGGGCTGGCTCGCCTTCCACACCTTGCCGTCCGCGCCGTAGATCGTGTCCGCGGTGACCCCGGTCGAGCTCACCTTCTTGTAGGGGCGCCCGACGCCGTCGAAGGAGCTGTCGTCGTAGACCCAGGCGCCACCCGGCAGGAGCACGCTCGTGCGCACGCGCTGGTTCGCCGGGTCGCCGTAGGCGAGGTGCTCGACCTTCACCTGCGAGCCGTCGGGCTTGGTCGTGAGCACGCCCCGGCCGAAGACGTCGTAGGTGTTGGTGGTGACGTTGCCGTCGGGGTCGGTCATGCTCGTCGGCACCCCGAGGACATAGTCCCACGCCGTCGCCTGCACCTGGCCGAGGGCGTTGGTCGTCGAGAGCGTGAAGACGTGGTAGGTCGGGTCATACGCCTTCGTCGCGGTGGTCCCGCCCGGGTCCGTGACGGAGGTCTCGTTGCCGTAGGCGTCGTAGGCGAAGCTGTGCCCCACCCAGCCCCCGGTCTGGTCGAGCCACAGCTTCTTGCCGGTGAGCATGCCCGTCGTCGGCGCCGTGGTTTCGCTCGCGGCCCCGTCGTAGTAGTACTTCTGGGCCGTCAGGAGCGTCCCGCCCGTCCCGATGCCCGCGTAGATATTCTCCCACGCCGGCAGCCCCACGATGTACGCGCTCGTGTTCGGCGCGAAGCTCCGCGCCGCGGTGCGCTCGTCCCCGGAGACGTCGTAGTCGCCATACTGGTTCTCCGTCGTCATGTTGGCGTACTGGTCCCACCCATACGTGACGAGCACCCGCCGGCAGCCGCCCGTGTAGTTGCCGCTGCCGTCGAACGTCCCATGCCCATTGCACTCGTACGACCATGCCTGCGTGACGAGCGAGGTGTAGGGCGCAGCCGCGTTCTCCGTGAAGGTGAACTGGTCGAAGCTCAGGAGTGTCCCGTCGGCCTTGCGCTTGTAGATCGTCTGCGGCTTGGCGATGGTCCCCGCCCGCTGCCAGTAGTAGGTCTCGCTGTACGCTCCCGTCGCCGAGAGCGTGGTCGTCGCCTTGCGGAACCCCAGGAACTCACGCACGGGGTCGGCGGCGGTGGCGTTTCGCCACTGCGCGCCCTGGTAGGTGTAGGTCGTGGAGCTGACGCTCTGCGCCCCGTAGCAGGGCGCCCCCGCGCCGCCGCTGCAGCCGCGCCCGTCGTTGACCGTCACCGAGGATACCGTCGGGAAGACCATCCCCACCGGCAGGGACGTGTTCGTCCACGACGACGAGGAGGTATACGCGATCGTCGTCGTCCCCCCGAGGCCGTTGGCGAGGGTGGCGAGGAGATCGGCCCGCGGACCCTGGCTGCTGGCGGTGACGAAACCGTAGTGATTGTAGTTGTAGCTCGCGGAGGGGCCGCTGACGCCGGCGAACATGAAGTCGGTCTTGCCGTCGCCGTTGACGTCCCCGACGAGGGCCCCGGCCAAGGCGCCCGCGCCCTGAGCACTGCCGAACCAGGACTCGGTGTACGTCGGCGTGAAGCCCCCGGCGCCGTCCCCGATCCCGGTCTCGAAGACGAGGTGATTGTAGGGGTAGCTCGCGGAGGGGCCGGTGGAGCCGGCGATCATGAAGTCGGTCTTGCCGTCGCCGTTCACGTCTCCGACGAGGATTCCGGCGTAGGTGCCCGCGGCATCCGAGCTGCCGAGCCACGACTCGGTGTAGGTCGGCGTGAAGCTCCCGGCGCCGTCCCCGATCCCGGTCTCGAAGAGGAGGTGATTGTAGGGGTAGCTCGCCGTGGGACCGCCGGTCACGGCCATCATGAAGTCGGTCTTGCCGTCGCCGTTCACGTCTCCGACGAGGACCGCGGCGTAGGTGCCCGCGGCCTGAGCACTGCCGAACCAGGATTCGGTGTAGGTCGGCGTGAACCCCCCGGCGCCGTCCCCGATCCCGGTCTCGAAGGCGAGGTGATTGTAGGGGTAGCTCGCCGTGGGACCGCTGGTCGCGGCCATCATGAAGTCGGTCTTGCCATCGCCATTGACGTCCCCGACGAGGACCCCGGTCACGAGCGTGCCCGCGGTCTCGGGGCTGCCGAACCAGGACTCGGTAAAGGTCGGCGTGAAGCCGCCGGCGCCGTCCCCGATCGCGGTCTCGAAGAGGACGTGATTGTAGGGGTAGCCCGCCGTGGGACCGCTGGTCGCGGCCAGCATGAAGTCGGTCTTGCCGTCGCCGTTCACGTCCCCGACGAGGACCCCGGCGGGGAACGTCCCGACCCCCGCGGCGCTGCCGAACCAGGACTCCGTGTACGTCAGGGTGAAGCCCCCGGCGCCGTCGGAGATGCCGGTCTGGAAGACGAGGTGATTGTAGTTGTAGCGCGCCGTGGGACCGCTCACGCCGGCCAGCATGAAGTCACTCTTGCCGTCGCCGTTGACGTCCCCGATGAGGACCCCGGTCGCGGGCGTGCCAGGGGCCTGGGCGGTGCCGAACCAGGTCTCCATGTACGTCGGCGTGAAGCCGGCGCCGTTCCAGATCCCGGTCAGGAAGACGAGGTGATTGTAGTTGTAGGTGGCCGTCGGGCCGCTGACGCCGACGATCATGAAGTCGCTCTTGCCGTCCCCATTGACGTCGCCGATGTGGGCCCCGGGCGAGGCCGTCCCCACCGGCTCGCCGGTGCCGAACCACGACTCGTTGTAGGTGTACCCGAACGCCCCGGGGGTGTCGCTGGTCGGGGACATGCTGATCGCCGGCAGTCCCGTGCCCCCGGTCACGGTTCCGGCGGCGTCGAGCGTGGCGTCCTTGCCGAGTTGCTGCACGCTGGCGAGCAGCGACCGCGCCGTGCTCCCGCTTGTCGTGTAGGCGAGCTTGAAGGCCCGCGCCCGCGCCCCGCCGACGGTCACGTCGATGGTCTTCAGGCGGTAGCTCGTCCGCGCCAGGCCCGCGCCCGTGGCGTAGCTCGCCGCGTCCGGGCGGGTCTCGCGGTACAGCGTCACCACCGTCCCGTTGTAGCTGACCGTGCTGAGGTAGCACTCGTTCGCGCCGTCGCACCACCAGGCGTAGCTGACCGTGTTCCCCTTCGGGTCGGCGACGCTGGCCACGGTCCACCGGGCGTCGCTCCGCCCGGTGATGGTCCGCGCCGCGTAGGTCGCCTTGACGCCCGTGCGGTCCCACACCGTCCAGGTGTTGGTCCCGGCGTTGAAGGCAATCTTGCTGTAGCTCTCGACGCGACTCGCGTGCGTGCCACCCGAAGTGCAGCTCGGGCTGCTCGCCTCCTGGGCGCACGGCATGAGGACGTTGCCGTCGAGGCGGTAGATGTCGTTGGCGTCGAACCGCGGCACCCCGCCCCCGGGCGAGGCGCGCTCGATCACCGACACGCCCGCGAGGCCCCAGCCCACCCCGACGAAGCCGTTGCCGCCGGAGGAGCTGTAGGTCAGCGCCAGCTTGGGCTCGAGCCCGTGGAAGCCCGGCACCCCGATGGGGATGCTCGACTGCAGGCTGCCCGCGAAGGCGTTCACCGTCGTCTCGTCGCGGCCCTCCGCAGCCGCGACCGGTGCGCTGGCGCTGACCAGCAGCGCGGCGAGGCAGGCGCCGGTGAGTCCGGGAGCGCCCCATCGCCGGGGGGTCCGCGTGCGCCGTGCGTCGAGAGCTTGAGTCATGGAGCCTCCTGTGCGTGACCCGTCGGGACGCCTTCGGGCCGCCCGCTGCCTCCGACGCTACACCCGGCGCGCGCCGGAGCCTACGCGCGGGCGTCACAAACGAGGTGTGGAAAGCCACACGTCTGCGCGGGCGTCAGGTGGCGGCCCAGACCCGCGCGAGGAGCGCCGTGCGGCTCGTGACGCCCGCGCGGCCGAAGAGGCGGGTGAGGTGGACCTCGACGGCCCGCACGCTGCACCCGAGGTCCGCCGCCACCTCCTTATTGGCCATGCCCTGGACCACGCGGACCAGCACCTCTCGCTGACGCCGCGTCAGCCCCCAGGCCCGCGCGGCCTGCGCCACCTGCGCGGACCCGTCACGGTCGTCGACCCGCGCGCCGCGGGCGACGCGCTCGTACCCCACGGCGATCCACGGGAGCAACGAGCGGAAGAGCGGTGACCGAGTGACCGGCGCTTCGACCTCCAGCCGCCCCACCTCCACCTCGTCGACGAGCAGCGGCTCCGTGCGCGACGCGCCGGCGGGCTCCCCGTCGTCCGTCGTCCACACCGCCACGGGCGCGTCGCCGGCGCGGGTCCGGCCCCACAGCGCCGCGCGTCGGATCAGAAACTGCTCGTGCAGCACCGTCCCGAGCTCCGCGACCAGGTCGGCCGCGTCGGCGCGGCCGGCCAGCCGCTTGCCCAGGAGCTGAGCGGTGTCCACGTTGCCGGAGCCGTCGAGCGCGAGCTCCACCTGGAAGGCCGGCTCGCCCGGGGCCGGCGGGCGCGGGGGCGGGGCCGCGCCGCCGAGGATCCCGGCCAGCCACGGGCTGACCGAGGAGCGCTCGGGCCCCGGCGCAATCGGCGGCCCCGGGAGCGTGACGACGAAGACCGCGCGCTGCGCGCCAGCCGTGACCACCACGCTCGCATCGGCCTGACGCCACAGACGGGGCACGACGCGCAGCGCCCCGGCCACGGCGTGCCAGCACGTCGGGCTGACCCGGTAGCCGGTGGGGAAGCCGAGCTCGAGCCGCAGCCGCCCGTCGTCGAGGGCCTCGAAGCGCAGCCCCAGGTGGCGGAAGAGCGACCGCAGCACGTGCTCGACACCGTAGGCGTAGGTCTGCGCCGGGCTGACCAGGATACCCGCCAGCACGTAGAGGAGGTCGTGGCTGAGGATCATCCCGGCCACGCACTCGGCCAGCGCGGGTGGGCCGCCGAGCGCCTCGCTGATGCGCTCGAGGAGCGCCGCGAACTGCTCCCACCCGTGGCGTCCGCCCGGGTCGCCCAGTCCCGCCTCGCTCAGGCCGAGACCGGCGAGCAGGTGGGCAGGCGCGAGGCCGCGCCGCTGACACAGCGCCAGGAGAATGAGGGGCACCCGGTTGGACACCTCCTGGCCCAGGGCCACGGCCCGCACCCCGCGCACGGGCGCCGCGCTGGGCGGCGGGCCCCCCGCCGGGGCGCCGGTGGCCGCCGGCCGGGGGCCCGGGGGACGCGCCCGCGCGACGGGCGCGCCGACCATGCGGCGCAGCGTGTAGACGAGCTCGGTGGCATCGGGCGCCCCCAGCTGCCGGCCGAGCGCCGCGACGACCCCGCGCGTGCGGCCAACGGTGAGGCCGAGCGCCTTTGCGATTTCGGAGGCGGTCAGGCCGTGGATCACCTGCGCCGCCACGTCGGAGCGCTCCGGCGCCAGCTCGAGCTGCTCGTGGAGCCGTGCCCGGAGCTCGCTCTCGGGCAGACGGACCGCCTGCAGCTCGACCCCGACCAACCCTGGGGCGGCCTGCCAGAGCCGCGCCCGCAGCACGGCCGGCGGCGACGCGAGCGTCACCACCGCGCCGGCGTCGTCACCCGAGCCGCCCGGCGCGAGACGCCGCACCGCCGCCCCGAGCCGGCGAGCGCGGTCCGGGTCGCCGGCGGCGCCGGCGTCGCCGCCGAGCAGGACGCGGCCGGCGCGGTTGGCGCAGGCGACGTCCC
>DASXVK010000509.1:0-5079 GCA_036504295.1 Polyangia bacterium
CGTGGCCCACCGCCTCGGCCCTGGCGCCGCCCGCGCCGTTCGGTCCCGCGCCGGCGCACCCGACCATGACCGGGCTGCAGCCGGCGCCGCGCGCCCCCGCGCGCGCCGGGCGCGCCGGGCACGGCCGGCTCATCCTCCTGCTCATCGCCGGCGTGCTCGCGCTCGGCGCCGCGGGCGGGGGCGTCGCGCTGGTCGTCGGCGGGCGCCCGGGCGCGCCGCCCGCGCCGGCCGCCACCGCCCGCCCGGGCCATCGGGCGCCGGCGCCGTCGCCGCGGGCGCCCGCGGCGGCGCCGGCGCCGCGCGGGGGCGAGGTCGAGTGGGACCCGGCCGTGCGCGCGTGGCTCCAGGGCGACCTGCGCGCGTGTCTGCGGCTCTCGACCGTCCCGCAGGCGCACCCCTTCACGCTCACGAACCGCTGCATGTGCGCCGTGTCGCTGGGCGAGCGCGACGTCGCCCAGGCGACGGCCGCCGAGTTTGCGCGGCGCTACCCCGGCCTCGCCGCCGGGGCGCGCTGCGCCTCGTACCTGCGCGGTCCCGAGCCGCTCGGGCCGCTCTCGTTCCGGCGCGTCCACGCCGAGTACCTGGCGGCCACCCCGTCGAACGGGCAGGAGGCCGACACGCTCGCGGCCCGGGCGGCCTGGCTCGCGCGCGACTTCCGCGGCTGCGTGCAGCTCACGTCCGGCGGGCGGCCGTCGGTGGCGGCGCTCAACCTCCGCCTGCTCTGCGCGGAGTCGACGCGGGACCTCGCGGGCCTGAAGGCCGCGTGCCAGCAGCTCGCGCGCCTCTACCCGGGCCACCCGGCGAACAAGGCGTGCGCGGAGCAGCTCGCGGTCGTCGACAAGTACGGCTGGGGACGGTGACGGCGCGGCGGCTCAGTTTAGAACATCTCGTGGCTGTCCATGAGGTTGTTGCAGTAGAAGCACTTCACGATCTTCGCGCCCGCGCCCGTGCCGAGCCGCGACGCCTTGGGCGCGACGTGCTCGTGGTACTCGCGGCGCGTGATGCAGCGGTGGTTCGTGCACTGCATCTCGGGCAGCCCCTCGACGAGGCCCGGCAGGAAGAGGTCCCGCTTGCGCACGACGCGGCCCGCCTGGATGTCGTTGACCGTGCACCCCGGCGCGAGCGTCGCGACCAGGCGGAGCTCCTCGTCGCCGAGGAAGCGGTCCTTGACCATCAGCACGCCCTTGCGCGTCTCCGGCCGCTTGAGCGGCTCGACCACGCCCATGCGGAAGATGTCGCCGCGCTCGCGCAGGGCGAGCAGCCGGCTGACCTTCTCGACGACGTAGGGGTCGCCCTCGACGTGATCGATGACGGTGCCGTTGTCGATGGGGCGGATGTCGACCGGCCCCGAGCGCTCCTTGCTGCCCTCGACGGAGCGCTCGGCGCTGAAGCCGCGGTCGGCCGGCGGCGGCGCGTACACCTGGCCCGCGAAGTCCTCGCCGAGCAGGCCGAGGGAGAGCGCCATCTCGACGAGCCGCGTCGGGACGCCGTTGCCCGCCTGGCGCTTCGGCCAGAACTTCGGGTGGCGCTTGACGGCCGGGTGGATCGCCGGGAACTCCTTGTTGTCCGGCAGCGGGTGCCCGACGCCGAAGTGATCCTTCGTGCCCTCGAGCATGTCGAGCGTGAAGAGGAACATGTCGCGCGCGCGGTAGTACTCGGCGTCGTCCTCGAAGCGCTCGCGCTGCAGCCGCGTCATGTACAGGAAGTCCAGCTCCGGCAGCTTCTCGCGGAGCTGATCGCCGCTGTCGAAGTACTCGATCACCTCGACGCCCCGGTCGGCGAGGTGGCGGATGACGGCGCGCGGCATGCGCAGGTCCGGGTGGCTGAAGACGTGGAACCGGTTGCCCGGGTAGAGCCCGAGGAGCACCGGGAAGCTGTGGGTCGTGCGGCCGTACTTGGGGTCGACGGCGATGCCGATCTCGAGGTGGTCGAGCCGTCCGCAGCACTCGCCGATGGTGAAGACGTCGAGCAGGCCCTGCGTGGGGTGCTCGTTCTGGCCGTCGCCGCCGTTGAAGCAGGCGACCGGGCGCCCCTCGCCGCCGAGGTGCTCGGTCACGGCCTTCGCCGCGCCGTCGAGCGGGTGGCGCAGGATGAGCGCGTCGACCTCGTAGGCGTCGAACATGTCGATCGTGTCGAGGAGCGACTCGCCCTTCTTCACGCTGGTCGCCTCGGTGCCGGAGAAGCCGACGGTCTTGAGGCCCAGGCGCAGGGCCGCGATCTCGAAGCTGAACCGCGTGCGCGTCGAGGGCTCGTAGAAGAGCAGCGCCGCGAAGAGGTCCCGGTCACCGGCGAGCTTGTACTGCGCCGTGCGCTTCTCGCGCAGCGCGGCCTTGACCTGCGCCGCCTTCTCGAGGAAGAAGCGCAGCTCAGACTCCGTCACGGAGGACACGTCCACCCAGTTCCTGCCCACGAACTTGCTCGTCCTGGTCATCGGCCTGCGCTCCTTCCCGTCCGGTCGTACTACGGTGCCAATGCCCCTTCTACCAGGGTAACGCCCGGGCGCAACCGTATCATCGCGGCCGGCGCGAGGGAACCGCGGCGCGCCTACCAGGCTGCGGGGAAATGCAACGCGGAGGCACGGGGACGCGGAGTACGATCTTGAATATCCAGAATCATCCTCCGTGCCTCCGCGTCTCCGTGTTGCACTTCCCCGCAGGCGCCTAGGGCAGCGGGACGCCCTCGGCGCGCAGCATGGCGCAGAGGGCGATGAGCGGGAGGCCGACGAGCGCGGTCGGGTCGTCGCCGCGCAGGAGCTCGACCAGCGCGATGCCGGCCGACTCGGACTTGATCGCCCCGGCGCAGCCCGACGGGTCGTCGGCGTCGACGTAGCGCTCGATGGCGTCGCGGGTGAGGCGGCGGTAGCCCACCTCCGTGGGGACCCCGCGCACCTGGCAGGCGCCGGTGGCGGCGTTGAGCAGGCACACGCCGGTGTGGAAGACCACCGTACGCCCGGCCAGCCGCTCGAGCTGGGCGATGGCGCCGGCGCGCGAGCCCGGCTTGTCGAACCGCTCGTCGCCGCAGGAGGCGACCTGGTCGCTGCCGATGACGAGGGCGCCGGGGAAGCGCGCCGCCACGGCCTCGGCCTTCTCGCGCGCGAGCCGCTCGGCGGTGGCCGCGGGGGCCTCGCCGGGGCGCGGCCGCTCGTCGGTGTCGGGGCGCGCGACGTCGAACGGCAGGCGCAGGCGGGCGAGCAGCTCGCGCCGGAAGGTCGAGGTCGAGGCGAGGACGAGGTGCGGCAGGGGTGCGGGCATGGCGTCGCGCCCAGTCTAGCAGCCGCGAACCCATCCGGCCCGGCTTGGCTCCAACCTACCAACCGGAGGTGCCGCATGCCGAGATCCGCCCGCTGGGCCGCCGTCCTCACCGCCGCGGCCGCCACGAGCCTCGCCGCCCTGGCCCTGGCGAATCCGGGCGCCGGCAAGGCCCCGGGCCTGCCGCCGGGGTTCCGCGCCTGGATGCACGTCAAGTCGATGGCCGTCACCGATCGCGAGCACGGGATGTACGGCTTCCACAACGTGTACGCGAACAAGGAGGCGCTCAAGGGGCTGCGCGCGCGCGGCCAGGCCCGCACCTTCGAGCGCGGCGCGACGTTCGTGGTCTCGATCTTCGAGGTCGAGACGAAGGAGGGCACGCTGAGCGCCGGGGCGAAGCGCCGCGACGTCGTCCAGGTGAAGGACCCGGCCGCCACCGCGACCGGCGGCTGGCGCTTCGCGGCGTTCGATCCCGCGGGCACGCCCATCGCCATCGACGCCGCCGCGTGCGCCGGCTGCCACGCCGCGGCCCGCGCCACGGACTCCGTCTACGCCACGCTCACCGAGTGAGCGCGCGCACCGGCCGGGTGCGCGTCACCAGCCGAGCGCGGTGCGGAGCAGCGCCGTGAGCCGCGCCGCCATCCGGCGGTGCGTCGTGACGCTCGGGTGGCCGTCGCAGCCGAAGCCGTCGGCGGGGTCCTGGGGCGGGTGCTCGAGGAGGTGGACGTCCGCGAGCCCGTCGACGGCCGCCGCGACGTGGGCGCGGGCCGTGGCCAGCTCGCCCGGGCTCAGCATCGGGCCGAGGGTGCAGACGACGGGCGCGCGGTCGTAGGCCGCGCGGATGCGGCGCACGAGGCCGCCGTAGGCCGCGACGAACGCCGCCGCCGGCGGCGCACGGCCGACGGAGAAGTCGTTGGTGCCCAGGTTGAGCACGACGGCGTCGGGCGTGAAGCGCGTGAAGTCCCAGCGGCTCTCCGCCCGGGCCGGCAGCGTCCGCTCGTAGAGCGCCGGCATCGGGTCGCCCGGCTCGTCGCCGTAGTTGCGGCACACGCCGCGGCCCGACCAGGCGACCGCCACCGGCTCGGCGCCGAGCGCGCGCGCGGTGAGCGCCGCGTAGGTGCGGGTGAAGTCCTCGGTGTCGGCGCTGAACGGGCACGACGCGTCCCGGCCGAGGACGCCGAAGCCCGCCGTGATCGAGTCGCCCACGAACTCGAGGCGCCGGGCGGGCGCCGGCGGCGGCGGCAGCAGGCGGCCGCCCGGCGCGAGGTCGAAGCCGAGGAGCTGCGCCTCGCCGACGAGGGGCTCGGTGCGCTTGGTGAGCACGAGGTCGTGCTCGCCCGGGGGCAGGCCGAGCGCGACGGGGTAGCCCTCCTGCGCCGGGGTCAGCGCGAGCGGCGGCAGCTCCGCGCCGTCGAGCGTCACGGCGAACCAGTCGCCGGCGCCGCGCAGCCGGACCGCGACCGCGGCGCCGGAGAAGCGCGCGGCGATGGCCGAGCCCGACCAGGCGCACCGCGGGCCCGCCGGGTCGTCGAGGTCGAAGCGGCCGCTCAGGCGCGGCGACGGGGCCACGGCTACTCCGCGGTGGCGCGGCGCAGCGCGATGAGCGCCTGCGCGGTCTCCACCAGCCCCAGGAGCCGCGGCGTCAGCGAGATGGCGAGCACGTCCTTCTCGGTCGCCACCCGCGAGACGCGCACGAGCGGCCCGAGGAGCGCGAGGACGCGCTGCAGCTTCTGGTTGTGCTTGAGCGCCCGCAGCCGCAGCAGGTCGATCACGAAGAGGTCGCCGTCGGCCTCGGCGAGGAGGCCGGGCTTGACCGGCAGCATGCCGAGGA